>JAUXXD010000168.1 GCA_030681265.1 Candidatus Didemnitutus sp. | reverse complement strand
CCGCCGTGAAGCGCGAGGAGCTCGTCTATCGCACGCAGCAGGCGATCGAAAAGAACATCGAGAATTTCCACGTCTTCGAGATCGACGAAAACATCATCGCGTGCGTCTCGGTGAATTTCTTCGCCGACAAACCGAAGCTCGCCGAAGTCGGCTCGCTCTACGTCATGCCGTTCTACCACCACCGCGGCGTGGGCAAGAAGATGGTCGATTACGGCTGCAAGATCGCCAAAGAGCGCGGGGCCTCGACGGTGCTCGTGCTCTCCACCCAGGCCTTCACCTTTTTCTCGTCGGTGTGCGGCTTTGTCGAAACCGACAAGGTCGCTCTGCCCGAGGCGCGGCTCAAGAGTTACGAAGAAAGCGGGCGCAACTCGAAGATTCTCACGAAGCAAATCTAAGCCGTGAGCTTAGCGTGCTTCCGGCGGCAAGAAGTCCAGCCGCGCCACGTCCTCGAGCGTCAGCTCGCGTTCGAGAATTTTTAGTTCATGCAGCATCTTTAGCTGCGTTTCGATTCGCTCGCGCGTGAGTTGGCCGGCCTTTTCGCCGCGCGTCGGATCACCGAGCACGAGTTGGTAGTCCTTCATCGAGCGAATACTGAATTCGAAAAACTCCGGCGGCAGGTCGGGTCGCAACATTTGAATGAGCGTGTTGCCGGGCGTCGGATCACCCGTCAAATAATCGATCCACCCGCGAATCGTCGCGCGCACAAAACGGCGCACGATTTCCGGATTCCGCGCGAGGTATCCTTCACTCGTAAAAATCACGCGATACGGCTCGTAGCCGGGGTGCGCGATCAACAGCGCGCCGACCTCGACGCCGCGTTGCCGCACGAAAAACGGTTCGTTCGTGACGAAGCATTGTTGGAGATACGTCTTATCCTGCAAAAAGCGCGAGATGTCGCCGACGAGCGGACGCAGATTGAATTTGATCCCGTATTTCTCCTGCACAAGTTGCAGCCACGCGGAACCCGCGCCTGCCATGATGGTTTTGCCATCGAGGTCTTTGAGCGAGCGAATCGGATTTTCCGCGTGAAAAAGGATGCCCTGCGCGTCGCGCTGCATTTCGGCGGCGACCATCTTCAATGGCACACCGCGCGAGACGGCCACCATGACATCGTCGCCATTCGTCATGCCCAGATGCGCGCGGCCCGTCGCCACACCGGTCATCACTTGCGCGTTCGGTCCGCCGGGCACGAGTTCGACATCGAGTCCCTCTTCCGCGTAAAAGCCGCGCGCCTTGGCCTGATAATAGCCGCCGTGCTCCGGTTGCGGAAACCAATCGGTCTGGAAGCGCACCTTCGTCAATCCTTGCGCGGTCTGGTCCGTTTCCGGCGCTTTGCGTCCGCAGCCGACGACCAGCAATAACGCGACAACCAAGCCGATCCAGCTCGTCGCACGTCCAATTTTTTTGAAGACAAATGACACCATATTCATCGTGGGAGAAAGATTAGTGGTCGTTGGGTTCGAAGGAATCGTGCCACTTGCGCAGCACTGCCCAATTCAAAATTGTCACCGCCGCCACAAAGACAAATCCGAGTAAACAACTAGTGAGCGCCGTCGCGAACAGCGCGGGAATCTTGATCTGCGTGTTGTAACTATAGACGAGAAACCCGAGCCCACCCGAGCCACCGGAGGCGTTGCCCACCATGTATTCGCCGAAAATCGCCCCGATCGGCGCGAGCGTCGCCGCGATGCGCAACCCCGCCAAATAATACGGCATCGCCGCCGGCACGCGCAGCAACCACATCTCCTGCCAGCGACTCGCGTTGCACATGCGAAACAGCGCCACGTGATTCATATCCGCCGAAATCAGTCCCTGCGTCACGTTTGCCACGATGGGGAAAAAACTAATCAACCACGTGATGGTGATAATGCCCGGCATCCCCGGCCCCGCCCACAGCACGATCACGGGCGCGAGCACGATTACCGGTGTCATTTGCAACACCAGCAGCCACGGATAAAGCGACGCCCGCCACGAGCGCGATGCGCCCAACAACAGCGCCATCAAAAACCCCAGCGAGGCCGCCAACCCAAATCCCGCCAACGCACCCACCGCCGTGCTACCCACCGCGCGCCACAGTCGCAGGCGCTCGGCCCACGCCGCCGCCGCAATCTCGTGCGGCGCTGGTAAAATCCAACTTTCCAATCCTGCGATTACCCGCACGCCATACCACAGCGCGAAAAACACCACGCCGGACAGCACCGGCAACAGCCAAATTTTCCAACCTGCCAGCGGCTTCATGCTGTCGCCTCCTCGCGGATTTCGACTTCGTGCAAGAGACGCGTCACGCGATTCACCACGTCCTGAAATTCTGGCCGCGCGCGCAATTCACCGCGTCGCGGATACGAAAAGTCCACCGCAATCTCCGCGTGCCAACGCCCCGGATGCGCTCCCATCACGATAATGCGATTCGACAGAAAAACCGCTTCCGCCACCGAGTGCGTCACAAACACCGCCGTGAACGCCGCGCGTTCGCGGAGCGCCAACAATTCCTCGTTGAGTCGATAACGCGTCATCTCATCCAGCGCGCCGAATGGTTCGTCCAGCAACAGAAGTTTCGGCGACAACGAGAGCGCTCGCGCGAGCGAGACCCGCATTTTCATGCCGCCGGAAAGTTGGCGCGGATACAATTCCGCCGCCGCGTCGAGTCCGACCAGTTTGAGCAGTTCTTCCGCGCGCGCGCGCCGTGCGGTTGCGCTGACGCGGCGCAATCGGAGTGGCAACTCGACATTGCGGCGCGCCGTCAGCCAAGGCAGCAACGTCGCATCTTGGAAAATAAACGCCTGTTGATCACGCGCCTGCCGCGGCGCAGTGCCGAGCACGGTCACTTCACCCGCGGTCGCCGGGCTGAGTCCGGAGATCAGTTTCAGAACCGTCGATTTGCCACAGCCACTTGGTCCGATCAAACTGACGAAATCTCCCGCCGCGACGGTTAAGCTGACCGCGTGCAGCACTTCCGAACCGGCGCCATAGCGCTTGTTCACCGCGTGAAGTTTGACGATAGGACTGCTTGTGTGCATGAAGCTGACTCAGTGGACACGAACGCCCGCAAAACTCCAGTTCCTTTGCCCTTCGCCGCTTGGCAATCTCTGTCACCACGCGAGTCGGCCCGCGAATTTCACCGCCGACTGAAGGCGTTGTCGCCGGCTCTCCAAGCGGCGGCAATGGCGTGGACGCCGACAGAGGACGAATTGACCGTCGCACTGGAACGCGCCACACTCGACGCCCCGTTGCACGGCGTCCCCTATTTACTGAAGGATCTCTTCGACGTGGCCGGTCTGCCGACGCGCGCCGGCTCACCTTTTCTCGCCGACGTGCGGCCGGTTTCCAAAGACGCCACGCTGGTCCGCCGCCTGCGCGAACGCGGCGCGGTGCTTGCTGGCAAGACGCATTTGGTCGAATTCGCCGCCGGTCTCACTGGCGAGAATCGCACTTTCGGCGACTGCCCGCATCCGCTTTTTCCCGACCGACTTTCCGGCGGTTCCAGCAGCGGTTCTGCGGCACTCGTCGCCGCCGGACTCGCGCCGCTCGCCATTGGCACCGACACCGGCGGCTCTGTCCGCGTGCCCGCCGCGTTTTGCGGACTCTTTGGTTATCGCGGACGTCCGGGAGATGCCTTGGTCAGTGACGCGTTCCCGTTATCCGCCATTTGCGACACCGCGGGCTGGTTCACCGCGCACGCCGCCGACATGCGCGCCACGCTCGCAGCCATGCTCGGAGCGATGGCCACCACGGCGAATGCGCCGAAAGGCGTGTTTCTCTCCGCCGCCGATCTCGTGCCGACGGCGCCGGTCGACGTGGCTTGTCGCCGGGCCTCCGCCCGTATCGCCGCACCCGCCGATGCGGCCACGTGCGACGCGTTGGTGCACACGTGGCGTGACGCTATCGATGCCTACAGCACCGTCGTGTTGCACGAAGCGCACCACATCCACCGCGAGTGGCTCGAACCGCAACGCGCCAGTTACGACCCGAACCTATGGCAGCGTTTCACCGATGGCGGCCGCACCGATGCCGCCAAACTAGCGGCCGCACACGCGACCTTTGCGCAAGTGCGCGGGAATTTCGCGCAGTTTTTCCGCACTCACGATTTTCTCGTGCTGCCCTGCGCGCCAGTGCCGGCCGTGACCAAGGCGCAATGCACGCTCGAAACACGGCGCTCGATTTTGAGGTTTACCGCACCGGCGAGCCTCGGTGGCATTCCCTGTCTCACCGTGCCCGTGCCGCTCGAAAACCATCTCACCGCCGGACTGCAAATCCTCGCGCCCGACGCCAACAGTCCCGTCTTCGACTGGGTGCTGCGCAACTACTGACGCAAGCCCAGCAAGTGTTGCGCGTTGGCGCGACCCACGAGCGCCAGATCGGACGCAGATAACGCCGTTCGCGCTTCGCGCGCGAAATCGGCAAGTCCCGTTCCCTCGTTAGTGCGCGGATAGAGTCGCAACGGATAATCGGACCCGAACAGCAAACGCTCCGACCCGACCGACGCGACCGCGCGCGACCACGCGGACGCATCGCACAGCAGTGGCGACGCCGCCGTGTCGAAATAGACGTTGGTGAGCGCGCGGCCCGTCTCGCAAAACGCCAATCCACCGCCCCAGTGCGCGAGCACGAAAGTCGTCTCGGGAAAATTTTTTGCCCACGCAACGAAGTCGTGCAACGGCGTCTCCACCCAGCCAGCAAACTTGCGCGCGATCGGGTCGCTCACGTGCAAATTCACCGGCAACCGGGCAGCACCGGCAGCGGCCAGCACTTCGGGCAACACGCGTCGCGCCGCGGCACCACCCACCGAATGCGGCGAGAGTTCACCGAGTCCGGCGAAGCCTTGCTCCCGCGCCAACGCCACTGTGGCAAGTGCCGACTCCCGCTTCGCCAGCGGCACCGCAGCAAACGCGCTGAGTCGATCCGGATACGCGCGAATACAGTCCGCGTAGAATTGATTCTGCAACTCACACGAAGACGCGTGCTCCCAATACCAACCGAGCAACACCGCGCGGTCGATTTCCGCGGCGTCGAGTTCATGCATGAGTTCGTCCACCGTCGGAAACAATTGCACCGGCCCACCGTCGCGCCGCCGCCTCGTCGCCAGTCGCGCCCAATGCGCTTCGCCCTGCGTTTGCGCCCACGCCACCGGATCGAGCGCGATGGCGGACGGATACAAATGCACGTGACTGTCGATCAGTCGCATCGTGGCTAGTTAGCGTGCCGGCGGACGCAGAACGAGAACGATTTTCCAGCAACCCGTCGGACGCGCAGTGTCAATTCGCCGACTCAGTCGGGCGGCGGTGTTGGCGGCGCCATTGGGCGATGAGTCCGGACTCCGGGGCGATGAACCAAACGACGCCGAACAAAAAAGCGCCCGCGACGACCATCGCGGCTCCGAGCGAACATTCCAGCCACACACCCAAGTGCACGCCGAGCACCGCACTCAAGGCCGCGTGCGCCACGCTGAGCACATGCACCACCGGGAGGCGTTGCGAAAGCAGCGACGCAGTTGCGCCGGGGAGAATCAACATCGCGATCACCAAGATCGCTCCCACCGATTCGAAGGCGCTCACAACGACAATGGAGAGCGCGCCCATCAACGCAAAGTGCGCCACAGTCGGATTCACACCCAAACTCCGCGCCAGACCCGCATCAAACGCGCACACGAGCAGCTCCTTGTAGAACGCGACGATCAGCACGACCACGCCGAGCAACACGGCGCCCATGCGCACCAATGATTCCGGTCCGAGCGTCCAACCGCCGACCGTGATCATCGGCTCCAGTGGCACGAAAGCGATTTCACCATAGAGAACGCACTCGGCATCGAGATCGACTTGATCAGCGAAAACTACGGTCAGCACGACGCCGATGGCAAACAGCGTCGAAAAAGCGATGCCCATGGCCGCGTCCTGTTTCACGCGCGACTTGGTGTGGATGAGTTCGATCACCACCGTGGCAAACACGCCTGCGACCAGCGCCCCGAGAAACATCGCGCCGGTGCTGCGGCTTTGGCTCAACAGAAACGCGATCACAAGTCCGGGCAAAACACTGTGACTGACCGCATCACCCATCAACGCGAGGCGGCGCAACAGCAGGTAATTGCCCACGAGTCCGCACGCCGCGGTCACGAGGAAGCCCATTAACATGATCCAACCGAAAATGGAAAATTCCGTCGTCCACGGTGCGACCACGACGCGCTGCCAATCGAAACTGGGAATCAATTCGCTCATCATTGACCGAGGTCGGGCGCGCGACTGTGTCCGGCGTTCTGGTGAATTTCTGCGGCGCTGGGAATGTGTCGTCCGTGCGGGTCGCGTTCGGCGTAGTTCAAGCGGCGCTCCAATTCGCGCACGGCTGCTTCACCCAACACGTGTTCGATGCGCTCGGCATCTTCATGCACGTGGTCGGCCGCGATGTTGGCGGAGTTGGTCAGGTAAAGTTCCCACAAGCGGTGATTGCGCACGATTTCCGCTGCGCGGCGCCGGCCTTCCGGCGTGAAGAAAATCGTGCCGTTACTCACCGTGGCCAGCCCGTGTGCGAGCAACGCGCGCCCTTGTTGCTGCGCATCGCCTTCGGTTTCTCCGCGCCGCGCCGCCAGCGCACGATAAGTCACGCCTTCGCCGACAAATTCCCGCTCTTCACAGACCCGATAGAGCGCCTTGAGCGTGTTCTCGCGCTGCGTGCGCGCCGCGTGATCACGCTGCCGCCACCAACGCGCCACGACGCCGTGCCGCGGCCCGAAGAAAAAGGCGCCCACAAAAACCAAGCTGGCCGCGATCACCATCAGCGGACCGGTCGGAAGATTATTGCCGATAAAGGAAAAAAACGCGCCGAGCAGACCGGCCAACACGCCGAAAACCGCCGATAACCACAGCATTCGATGCATGCGGTCGGTGAGCAAATACGCCGCCGCCGCCGGCGTGATGAGCATGGCGGACACGAGCACGGCACCGACCGCTTGCAACGCCACGACCACGGAAAAGGCGAGCAACAGCATCAACCCGCGATCCACCCACGCCACGGAGAGTCCGCCCGCACGCGCGAACCCGCGATCAAAACTCGCCACGAGCAATTCCTTGTAGAACGCCGTGACCAATGCGACCACGAGCACCGCCACGACACTCATCAACACCACGTCATCGCGCCCCACCGCCGCCGCCTGACCGAAGAGAAATTTGTCGATGCCACTCTTGTTCCCCGTCGGGAGTCGCTGAATCATCGTCACCAGACACGCGCCGACCGCGAAGAACGAAGCGAGCACGAGCCCAAGCGCGGCATCTTCCTTCAAGCGCGTAGTGGCGGTGATGGCGCGCACCATCGCGGTGCCGAGCAAGCCGGCGACGGATGCACCGATAAAAATCGCCAACGGGTCTTTACTCGCCGTCCACAGGAATCCCAGCGCCACGCCCGGCAAGACCGCATGCGACAATGTATCGCCCACGAGTGCCATGCGACGCACCACGACGAAGCCGCCAAGCACGCCGCAACAGATACCGATCAACACCGCGCCGACGACCGCGTAGCGCACCGACGGATCGCGGAAGCTGAAAAAACGCATGACCTGTTCGCTCCACTCCACCGCGCCGAAATCACTCACCCGCGCCGCGTGCGCCGTGGCGGTGGCGGCCAGTGCGAGCAGCACCAGCAGGATTCCGCGAGGGTGGCGGCTAGCCGGAATTCTCACGGTGCCTCCGCGCGCTCGGTGGCACCGACGGCGTGCGCCACTTCGGAGAGAATCGTTAGCCGCCCGCCATAAGTGCGTTGCAACAGATCGGACGTGAACACGTCCTTGGTCGCGCCGAAGGCCACGACGTTCATGTTGAGCAAGAGGAGTTGATCAAAATATTCGCGCGCGGTCGGCAAGTCGTGATGCACCACCAGCAAGGTGCAGCCACGATCACGCAGCTCCCGAAGCACCGTGATGATCGCAGATTCCGTCGCGGCATCCACGCCGGCGAAAGGCTCATCCATAAAGTAAAGTTCAGCCTCCTGCGCGAGGGCGCGGGCGAGAAACACGCGCTGCTGTTGTCCACCGGAGAGATTGGCAATCTGCCGCGCGGCGAAAGGCAGCATCCCAACCTTGTCCAAGCAGGCCCGCGCCACCGCGCGGTCCACCGCGCCCGGACGGCGTAGCAAACCGAGCCTTCCGTAGCGACCCATCAACACGACATCCATGACGTTGACCGGAAAATCCCAATCGACCGACTCGCGTTGCGGCACGTAGCCGATGCGGCGCACGGCTTGCGCGAGCGGTTGTCCGAACATTTTCACCCAACCGCTACTCGCCGGCACCAAGCCCATACAGGCTTTGATCAACGTGGATTTGCCCGCGCCATTCGGACCGACAATGCCCACCAACTGCCCGCGTGGCACTACGACGTCGACGCCCCATAACACGGGCTTCTTGTGATAAGCGACTGTGAGATCGTGAATCTCCAGCGGCGGTGCTGCGGTCAGGTTGGAATTCATCATTTAAAAGCCAACGTTGACCCGCACGACAGGATTCCAATCGGGCGAAACGCGCGACAGGCCGCGATAAACCGCAAAATCCCACGCGAGGAATGGCGTGACGCTCCAATAAACGCCTAGGCCCACCGTCGTTTGCCAGGGCGCAGTGCCTGAGGTTTTTGCCGCATCGATCTCCGCGTAAACAGCCAAGCTTTTCGTGAGCTCTCGTGAGAGAGCCGCCGAGCCATACCAGAGTAAACCGTAGCCGTCATCGCGGGCATTACGCACTACGTCGACTTCCACCATCGCATTTAAAGTAACTGCGCCAAAGAGGTAAGCCTGCCACGGCACGATCAAGCCGCCTTCGACAGAATCATTGCCCACTCCCCCCGTGTTTGACGGAATCTTGGCAAAAGGGATCAGCGCAATTTCGAACCTCTCATCCTCGTAGAAACGCCACTTGGTGCGCACATAAATATCGCCGATCCCGGTATTGCGCTCCTTCAGCCCGCCCAGATCGATGCGCTGGCTGATAAAGAGTTCAGCGCCCAGCTGGAGATCCCAGTTTTTGGTCAGACCGGTAGTAACTAAAAATGCCCCTGCGGCGAACGCCGTGGATTTGTCGCCAGCCTCTCGATCAATCACCAAGGAAAGTGCATCCATCTCGAGTAAAAAACTCCCCGGTTTCACCGTGGAAGTTACTTCGGTAAATTGTGCCGAAACGGAATTGGCCAACACGAGGCCCGCGAGGGCGATTAGCGATCGAACGCGTGAGGGAGTGCGCAGGTGCGGAGGCATGGATTTAGCGAGTGCGTGGGAAAGCGGTGTAGCTGGGAAATTGGCGGTCATTGCAGAGCGCGCACGATCGTCGTCAAGTTGTGTTTGATCATGCCCGGATAGGTGCCGAGGTCGTAGCCGTTCTCCATCGCGCCCGGTGTGCCCATGGCGTCAGAAAAAAGTTCGCCCCCGACAATGCAATTGGCGTCTTCGGCAACCCGGCGAATCGTCGCAGGCGACACACTGCTCTCGACGAAGATGGCCTTGATGCGCCGTTCCTTGATGAAGTCCACCAGTCGCGCCACATCGGCGAGGCCCGCCTCGGTTGCCGTCGAAATACCCTGGAGGCCAACGACGGTAAATCCGTAGGCACGGCCAAAATAATTGTAAGCATCGTGACTGGTGATGAGGATACGACGTTCGGGCGGCAGTTCTGCCGCCTTAGCCAAGGCCCACGCATGCAACTCCAGTAGTTGCCCGCGCAGCGCATCGGCGCGACTCGCATAGTAAGCCGCATTTGCCGGATCGGCGGCGGCGAGGCCGTTTT
>JAUXXD010000167.1 GCA_030681265.1 Candidatus Didemnitutus sp. | reverse complement strand
GAAAACATCGAATACGCCTGCGGCATTCCCACGCTCCTGTTCGGCGACTCGCTGCGCAACATCGCGCGCGGCGTCGATTGTGACACCATCAACATGCCGCTGGGCGTCTGCGTCGGCATCACCCCGTTCAACTTCCCCGCGATGGTGCCGCTTTGGATGTTCCCGAACGCGATCGCGTGCGGCAACACGTTCGTCCTGAAACCGAGCGAGAAAGTGCCGCTCAGCGCGGTGTTGCTCGGTCAATTGCTCGAGCAAGCCGGTTGCCCGAAAGGCGTGTTCAACATCGTCCACGGCGGACGCGAATCCGTCGACACGTTGCTCACGCACCCGAAGGTGAAAGCGATCTCCTTCGTCGGCTCGACACCGATCGCCAAATACATTTACGAAACCGGCACGAAGCACGGCAAACGCGTCCAAGCCAACGGCGGCGCAAAAAATTACATCGTCGTCATGCCCGATGCCGATGTGGGCAAGACCGTCGAGAATCTCGTCACCGCGGCGTTCGGTTGCGCGGGCGAGCGTTGCATGGCGGGCTCCACCGCCATTGCCGTCGGTGCCGCCGGCGATCTTTTCCTCCCCGACCTCGTCAAAGCTGCCAGCGCGATCAAGGTCGGCCCGACCGACCGCGCCAACCAGCCCGACATGGGCCCGGTTATCACCGCGCAACACCGCGATCGCGTCCTCGCCCTCGTCGCCACGGGTGAACAGGAAGGCGCCAAAGTGCTCGCCGATGGCCGCAACGTGAAAGTCGCCGACGCCCCGCACGGTTTCTACATCGGCGCCACCGTCATCGACGGCGTGGAAAACAATATGACGTTGGCCAAGGAAGAAGTCTTCGGCCCCGTGCTGAACGTCATGCGCATGGACGACCTCGACGCCGCGATCGCGCAGGCGAGCACGTCGTCTTTCGGCAACGGTGCCGCCATCTTCACCAACAACGGCCGCGCCGCGCGCGAATTCACCATGCGCGTCAAAGCCGGCATGGTCGGCGTCAACGTCGGCGTCCCCGCCACGATGGCGATGTTCCCCTTCACCGGTTGGGATGATTCCTTCTACGGCGATCTCCACATCCAGGGTAAAGAAAGCATCCAATTCTACACCCAGCAAAAAGTCGTCTCCTCCCGCTGGTTCGGCGGCGACGTCGGCGATGTGTGGAAGAAGTAGAAGCAACAAAATCCAAGCACCAAGCTCCAGAGAAACACCAAAATCACAAGCACTCAGACCCACTCCCGTTCCTATTGAAGTTTGATACTTCTTTGGAGCTTGGATGTTGGAGCTTGGCGCTTTTTTGCCCCCATGAGCCTCCTAATTAAGAACGGTGAAATTATCACCGCCGACAGCCGTTACGTCGCGGATATTTTCTGCGAAAACGAAACCATCACGCGGATCGACCGCGATATTGTTGCGCCCGCCGGTTGCGAGGTAATCGACGCCACGGGCAAGTATGTCTTCCCGGGCTTCATCGACCCGCACGTGCACATTTACCTGCCGTTCATGGGCACGTATGCGAAGGACACTTACGAGTCCGGCAGTCGCGCCGCACTTGTCGGTGGCACAACGACGCTCATCGAAATGTGCTGCCCGTCGCGCGCCGATGCGGCGCTCGAAAGCTTTGAACTCTGGATGAGCCAGGCCGAAGGCAAGTCGGCGTGTGATTTCACGTTTCACATGGGTGTAACGAAATTCGACGCGCAGACCGAAACCCAATTGCGCGAGATCGTGCGGCGCGGCATCGCGTCCTTCAAAATCTTCCTCGCCTACAAAGGCGCGTTCGGCATCGACGACACCGAACTTTACCGCACGCTCAAGCTCGCCAAGGAACTCGGCGTCATCGTCACGGCGCACTGCGAAAACGAAACGCTCGTCGCAGAGCGCTGCAAAGAATTGCTCGCCGCCGGCAAAACCGATCCCGGCCAACACCACGAGAGCCGGCCGCCGTCCGTCGAGGCGGAAGGCGTGCACCACTTGATGACGTTCGCCGAACTCACCGGCGCGGCGACCTACATTGTGCATTTGAGCTGCAAAGAAGCGCTCGACCAAGCCATCGCGGCCAGACAACGCGGCGTGCGCGTCGGCGTCGAAACGCTCATCCAATACCTCACGCTCGACAAATCCTACGCCGAGCGCCCGAACTTCGAAGGCGCGAAATACGTCATGTCCCCGCCCCTGCGCGACGAACGCAACCAAGCCGTCCTCTGGAACGGCTTGCGCGACGGCCTCGTCCAAACGGTCGCCACCGACCACGCACCGTTTGATTTCGAAAAACAGAAACCGATGGGCCGCGATGATTTCACGAAGATTCCCAACGGTATTCCGTCACTGGAGGAACGCGTGAACCTCCTCTACACCTACGGCGTCAAGACCGGCAAAATCGACCTGCACCAGTTCGTCGACGTCGCGAGCACGCAGGCCGCAAAGCTCTTCGACCTCTTCCCGCGCAAGGGCGCGATCCAGCCCGGCGCCGATGCTGATCTCGTGGTTTTTGATCCAAATTACCGCGGAAAGATTTCGGTGAAGACGCAACACATGGCGGTGGACTACAGCGCGTTCGAAGGTTGGCCGCTCGAAGGTCGCGCCAGTGTCGTCACGGTGCGCGGCCAGATCGCCGCGCGCGACGGCCAGTTCTGCGGCACCGTCGGCCGCGGCCAGTTCCTCCAACGCAAGCCGAGTCACTTTTAGTTCCAAGTCCGTCAGCCACCCACGCCGCTGCACCCATGACGACACTTCCCGACGATTCCGCCAACTTGGACCGCCATCTTTCCAACGAAGAACTCGCCCCGGTGCCGCAGTCGCTGCGCACATGGACGCAGTGGAATATCGCTGCGCTCTGGGTCGGGATGAGTGTGTGCATTCCCACCTACATGTTGGCCTCGAGTCTGATCAGCGGCGGCATGAATTGGTGGCAGGCGGTGCTAACCGTGTTTCTCGGCAATCTCATCGTGCTGATTCCGATGGTGCTCAACGCCCACGCCGGCACGAAATACGGCATTTCATTTCCCGTGTTCGCGCGCGCGTCGTTCGGCGTGCTTGGGGCCAACATCCCCGCGATCCTGCGCGCCATCGTCGCGTGCGGCTGGTTCGGCATCCAAACGTGGATCGGTGGCTGGGCCATCTACAAGCTCGCCCTCGCCGTCATCCCGGCGCTCGCGCAAGCGCCCGAGTTGGGTTTCATCGGCATCAACGCCGCGCAGTTCGTCTGCTTCATGCTTTTCTGGACGCTCAATGTCTGGATTTTCTGGCGCGGCATGGAATCGATTCGCGTCGTCGAAGATTGGGGCGCACCACTCTTGCTCCTCATCGGCGTCGCGCTGCTCGCTTGGGCCTACTTCCAAGCCGGCGGTTTCGGGCCGATGCTCGGACAACCTTCCAAATTCGCGACCAATGCGGATTTTTGGAAATTCTTTGTCCCCGGCCTGACCGGCATGGTCGGTTTCTGGGCCACGCTCTCACTCAACATTCCTGACTTCACGCGCCTCGCGCGCAGTCAAAAAGACCAGATCGTCGGCCAAGCGCTCGGCCTGAATACCACGATGCCGCTCTACGCTTTCATCGGCGTCGCCGTGACCAGTGCGACGGTCGTGATTTTTGGCGAAACCATCTGGGATCCGATCGAGCTGATGTCGCGTTTCGACAACGTCATGGTGACACTCGTCGCGATGTTCGCACTCACGTTGGCGACCTTGACCACCAATCTCGCCGCCAACGTCGTTTCGCCGGCGATTTCGTTTTCCAATCTCGCACCGCATCTCATCAGCCGACGCGCGGGCGGCATTATCACCGGCATCATCGGTATCGCCATGATGCCGTGGAAACTCGTCGCGGATCCCTCCGGCTACATCTTCACGTGGCTGATCGGCTACAGCGCACTGCTCGGACCGATTGGCGGCATCCTTATCGCGGACTATTTCGTCGTGCGCCGCACGGAACTGAATCTCCGCGATCTCTATCGCGCCAAGGGCGAATACACCTACCGCGGTGGCTTCAATCCCATCGCGATCATCGCACTCGTGATCGGCATTCTGCCGAACATCCCCGGCTTCCTCGGCACGATCAACGCCGTCACCGACGTCAGCGCATTCTGGATGAATCTCTACTCCTATGCGTGGTTCACCGGCTTCGGCCTCGCCTTCATCGTCTACCTCGCCTTGCGCAAAGCCATATCTCTGCGCTAAACCCATCACTCACCGTCCTCACCACTCTCATGAAATCCATCCCCCTCCCCACCACTTCCTTCAAACCCGCGCCCTACGCTGGTCCGACCGCCGAGCAGGTTATGGCGCAGCGCAAGCAGCACCTCAGTCCCGGCATCCTGATCTACTACAAGCAGCCGATCATGATCGTGGAGGGCAAGATGCAGTGGGTGTGGGACCACACCGGCAAGCGTTACCTCGACGGCCTCGGCGGCATCGTGACGATCAGCGTCGGCCATTGCCACCCGCACATCGTCGCCGCGACACAAAAGCAGAATGAAATGCTGCAACACGCGACGACGCTCTACTTGCACCCGAACATCGGCGAATACGCCGAGAAGCTCGCGTCGAAATTGCCCGGCGATCTCAAGGTCTGTTACTTCGTCAACTCCGGTTCCGAAGCGAACGATCTCGCGCTGCTCATGGCGCGCCTCTACACGGGCAACTACGACGTCATCGCCCTGCGCAACGCTTACCACGGCGGCAACGCCGCCGGCATGGGTGTCACCGCCAATAGCGCGTGGAAATTCAATGTCCCGCACAGCTTCGGCGTGCACCACACCCTCGCACCGTATCCCTACCGCGGCGTCTACGGCTACGACGATGCTGATGCCGGTCGCAAATACGCCGACGACGTCAAGCAGGTCATCGACTACACAACGCCCGGCAAAGTCGCGGCCTTCATCGCCGAATCAATCCAAGGCGTGGGCGGCTTCGTCGAATTTCCGCAAGGTTACCTCAAAGGCGCCTACGAACACGTGCGGGCTGCCGGCGGCGTGTGCATCGCCGACGAAGTGCAAACGGGCTTCGGTCGCACGGGCACGCATTTCTGGGGCTTCGAGACGCAGGGCGTAATTCCCGACATTGTCACGATGGCCAAAGGCATCGGCAACGGCGCGCCGCTCGGCGCCGTCGTCACCACACCGAAGATCGCCGCCATGCTCGCGCAGAAAACGCACTTCAACACCTTCGGCGGTAATCCGGTGGCCAGCGCCATCGGCAAGGCCGTGCTCGAAGTGATCGAAAACGAAAAGACGCAGCAAAACTGTCTCGAACTCGGCCACTACATCCTCGACGGGCTCAACAAGCTGAAAGCAAAATACCCGATCATCGGCGATGTGCGCGGCCGCGGCTTGATGCTCGGCATCGAATTCGTGAAGGATCGCGCCACTAAGGAACCAGCGAAAGAAGCCTGCGCCCAAGTGGTGGAAAACGCACGCGAGCTCGGCCTCCTCCTCGGCAAGGGCGGCTTGTGGGGGCAGACGATACGTTTCGCACCTCCGATGAACATCACGAAGGACGACGCGGATTTTCTCCTCGCCGTTCTCGACGAATCAATCGGCGCGCTCTGACGCTTCCCCCGTGTCCGTGCCGCTCAGGCGCGGACGCGGAGGTTGTTAGAAACTTCGCGCGTGCCGCGAATCGCCCGGATCATTGCGCTGATCGCGCTTTTTTCCAGATCTGATTCGATCCAGCCGGAAATCATGACCAGCCCGTCGCGTGTGCGCACGGTAATATCAAAGCGGGGCCGACCGTAGCGTTCCGTCAACGCCTGCTTAATCAAAGTGTTGAGTGACGCGTCGTCCACGCGGTCCATCGAACGTTCTCCAGTTGCGGAGACCATGCTGATCGTCAGGTCGTTGCGCACGCCCCGCACCCGCGGAATCGTCGCCGCGATCGTGGCCATCTGCTCCATCTGTGTGTGGGTCAGACTCGTGCCGGAAAGTGTAACGAAGCCGTTCTTCACCGCAATGTGCAGAGCTTCGATGTTGAGGTTGGCCTGCACCATCAAACGACGGTGAATCGCGTTACTGATCCAGCCGTCAGAAAATTCCGGCGGCGTGTCTGAGACGATCAACAAATTATCCACGCGCGCCACACCGCTGATATGCTCAATGGTGCTACCTGCGAGCCGCTTGCTTTCGACATCGCGCACGGTGCCGGTCAGTGCCACTACGCCATTAAGCGAGTGAATCGAAAGCGCCCCTTGGTCGCCCAGCACGACGCGAAGATTAAACGTATTGCGCGCCGCCTCTTCGATACGCTGATCGATTGCCGGTGTCGCAAAGACCGCCGAAGTTATTCCAAAAAAAACGAAGAGGAGAGTATGGGAACGAAACATGAATAAGTGTCCGGAGGCCGGACTGGTGAGTTTCACGGTGACCGCGCGGTGGCACGACGCAATTCGCCCCTCTCGTTCTCCCGCTTCTCTAACCAAGTGGCGGGCCAACTCATTCGACCAGTAATAGATTCACCCAGCCGAACTGTTCACTCCCATCGCGCGCCGCATTACACTTAACCGCGGCGCAACTGGAGCAACCGCTCGCCCGCCGCGTGCAACGTCTCGTGTCGTTTCGCAAAATTTAGCCGCACGTAACGAGGCTCGGGCTCATGGAAAAATACCGACCCCGGCACCGGCGCCACGCCGATCGCTTTTGTCATCCAATGCGAAAACTCGATGTCGTTGGCGTAACCGAAGGGCGAGATGTCGAGCATCACGAAATAGGCACCCTGCGGACGCGTGTAGGTAAGCCCAATCTGATCGAGGTAATGTAGAAAAATGTCGCGGCGCGCCGTGTATTCCAACGCGAGTTCTGCATAGTAATCCGGCGGCATCCGCAAGCCGGTCGCAATCGCGTGCTGCAACGGCGCGGCGGCGCCGACGGTGAGAAAATCGTGCACCTTCCGACCTTGCGCCACCATCGCCGCCGCCCCGAAAACGTAACCCAAACGCCAACCGGTGATCGCAAACGTCTTCGAGAGCGAACTGCACATGATCGTGCGCTCGGCCATGCCGGGGAGCGACGAGAGATACACGTGCTGATGCGGCGCGAAGACGATATGCTCGTAAACTTCGTCCGTGATGATCCACACATCGAACTCCTGCGCGAGCACGGCGATCTGCTCGAGCTCGGCGCGCGTAAAAACTTTGCCGGTTGGATTGGACGGATTGCAGAGGATGAACGCCTTGATTCCACTGGCGAACACGCGACGCAACTCAACGAAATCGATCGCGTAATCCGGCGCGCGCAACGTGGCGAAAACAGGCGTCACGCCCGCGAGTATCGCGTCCGCACTGTAGTTTTCGTAGAACGGCGAAAACAACCCGATGTGGTCGCCGACATCGGTCACCGTCATCACCGCCACCATCATCGCCTCCGTCGCCCCGCAGGTGACGATGAGATGTTTTTCCGGATCGCAGGGTTGCCCAGTGAAATGCGTGAGTTTCGCCGCGAGCGCTTCGCGCAAGGGCGCCGCTCCCCATGTGATCGCGTATTGGTGGTGGTCGGTGTCCATCTCCGCCTTGGCCGCCGCGAGAATCGCCGCTGGCGGGTTAAAATCAGGAAATCCCTGCGCGAGATTCACCGCGCCATGGCGCGCGGCGACGCGCGACATTTCGCGAATGAGCGATTCCGTGAAGACCGACGTGCGACGGGAAGTGGCGGGCATGGATGGACGCTGCCCCGGGGAAACCGACGCGTAAAGCCCGGCCTGTGTGCACCAATAAACGTCGCGAGAATGATTCACGCCGCGTTTCACCGTAGCCGCGAGCGCCAGCGAGTGGTCTCAGTTTCATCTAAGAGCAAGATCGGCTCGCTGGCGCTCGCCGCTACTTGAGAAATCGGTCCTCGTGCGACTCGCGGCTTACTGCGGAATGACGAGTTCCATCCCGACCTTCAAATCGGCGTCATTCTTCATCACGTTGCGGTTCGCTTGGTAGATGTCGCGCCAGCGCGTGCGGTTGCCGAAATATTGCTGCGAGAGTTTCGAGAGCGTGTCGCCTTGCTTGACGATATGTCGCCGCGCACCCGCGCGATTGGTCGGCGGTGCCGCTTTGGTCGGCGCAGCAGTCGAACGGTTCGCTTCCGCCTTCGGTTGCGCCGGTGGCGCACTTGGCTCGGGGCGCGGCGCGGGCGGACGGGTGCGCACCGTCGGTAACGTGTCCACGCTGATCTTGAAATCGTTGGTTTCGCGCGCGGCGGCGACGCGGCCGGCCACGGAATTCTCCCCCAACGCCACACTGCTTTCGCGACCGCCTTGGTAGTCGGCGAGTTGCTGCTTGAGGATGTCGTTTTCGAGTTTCACCTTATCGAGCGCGGCCATGAGATCAACGCGCTGGAGTTGCGACTCGACCGGTTGCGCGGGCAGTGTGCGGGCAAAATCACGAATCGCCGCATCGATGCGCTGACGCACGAGCGGCGCTTGGGCGCTGTTCGGGCGCAGCGCGAGGAATTTGCGAAAATGATAAATCGCCGCGATCGGATCGCGAATGTGGTGCAGATAAACCAGACCCGCTTCAAGGTGTGACTCGGGCGCATCGTCACCGCGCTTCTCGATCACCTTGAGGTAGGCGGAGAGCGCTTCCTGGTGCCGGTTGCCGCGCTTCATTTGATCAGCCTGTCGAAAATGCGGTTCGTCCGCCTCTGTCGCATAATCACGGCGCGCGGCATCTGAGCAACCGACCGACGCGAGCAACATCACCGCGGCGAGCAGCAACAGATGGACGGGAAGTTGGCGCACAGGGCGGATCACGGCGGGAATGAGGTTGAATGGCGGAATGCGAGCAGTAGGTTTGCGCCCGCCTCACTGCAATACAAGTTCAGATGCCACTCGACTCCGCCACGATCCTCGCCCAAGCCCGCCAATGTCTCACCATTGAACGCGAAGCGCTCGATGCCACGGCGGCGGTGTTAAACGGGGATTTTGTGACCACCGTGCATGCGGTCGAAGCCGTGATCGCGGCTGGACGCAAAGTCGTCTTCAGCGGTGTCGGCAAATCGGCGCATATCGCCGAGAAGCTCACCGGCACCTTCAACAGCATCGGCGCTCCTTCGACTTTTCTCGACCCAACGCAAGCGCTGCACGGCGATTTGGGACTCTGCGCCGCGGGTGATATTGCGATATTGCTGAGCAACAGTGGTGCGACGGCCGAAATGCTGCGTTTGTTGCCTTTGTTTGAACGCTTCGGCCTGAAAACGGTCGCATTAACCGGTTCGCCCGACAGCGAACTAGCTCGCGGCGCTGATTTTCGGCTGGTCTACCACGCGCCGCGCGAAGCCTGTCCGCTGGCGCTGGCTCCGACGGCCAGCACGACCGCAGCCCTCGCCCTTGGCGATGCGTTGGCGATGGTGCTGCTGGAGAGTCGCGGTCTCACACGCGAGGATTTCGCGAAATTTCATCCCGCCGGCACGCTCGGCCTGACGCTGTTGTTGCGCGTCAAAGACATCATGCGCACCGGCGATGGTTGCCCGGTATTGCCGGAAGCGAAGTCCACCGTGCAGGAAGCAATTTTTGCCATGACCAAGGCGAAGTCCGGCGCCGTCGCGCTTACGGCGGCGGATGGCAAATTAAGTGGGATTTTCACCGACGGCGACTTCCGCCGCGCGGCGCTCAACGGCGGACTCGATTTTCTGCAACATCCCGTCGGCGCAGTCATGACGCGTGGCGGCAAAACCATCGCCGCCGACGCGCTCGCGGTCGAAGCGTTGAAGCTGTTCCAACAGTTCAAAATTTCCGACCTCTTCGCGCTCAATGCCCACGGTCAGCCCATTGGCTACATCGACGTGCAGGATTTACCGAAGCTGAAGATCCTCTGACGCGCTGCGATATCAGGCGTTATAGGTGCGCGGCGGCGAGACCGCTGCTTGTTTTCCCACGCGAGCCCACCTACAGTGGTGCGCATGGCTACGCCCGCTTTCACCTACTCGGAAACGTTCGCTCTTGGGCCGGATGACACGCGTTATCGGCTGCTGACCAAGGAGGGTGTCTCGCTCGCCGAGTTTGACGGCAAGCCGATCCTAAAGATCGCCCCAGAAACACTCGCCTACGTCGCGCGCGAAGCGTTGCACGACGCGAATTTTTTCCTGCGCACGAAACACGTCGAACAAGTCGCCGCTATCCTCACCGATCCGGAAGCGTCGAACAACGACCGCTACGTCGCACTAACCTTGCTCAAGAATGCCGAGATCGCCGCCGGCGGCATTTTGCCCATGTGCCAGGACACCGGCACCGCGATCGTCTTCGGCAAAAAAGGCCAGCAAGTCTGGACCGGCGCGAACGACGCCGAGTGGCTCTCGCGCGGCATCTACGACTGTTACACGAAGGAAAATCTCCGCTACTCGCAAACGGCGCCGCTCGACATGTTCCAGGAAACGAACACCGGCACCAACCTGCCCGCGCAAATCGATCTCTACGCCACCGAGGGGCTGAAGTATGAACTGCTGTTCGTGGCGAAGGGCGGCGGCTCGGCGAATAAGACCTACCTCTTTCAAGAAACGAAAGCCCTGCTCAATCCGAAGAGTCTGGAGAAATTCTTCGCCGACAAAATGCAGTTGCTTGGCACTGCCGCGTGCCCGCCGTATCACCTCGTGTTCGTCATCGGCGGCACCAGCGCCGAGACTTGCCTGAAAGTCGTCAAACTCGCTTCGACAAAATACTACGACACGCTGCCGACAACCGGTGACGCCAATGGCCGTGCGTTTCGTGACATCGCACTCGAAGCCAAGGTGCTCCAGCTCGCGCAACAAAGTGGCGTCGGCGCGCAGTTCGGCGGTAAATATTTCGCGCTCGATGTGCGCATCATCCGCTTGCCGCGCCACGGCGCGAGTTGCCCGGTCGGGATGGGCGTGTCGTGCAGTGCGGATCGCAACATTCGCGCGAAAATCACGACTGACGGCGTGTTCCTGGAGGCCATGGAAGCGGAGCCCGGCCGTTTCATTCCGGTGGAAATGCGCACGTACAAAGACGATCAATCCGTGCGCATCGACCTGAGGCAACCGATGGCGAACATCCGCGCGGCACTTTCCAAATATCCCGTCACGACGCGCGTGTTGCTCACCGGACCGTTGATTGTCGCGCGCGACATCGCTCACGCGAAACTCAAGGAGCGCATCGACGCCGGCCAGGGCCTGCCCGACTATTTGAAAAACCATCCCGTTTACTACGCCGGTCCGGCCAAGACGCCCGTTGGCTACGCGTCCGGTTCGTTCGGCCCGACAACGGCGGGGAGGATGGACAGCTACGTCGATCTCTTCCAATCGCATGGCGGATCCCTAGTGATGCTCGCCAAAGGCAATCGCAGCAAACAAGTCACTGACGCATGTAAGAAGCACGGCGGCTTTTATCTCGGCAGCATTGGCGGCCCGGCGGCGATTCTCGCGAAGGACAGCATCAAAAAAATCGAAGTGCACGAGTATGCCGAACTCGGCATGGAAGCCGTGTGGAAGATCGAAGTAGAGGATTTCCCTGCGTTCATCCTCGTCGACGACAAGGGCCACGATTTCTTCGTGAATAATTGCGGCCTCTGCGTGCCGGAGAAAAGCTGAGGTCGGCGGCGCCGTTTGGGCCGGTTAATTTTGCTGCGCCAGCCGCGCCGCCAGTTGCGCGCGATAGAGACTGCGCGGCGTCACTGGCTTGCCTTCGCTCTCCCACCAACCCGCAGCTCGCGCGAACGAGCCTTTCTCTTTCTTGCCGACGAATCCGATGGAAAAATTCTGCGCGGTTGGTGGCTGCTGACAAATCAGCGAGCCCGTTCCGTTCCACACCACGTAGTTCGCGCCCGCCCAGCCGTGACCACTGCCCATCCACTGCCGATCCTGAATCGCGAGCGGTGCCTCGACGTTATCGTAAAGCCCACCCACCGACCAACGGTGATGCGGCTCGCTCGAGCCATAATCACGCTCCGACCGTGATTCAAGAAACACATTCGGTCCCGCTACGCGCGAACCAAAGACAAAGGCATGGCGCGCCCGTCGCGCAAAACAGCGCTGCACCAGCGTCAGTTGCCCGTTCAGATAAAACGGATAGCGGCGACCTCCAGTAATCTGCGAGACCGGATCCAGCGCCGCGCATTCCACGATCGTGATCCATTTGGCCTCGCCCGTGACCAACGCGATGCCATGCGCGAAAGCCAAGGTCGTCAGCGAACGTGCCCACGCATGCTTCACCGCCCCGAATTCGATCAGGTAGGTCGCGTGGTCTTCGTCGGTGTAAACCTGCTCGTTCTGGTGCGTCGCGGTCAGACTGCGGTCGAAAACAGAAATCGCGGAGAACGACTCCACGCCGCACTTTTCGATGCGCTGCTCATCATTCACGCGCACGAGCGCTCCTCCACCCCACCGCGCGTCAATCGCACAAGCCAATGGCGCGTCGATGGTGATCGCGTTGCCTTCAATCGCGACGATCACGCGGTCGAATTTCAAATCGAACGGCGTCCACTGCCTCGTCGATTTCGGATCATCCGGTCGCGGCGTGATGCGATCCATGCCGATCTCGGTAATCCACGCCGCGTTGCCGCGTCGCACGACAAATACCGTCTGGCCCACGGCCAAATTCGTGGCATTGGCTACAGAAAAACTCCGCGCCCCCACCGGCACGTAAGTGCTGGTGATTTCCGTTTGTGTCCGCGGAATCGCGCGCGGCCCAGCCGTGCCGCCCAGTTGCACGAGCGGTTGGGCTTTTTTCGCCGTCGCCGTAATCACCGTGCCATCGGGGCCGAAGCCTTCACCGCGCAAAACTACGCCGCTAGCGTTGATGCGTAACACACCGGCGCAACGATACGCGCCGCGTTCGAGCAACACCGCGCCGCGAAAACCTTGGGCGTCGAGTGGCAATTGCGCCACGCGATCGAGGGCCGCCTGTATCCGCGCCGTGTCATCGCCTTTGCCTGCCTGCGGTTGCAGTCGCTCGCGCACGACCACCTCGGGCAATGCAACGCCGCCCCCGCCGTAACCACAGTGCGAAAAATCCGGCAGTGTGTCACCCGCTTCAGTATATGGCTGGTAACGCAGTTGCCCGGGCGCCACTTCGCTCACGAGAGCGGAAACGCCGGGCTCCTTGCTCGGTTGGGCCGGAGTGACGGCGAAGATTGTCGCCGCGCCCCCCGCACAGACAGCCAGACTCAGGAGATTGCGCAAAAGCCACGCCGGCTGCATTGACGATTTCACTGTGACATCGGAGCCACGACCCGCCCGAAACGCGACGCGAAAAACCGTCATCCCAGGAAAGTCACAATCACATGACGCGTGTGCGCCTGGCGACGATGTTCCCACAGATAAATACCCTGCCACGTGCCGAGCAGCAACCGTCCGTTGGCGAATGGCACGCTCTCACTCGTCCGTGTGAGCGCCATCTTGATGTGACTCGGCATATCGTCGTCGCCTTCAAGCGTGTGCGTGAAATGCGGATCGCGCTCCGGCACGAGCCGGTTGAGCCAGCGCTCCAAATCGTGTCGGGCCGACGGATCCGCGTTTTCCATGATCACGAGACTCGCACTCGTGTGCTGGCAGAAAATTGTCGCAACTCCACTCGCCAAACCACAGCGCGTCAGCTCGCGGGCGACTTCATCGGTGATTTCCTGCAAGCCCTGACCGGCAGAGCGAATCGTTAACGTAACTTGATGAGGCGACATCGGTAACGACCACGATTTAATTTCTGTTCGCGCAAGCAAGCCTTCACCCCGCATCGTGCGTCGGTGCACGCTCGCTCGGCTGCGTCATGCGGCGCGCGTCGAGGGCGCGGTCCAACGTTGCGGCATCGAGTAGTTTTTTCTCCAACACGACTTCGCGTAACGAACGTCCGGTTGTGTGCGCTTCCTTTGCGAGCGCCGCCGCTTGATCGTAACCGAGCAATGGATTCAGCGCGGTCACGAGCATGAGCGAACGTTCCACCTGCCGGCGGCATTGTTCGCGATCCACTTCGAGCCCGACGAGGCAGCGTTCGTGGAACACGCGCCCGCCGTTGGTCAGACAATGAATCGCTTCGTGCAGACAATGCGCGAGCAGCGGCAAGGTGGTGTTGAGTTCGAACTGTCCTTCGCGTCCGGCAAGTTGCACAGTTTGCGTGAGCCCGTGGACGTAGAGGCAGACTTGCACGAGCATTTCGCTCATCACCGGATTCACTTTGCCCGGCATGATCGACGAGCCGGGTTGCGTGGCGGGCAGTTGCAACTCCGCCAAGCCCGCGCGCGGACCCGAACCGAGCCAACGCACATCGTTCGCGATTTTTGTCAGACTCGCCGCGATCGTCGCGAGATGTCCGGCCACGGCAACGCAATCGTCGCGCGCGCCTTGCGCTTCAAAATGATTTGCCGCTTCGCGAAACGGCAGGCCGGTGCGCTCGGTCAACGCGCGGGCGACGCGCGCGCCGAATTCCGGATGCGTATTGAGCCCGGTGCCGACGGCAGTGCCGCCGATGGCCAGTTCGCCGAGTGCGGCAATCGCTTGCCGGGTGCGCGCCGCCGACTTCGCCAGTTGCACGGCATAGCCGGAAAACTCCTGTCCGACAGTCAACGGCGTCGCGTCCATCAAGTGCGTGCGACCGATCTTGACGACCTCGGACCACGCCTCGGCCTTCGCTTCGAGCGTCGCACCCATCGCCACGAGTGCTGGCAACAATTGCTCGTGCAACGCCAGTGCGACGCTTACATGCAATGCGGTCGGAATAACGTCGTTGGACGATTGGCCGAGGTTGACGTCGTCGTGCGGATGCAACGGACGGCGCGAGCCCAGCGGCTGACCGGAGAGTTGGCTGGCGCGGTTGGCGATGACCTCGTTGGCATTCATGTTGGTCGATGTCGCCGAGCCGGTTTGAAAGCAATCGATCGGGAAATGTGCCGTGAGTTCGCCGGCGGCGATGGCGAGCGCTACTTGTTCGATGAGCGCGCTTTTCTCCACCGGCAAAAGGCCAAGTTCGGCGTTGGCGCGGGCACAGGCCCACTTCACGAGACCGAGTCCGCGAATGAAGGTTGCCGGCAATGGCCGTCCGCTGATGGGAAAATTGAGCACGGCGCGCTGCGTCGAAGCGCCGTAGAGCGCGTCATCTGGCACTGACATTTCGCCCATGGAGTCGCGTTCGGTTCGCATCACGCCATGTTACGACACGCGCGTGAGAACACAAAAACGAAAAGGCCCGCCGAAGCGGGCCGTGAAAGGCAACGAGGGAACCTGACTTAGAATTTCAGTGAAACTCGATCCGCCTTCAGTCCGACGCGCGTCCACTCACTCGAGCTGTCGGTGTCACCCAAGCGCCGTGTCAAACGTTCGCGCACCACTTCGGGCGCCGCCGGATCGGGCGAGAATTGACGTTCACTGAGTTGGGCCAACACACGATTGCGTCGCGAACCGACCGCTGAAATCGCAACCATCTCCATTGCGGTAGCAGTTCCGATTTGCACCGAGCGCTCATGATTCTGGCCATGACCAGCGAGCAGGGAATTGACGAGTTCCGGCTCGGTTTCTTCGAGGCGGGCCAGATTGGCCGCTATCGAACGCGCGGACGGTGAATCCTCGACGCGGGGGGCGCTCCACGAGAGCATCTCGCGCACTTGCTTGGGCAACTGATCCGAATAACGGACGGCGGCAGCGGGCTCGGAAATTCCTTCGGAAGTTACCACGATTTCGGGACGGACTTCCGCCACGACTGGTGCAGACGCTGCGACACTGCTCGAGATCGTCGCCGCCGCTACCGGACGAGATTCGTGGGCACTGAACTCGGCGTCGCTTTGCATTATTTCCGACGGACCGTAAACGCGCACCGATACCAAAGTAAACGTGAGCACAGCGGCGGCACCGATCGGGAGAAAAGCGCGGTGCGGCAACAAGTGAGGAAGTTTTTGCCACCACGTGCGGCGTTGCACGAGAGCGGCGAGCTGTTTTTCGCGCAATTCGGCCTCAAATTGCGTCCAAAACTCCGGCGATGGTCGCTCCAGCCGTTTTAGACGGAGGAGGGTTTCAATCGTAACCTTAGACTGGGGATTGGATTGGGGCATTCGATCAGCGGAGGTATTTATTTAACTCACCTTGGAGAAACTGTTTAGCGTAGTGCAGACGGGAGCGAACGGTGCCTTCCGAACACCCCATGACCTCAGCAATGTCGCTGTGGCTGAGTCCGTCGATTTCAAATAAAGTGATGACCATTCGATGCTTGATAGACAGTTTTTGCATCGCTTCGTTCAATTTTTCCTGGAGCTCCTTCAAATAAGTGTCTCGGCCCGAACCGGTTTTGTCGGTCAACTCCGAGAGAATCTTCGAACCAGGGTCTTCTTCCTGGATTTTTTCCAGTGAAAAAAATGTGCGCATCTTATTCTTGCGCAGGTGACTTAGCGTTGTATTGACGGCAATTTTGTAGAGCCAGGTGAAGAACGATGACTGGCCCTGGAAACGGTGGATCGCTTGGAAGGCTTTGATGAAGGCGTCTTGCGTCAAATCCGCCGTGTCTTCGCGGTTGGAGGTAAGATTGTAGACTACGCCAAACAGCCGCTCGCGGTATTTGCGCATCAAGATGTCGAAAGCGGCGACTTCGCCAGCCTGCACTCGTTTCACGACGTCAAAATCATTGTCCGCCTCCTGCTGTCGCTCTGGAGAGGTGGCGAGGGTCCGAGAGAAGACCTTCGTGAAATTCATCGTTAGAAGCAGGGTAACCCGCTGAGGCAATCAGGCAAAGGAAATTACGGTTTAGCACACGAGCCGTGCAGCGCCGCGAGTTGCGCCTTCAGCAAATCGATGAGTTGGAGCATGAGCGGCACAGGAGCGAGGTCGCGGTGCGCCTCCAAGACCCCACGAGCCAACGCCAGTTCCGCTTCAACGGCTTGCGCTACGTCTGCTGCGATCCCCAGCGTGCGCATTTGCTCGACACTGGCGGCGAGCGGCAGCGGCTGGCCCGTCTGCATCGCCGCAATGACTGCGGCGCGTTCGTCGGTCGATAGTTTTTCGAGCAACAACATCAGCGGCAACGTCAGCTTGCCGCTCGCGAGGTCGGTGCCGAGCGTCTTGCCAATATTTTTTTCCTCACCGAGGCAATCCACGAGGTCGTCGTAAATCTGGTAGGCGATACCGAGGTGGCGACCGAAGTCGTTGGCCGCTTGCACAAACTCGGGACCGAATCCTGCCAGCCGCGCTCCGAGGAAACAGGCAGCGCGGAAGAGTTCCGCCGTTTTCAAATCGATCACGCGGTAATAATCCTCGCGCGTCACACTCATATCGCGGCGGTGCAGCGTTTGCATGATCTCGCCCGAACACACTTTGCGCGTCGATTCGGAGACGAGTCGGCAAACCTCGGTTGTGGGAAAATGCGCGGCGATGTGCAGCGCTTGAGAAAACAACGCGTCACCGAGCAAGACGGCCGCATCGGGTCCGAATTGTCGCGCGGCGGTGCCGCGATTCCGGCGCAGGTCGGCGGCGTCCATGATGTCGTCGTGCACCAGCGTCGCCAGATGCACCATTTCCAAAACGCCCGCCGCGCGCACCAACGGATCCTCCACCACGCCCTCGCCCTTCCAGCCCGAGATAAACACCAAGGCGGGACGCAGGCGCTTGCCCGTGCTCTCCAAGCAATACGCCGCCATGTCGCGAATCTCGGGTTCGAAGCTGGCCACTTGGGCCTGCATGAAGCCGTCGAGCGCGGCCATTTGCAGCGCGAGATGACGAAAGACTTCCCGCGAGGCGGAAGCGGTGGGAACAGAAGTGGACGACGGACCGGACATCACTGGGCAACGCTAGGTAGCGGCGGCCGAAAAGCTAACCAAAAGGTGAAGCCAGTCTTGCCACGCATGAGTTCGCTAACGATTTCTAACCCATGGGAACCGACGATCCTTGGGTATTGCTGTTATTATTGGGCGGTTCGGCTTATGCCGCGAAACTCTGGCGGGACGACTACCGCGCCGCCCGCGCGGGCACTCCGGCGAAACAGCCGCTCCCCGGTGCCACCACTTGCTCGATCTTGGCAATGGTCGCGGCGGCGGCAGGCGCACTCGTGTTGCTCGCCATCGAAACCGGCGGCGAATACGCCCTCGGCATCGTCGAACAACAGAGTCGGATCACTGCACTGTTCGGACTCTACACGCTGGCGGCGGCGTTTGTGGAGGAACTGATTTTCCGCGGCTTCGTGGTGATCGAAAATCGCGGACGCACCGCGCTGCTGGCCAGCGTCGTTGGCGCTTCGCTTATTTTTGCGCTGATCCATCCGTTTCTGTGGCGCTGGGAAGACGGACAACTCCACTGGCAGACGGACACCAAGGCGTGGTTTAGTTTCGCGATGGTGTTGGCCGGTTCACTGTGGTTTTACACAGTGAGGTTCTGGCGGTTGAATCCGGCGCACTCGCTCCTGCCCTGCATCGTGGCACACGCCACGAAGAATCTCGGCGTGTTCGGTATCAAGTTCGTCCAGGGATTTGTCGAAGGCTGGTGGTGAGTCTGGCGAGATGCAATAACGCGAAGACGAGGAGCGACGCGAGTAGTCGAAACGGCGGAGGGCAAACTCTACGCGCCGCCGCCCAAAAAAAAGGCCGACGTCGCAACGTCGGCCGAGCAGGAGAAGATTTTACCGCCTACTTCTTGGCCGGCAGGTCGGTCTTCGGCACCGAGCTCACAGACTCCAAGGCGCCCGGGGAGAAGACTTCTTCCGGCGAAGCGCCGTCGGGGTTGACTGATTTGGCGGTGATAAAGATGAGGAGATTTGTTGCCTGATCGTTCACGCTCTTGGAGGAGAACAGGCGGCCGAGGAGCGGGATGCTGCCGAGCACGGGCACCTTGGTGCCGCCATGGTCTTTGCTTTGTTGGATCAGGCCGCCGATGCCTGCGGTGTAACCATCCTTCAATGAAATCTGCGTTTTCACTTTGCGCGTGGCGATGATCGGAATCGACGCGCCGCCGGCGCCGCCGAAGGTGGTCGAGCCGTTTTGTTGGCTGACCTCGGGTTCGAGCGCGAGGCGGATGGTGCCCTGCGCGTTCACTTGCGGCGTCACTTTGAGAATGATGCCGATCGGTTTGTATTCGAAGCCGGAGACTTCGAAGTTACCGCGTTCCGAGTTATAGGTGTAGCTCGGAATGGGAAATTCGGAGCCGATGTTGAGCACGGCCTCGGTGTTGTTGAGCGTGACGATGGTCGGGTTGGAGACGACCTTGGTGTTGTTCTGCGATTTGAGCGCGGAGACGATGATGTTGAAGTCGGAGGCGGAGAAGACGGCGGAGGCGAGGCGGCTGGTGCCCGTTGTGTTGGTGAGTCCGAGTAAATTACTCACGGCGGTGTTGGCGCTGTTGGACAGGACGGTGGAAACATCATTGGCGAGCGTCGTGCCAGCGGTGGTGCCGCTGACGTTGATCGTGCTGGTTGACGTGTTGGTCTGCGAACTGGGCGTGGACGAAGTTGTGCTCGTGCCGGTAGAGTCGATCGGCACGACTTCATAAGAAGTCGTCGTGTTGCCGCTCGCGTCAGTGCGGGTAACCGGAAGGAGTTGGCTGCCCGTGTTGGACTGCGTCGTCGAGGTAGTAAAGGCACCGGTGTTGGTCACCGTCGTGTTTCCATTGGTGGTGGAATCATTCTGCGTGCCGCTCCGTGTCGAATTGTTGGTGGAGTTGGTATTGGTCGAGCCCGTGGTCGTCCCGCTGTTATTGGTCGTGCCTTGGGTGGTTGTTTGACCGCGCTCGCGGTTAAAGGCTTGGTTCATGCCGCGGGCGCTGAGTTGCATGCCTTGCAGCGAGGCCCAGTTGACGCCGATGTTGCGGACGTCGCGGTCGGTGACTTCGACGAACTTCGATTCGATCACCACTTGCGCGGTGGCTTTGTCGAGTTGCTCGATAATGGAGCGAATGCGCGTCATGCGTGTGGGGCGCTCGGTGACGACGAGGGCGTTGGAGCGCACATCGAGGAGAATCTTGCCGCCCATCGCCGGATCAACCAGGCCGTCGACGGTGGGTTTGATGTCACCGGCTTTGGCGTGATTGAGAATAAAAACTTCGGTCGCGACCGGCTCCATGCTCAGCGATTCATTGCTGAGGACTTTGATAATGTTGCCTTCTTCGACGTAGGTGTAGCCCGCGGGCGAGAGGACGACTTGGAAGATCTGGCGCCAGGTGACGTCGCGCAATTTGATCGAGGTGCGGCCGACGAGCGTGTCGGGCACGACGAGGTTGAGTTCAAAGAGGTCGGCGACGTTGCGCAGGATGGTGCGAATGTCCTCGTCGGGGAAATCGACGGAGAGGGTATCGGTGCTGCGCGTGGCGGAGTTTTGCGTCGGGTCGGCGCCAACGACGGCGACGGCAGCGGGTTCTTCGGATTGGCCAAAGGCAGTGACCGCGAGGGCCAAGGCAAAAGCGGCGGAGGTAAGTGTGCGGGTGCTCATGGGCTTCCTCATTTGATGGGCCGGGTAATATCCTCGTTATTGAGGCGGATAGTGAAATGCGGGGGAGAAATATCGACGATGGTCAGGGTGTGCTTGGCCTCACCGACCAACACCACCATGGTATCGCCAGCTTGGACGCGTTTTTGGCCGAAGACCAAGGTCTGTTTGCCGCCGATGTTGAAAATGC
>JAUXXD010000159.1 GCA_030681265.1 Candidatus Didemnitutus sp. | reverse complement strand
ACATCACGCGTGGTGGCGTGGGAAAATCGGGAATCGCTTTCCAGCCATACACCGCGTCGCCGAACAGCGCGTGTCCGATCGATTTCAAATGCACGCGAATTTGATGCGTGCGCCCAGTGTGGATCCGACATCGCAGCAACGCCGCTTTCTCGCCAAATTTCTCCACCAACGTCCAATCCGTGCGCGCCGGTTTGCCGCCCTCACCTGTCGTCATGCGATGTCGATGGATCGGATGGCGCGCAATGCCGCGATCTATCGTGCCGCACAGCCCCTTCGGCACACCGCTCACGAGCGCGAGGTATTCCTTGACCAGCGTGCGCGTCGCGAATTGGTCGGACAATGCGCGATGAGCGATGTCGTTTTTCGCCACGACGAGCAGCCCCGTGGTTTCCTTATCAATGCGGTGCACGATCCCCGGACGCTCGACCCCGCCGATGCCACTGAGTTGCCCCGCGCAATGCGCTAAGAGCGCGTGCACGAGGGTGTCCTCACCGGTGCCCACGCCCGGATGCACGACCATGCCGGTGGGCTTGTTGATGACGACCATGTGACGGTCTTCGAAAATGACCTCCAAGGGAATAGCCACCGCGCGCAACTCGAGCGGTTTGGTGTCAGGCAACGAAAATTCAATCACCTGCCCAGCCACCACTTCATCGCTCTGCTTGAGCACTTTCTCTCCGATGCGGACGAGGCCCGCTTCCAGCGCGCGTTGAAAGGCGACGCGACTGTGCTCCGGAAACGCGGCGGCCAGCACCTTGTCAGCGCGGGCGCGATTGGCGTCTTCAGGAACCACGTAGGTCGTTGTCGGTTGAGTTTCCAAGACGCCAAACGTGGCGGGGGCAAACCTCGCCTGCAAGCCGGAGCTGACCCCGCACCTGTTTAAGTGGCAATCAACGCGTCGAGTTGGTCGAAGACCGGCTGTTTTTGCTCCGCCGACAGGTTCGCAACTTCAAAACCGTTGCGGGCGAGTTGCGCCAATTCGCGGCGCGTAAACCCCAACTCATGCGAAATCGCCACGTATTCCTCATTCAGCGTGTTGGCGAAACACAGCGGGTCGTCAGTGCTGATCGTGCAACGGATACCGGCTTCGCTCAATTGACGAAGAGAATGCGCGGCCATTGAAGGCACAACTTTCAGGCCGACGTTGCTGATGGGACACAGGTCGAACGTCACCCCGCGCTCTGCACAAAGCGCCACCACCGCGGGATCCTCCACTGCACGCACGCCGTGCTGAATCCGCGTCACGCCGAGCAACTCCACCGCTTCGCGGACGCGGGCCGCACCATCGAATTCGCCAGCGTGGCACTTGGTGACGAAACCGGCGTCACGAAAATTCGCCCAGACCGCCGCCGTCACCGGATCGGTGGGAATCGGTTCGTTGCCGTGCAGATCGACACCGGCCAAATCGTCCCAGTGGGCAAGTTCCTCGACGAGGTGACGCTGCGGACTGCTAAAAATATCGCGCGGCATGCCAGTGAAGATGCGCACTTCCAAACCGGCGGGAACCGCGGCGCGAATGGCCGCGATGATTTCGGGGCCGGGCGTTTGAATGAAATCCACTACCGGCAGATGAAAGCTCGTTTCCACGTAACGCACATTCTGAGCGATGTGCCGCGCGAAGATTACCCGCGCCGCTTCGTAGTAACGCTCGGCGGTGGTGAACCACGGGAGCGCGTTATCGAGGAGCTGTTTTTCGAAATCCGGAAACGTCGCGTATCGAAAACTCCGCTCGCGAAATGCCGGATGGGCGCGCCAGCGTTGCGGGTCCCATTCGTGCAACAACTCGTAGGGCAACGCGCCTTCCATGTGCAGGTGCGTTTCCGTTTTCGGTAACGCCTGCACAAATGCGTCGAGCGAATCGTCAGGCGGCAGTGGGCGCGCAGTGGGCGGCGGGTGATGCATCGGCGGATGAGGAACCGCACTAGCCCTTCTTCAGGAGTTCAGCGGGATTTAATTTCTGCAGCGATTTCGGCACGAAAAGGCCGTCTTGGCGGATGAGTTTGCCATCGAACCAAATTTCCCCGCCGCCGTATTCGGGACGTTGAATCGAAACCATATCCCAATGCACTACAGACTTGTTGCCGTTGCCGCCGATCTCGTAGGCCTGACCGGGAGTGAAGTGAAACGAACCGGCGATCTTCTCGTCGAAGAGGATGTCGCGCATCGGTTGCAGGATGTGCGGATTGAAACCGATGGCGAACTCGCCGATGTAGCGCGAACCGGCGTCGGTATCGAGAATCTCGTTGAGACGTTTCGTGTTGTTGGACGTTGCCTCGACGATCTTGCCGGCCTTGAAGGTCAGCTTGATGTTGTCGAATGCAGTGCCGAGGTAAACGGTTGGCGCGTTGTAGCTGATCGTGCCTTCGACGCTCTCTTTTACGGGGCAGGAAAACACTTCGCCATCGGGGATATTGCGCGCGCCGCCACAGGGCACAGCGCCGATGCCCTTGATCGAGAAACGCAGATCCGTGCCCGGTCCCTTGATGTGCACGCTGTCCGTGCGGTTCATCAACGTCGTGAGCGCGCGCATGCCGGGCGCGTAACGCGAATAATCGAACGTGCAGACGCGGAAGAAAAAGTCTTCAAACGCTTCTGTGCTTAAGCCGGCTTGTTGCGCCATCGACGGCGTGGGCCAGCGGATGAGCACCCACTTCGTTTTGTTCACGCGATACTCCTGAATCGGCTTCAGGATTTTTGTGACCATCTGCACTTGGCTGGCGGGCACGTCGGAGGTTTCGAAAATATTCTCCGCCCCGCGAATCGCGATGTAGGCGTCCATTTTTTGCATGCGCGCCAACTCGACGTCGGCGGTCACCTGATATTGCTCGGCGAGTGCACCACGGAGGAGTTCGCGCGTGATGCGCGAGCGTTGGAGATTGACGTAGGGCATCGCGCCACGGGCGCGCGCGGCGCGAAGCAGGGCGACGACGAAAAGGTCGGGGCAATCGTAGGCGTCAATCAGGACGCGTTCGCCCTTCTTGAGTTCAATCGAGAAGCCGGTGAGGACATCGGCCAGTTTCGCAAAACGAGGATCGCTCATGCAGAAGCTATCGCTGTCCGCTTGAACGGCTTCAATCCCAAAGCCGCGCCTTGGCGGCCCCATCTTCAACCGGTGGTTCCCGGAGCCGACGCGGCGCGCTCTTCCTCGGCTTCAAGCAGTTCGTTGGCGGGCAATCCGTGGGGGAAGCAGATCTTGCCGACGGCTTCGCGGAAATCCGCCGCACCGCGCAAAATCTCAATTTCGAGCCGCAAATAATAGAGTGGCAACGGACATTCTTCCACCGCCGTCAGACGCACGGCATCTTTCTCCGTCGTAACGATAAACTCGGCGCCGACGCGCAGTGCCTCGGTGTAGATTTCGCGCAGATCTTCGCCCGTGAAACGATAGTGATCGAGGAAGCGTCGCGCATGCAGCAGTTGCGAACCGCCGTCACGCAGGAAGCGCTCAAAGCTCTCCGGCGTCGCGATGCCGGAGAACGCCGCAATCCGGCGCCCGCGCAAGAATTCAAAGGGCTGTCGTTCACCGGTGCCGACGCGCTGCAGATACTTTGGTTTGTGGGCGCATTCGATGATTTCGGCCGCGGGATTGTAGTGGCGGATCAGCGCTTCCAGTTCCTCGTCACGCTGCCCGTTGGACTTCGTGAGAAAAACGTAGGACGCGCGCCGCAAGTGCTTCACCGGTTCGCGCAGAATTCCGCGCGGGAGCAGGAAGCCGTTGCCAAACGGATTTGTCTTGTCGACCAGCAACAAGTTGAGCCGGCCCTTCAGTGGCAGGTATTGAAAACCGTCGTCGAGCACGAGCGTGTCGCAACCAAAACGCTTGATCGCGTAGGCGCCGGCTTTGACGCGGTCCTTGTCCACCAGCACGACGACGCCGGGCAAATTTTTCGCCAACATGAACGGCTCGTCGCCCGCCAGTTCCGAGTCGAGCAACACGCGTGCTCCGTCACTGACGACGCGGGGCGGACCGGGTTCGATGTGGGTAAAATCATGCCACCAGCGCTTCCAAATCGGCGGCGCCTTGCTCTTGTAGCCGCGACTAAGGATCGCCACTTTGCGGCCGCGTTCTTGAAGGGCGCGGGCAAATTTTTCCACCACCGGCGTCTTGCCGGTGCCGCCGACGGTCAGGTTGCCCACAACGACCACAAGACACCCGAGCGGCGTGTCGTGCATGATACGTTTGCGGTAGAGCCAGAGGCGGAGTTGCGCAATGCCGCTAAACAAATACGAGCACACCTGCAAAAAGGCGCCAAAGAGCAGCGCCGCGAAGTCCTCGCGCTTCCCCATGATAACTTCGATACCAAACTGCTCAAACTGGTTGGTTTTTTGGCGAATCCAGCGTTGGAGCATGACGTGAAATGGCTTTGACGGGGCGCACGGGCCGATTGGTTATGTTCAGGTAGCTGCCGCTGATGCAACATGCAACATCGGCTTCGCCTGTTATGCCTCCTAAACTTTTTATTCCCGGCCCTGTCGCCGTTTCCGAGAAAACGCTGCGCGCCATGGCGCGTCCGATGATCGGGCACCGCAGCAGTGATTTCATCGCCCTCTACCGCAGTCTCACGCCGCACTTGCAGGCGCTGTTCGGCACGAGCGGCTCCGTCTATCTTGCCACGAGCAGTGCGTGGGGCGTGATGGAAGGTGCGTTGCGCAATGTTGCGCAAAAAAAAGTGCTTTGCTGCATGAACGGCGCGTTCTCCGACAAATGGCTCGATGTCGCCCAGCGTTGCGGTTTGGCCGCCAATGGCCTGCGCCTCGAATGGGGCCAACCGATCGAGCCCGCCGCCTTGCGCTCCGAACTCGCCCAAGGCGGTTACGACGCCGTCACACTCATTCACAACGAAACGTCCTGCGGTTGCATGAGCGATCTCCCGGCACTGGCGGCCGTGCTGCGGGAATTCCCCGATGTGATCAGCATCATCGATACCGTAAGCTCGTTCAGTGCGATGCCGATCAACCAAGATGAACTCGGTCTCGATATCGTGCTCGCCGGTTCGCAAAAAGCGCTCGCCCTGCCCCCGGGTATCACCGTCGTGGCGGTTTCCCCACGCGCCTTAGCGCGAGCCGAGAAGGTCAGTGGGCGCGGCTATTATTTTGATTTGCTGGAATTCGAGCGCAACCACGTCGGCGGCATGACGCCGAGCACGCCGGTCATCCCGCTGATCTACGCGTTGCAATCGAAACTCGAAGAGATCGCCGCCGAAGGTCT
>JAUXXD010000154.1 GCA_030681265.1 Candidatus Didemnitutus sp. | reverse complement strand
GCGCGATCGCGATTTGCATGTGATGACCGGGGATGGCCTCATGATAGGCAAGCGATTCCATCTCGTAAATCGGCAGACCGTTCATGTCGAAAGTGTTCACGTAATAGACGCCGGGCCGCGAGCCATCGGGCGAAGGTTGCTCGTAGAATGCCGCCGCCGAACCTTCCTCGCGGAACGGTTCGACTTTGCGCAACACGAGCGGCGCCTTTGGCTTCACACCGAAAAACCGGTCGAGCTCCGCCGACATCGCGGCGATGAATCCGTTGGCGCGGTCGATGTAGGCCTGTTTTCCCTCGGGCGTGTTCGGGTAGTAGAACTGCGGGTCTTCACGCATGAAGACAAAAAATTCCGGCAACGTGCCCTTGAAGCCGACCTGCTCCTTGATCGCGGTCATCTCGGCGTGGATGCGTGCGACCTCGCGCAAACCAATCTGGTGAATCTCCGCCGCCGTGAGATTGGTCGTCGTGGATTCGCGCAATTTGAACGCGTAATACTCGTCGCCCGCAGGCAGTTTCCACACCCCGTCGTCGGTCGTCGCGACCGCTTCTTGCTCGGTCAGCAATGCGATCAGGCTCGCGTAGGCCGGCTGCACACTTTCGAGCAACGCCGCGTGCGCTTCGGCGAGCAGCGCGGTCTTCACAGCCGCATCCACGTTGGTGAGCGCATTGACCTTGCTCTCAAAATCTTCCCACAACGCGCTCTTTTTCTCCGTCTGCTCGAACGGGGCCCCGGTGATGACGCTGCGACAGGCATCGATCACGATGGGGAAAACAAATTTCGGCGGCAACACCCCGAGCGCCGCACGGGCCTTCACGCTCGCGACGGTTTCGGCGAACAGCGGCGCGATGCCGCGCAAGCGCGCCACGTAGGCCTGCGCCTCCGCCAAGTTTTCCACCGAGTGAAAGCTGATCAGAAACGCCGGCACCAGCGAATGCGCCCCATCCATCTGGTTCAACGGGTAGCTGTGGTGGCGCCAACGCCAGCCCTCGATCGCCTCCTCGGTTTGCAGCGCAAACATCCGGTAACTCACGCGCGCCTGATCATCGAGCGCGGCAAAATTGATCGTGCGCTTCATCTCCGCCAGTTGCGTAATGGCAAGTTGCAGATTCTCCAGTGAGCCCTGCTCCGAAAAATCATCCCATTTGTCGTAGTCTGTTTTCAGGCCGAGTTGCGTCATCGTCATCGGACTGCGCGCCACGACTTCATCGAAGACGCGCTCGAAAAACGCATTCGCCTTGGCGGATTCGGCCGCGACTTCTGCCACCGTGTAAGCGGCCGCGGGCGCCAAGCTGCTCGCGCTCAGCGCGGCCAACGAAACCAAACAATGGGTGAATTTCATAGGGAAACGAAAATGACGAAAGGGTTGGCCGGTGTGCTTAATGCGTCCACGCATCCTGCGCATCGTTAACGAGCGTCTGCAGCAGTGCGAAACGTATTTCGCCATAGTTGAGCGCGTAGCGGAGCTGGCCCCCGCGAAACACCCACGTCGTCGGCACCCACGTGATCGGCAGGTCGAGAAAACGATTCAACCGTTCGGCCGCCACGCTCGACGGATTGCCGTGGTTGAGCGCGAGGAAGTTGGGTTGAGCGCCCAGTCCGCCCTCGCGCAAGCGCACCGTCGGGTCTTGGTTGCGATGCCAGATGTTGACGAAGACGACTTTCACTTGCGGGTTCGCCGCGACAAACTTCGCCCAGCCGTCCGGCGTCATTTCGGCACGGCAGTTGCCGCACCACGGCGCCCAGAAATGTACCAGCGTCACTGCTTCGTGCGCGATGAGATCGTGGACCTGTTGCTCGATCGGATCGGTCATCGGGGTCGAAGCCGAAGCCGTGACGCCCAGACTCACGGCCATCATCCAGGGAAAAAGTTTCATGCGATTACGATGCGCGAAAATCCATGTAGTGCCACTGCGGATTCGCGCTCCGATTCAGTGCCAGGAGGTGATTTGTTCGAGTGATTTTTTCTCTTTGGCGAGCGCGGGGATTTGCGCGTTGTCAGCGGGATAGCCGACGACGAGGAGTAAAAACGGCTTCTCGTGCGCCGGGCGGCCGCAGATTTCGTTGAGAAAATTCATCGGGCTCGGGGTGTGTGTGAGCGTGGCTAAACCGGCGTGATGCAGCGCCGCGATAAGGAAACCGCAGGCGATCCCGGTGGATTCCTTCGGGTAATAGGTCTGGTGCCGTGCGCCGTCGCTGCCGGTGAATTGATGTTGGGCAAAAATCGCGATGAGCCATGGCGCAGTTTCGAGAAACGGTTTCTCCGGTCCCGTGCCGAGTGGCGCGAGAGCGGCGAGCCATTCCTCGGGCGCACGACCACGGTAGAATTCGCGTTCCTCCGCCTCGGCGGCCTCGCGCAACCGCCGTTTCACCGCCGGATCGCCGATCACGGCAAAGTGCCATGGTTGGAGATTGGCGCCGTTCGGCGCTGTTCCTGCGGACCGCAGGCAATCCGCGATAATTTCCCGTGGCACCGCGCGGGATGAAAAATCGCGCACGGTGTGGCGCCGGCTGATTGCTTCGTAGAACGCGTGGGCGCGACCGCGCATCTCGGATTCGGGCAGTGCCGCAAAGGACAGCGGGGTGAAACTCATGATCAGGGGCGGGAGGTGACATCATTATTTTCCGCGCCGAAAACGCACGCCCAATTTCGCTCACGCGGGTCGGGTTGGCTTGATTCTCGGCCCGCGGTTGCAATTGTCGGCGCTTCGCGTTATAAACTTAGTAACAGTCTCCTCCTCCACTCACCCCACTTTATTATGAACGAAAAAATCATCGTCAGCGGCATCCACCTCACGCTTACCCCCGCCCTCACCGAGGCGATCCACCACAAGGCCGAGCGCCTGTTGCGGCACAATTCGCACATCATCCGCGTCCGCATCGACATCGAATGCGACGCTGCTCGCGACGTGAACCATCGCTTCACCGCCAAAGGCATCGTCGAAATCGACGGCCCGAATCTCGTTGCTTCCGCCGAGTCCGACGACGGTTACAAATCCGTCGATCTGCTCATCGACAAGCTCGACCGCCTCGTCGGCGATCGTCACGCCAAGCGCGTGCACACCCGCAACGACGAGCGCAATCAAGCACCCGACGTTTTGCACGGCAAGTTCTGAGCAACGCGCGAATTCGCGCGAAGCTGAATTTCAGCCCCGCTACGTGCGGGGCTTTTTCTTGCCCGCAGGCTGCAAACGGGCAATCCCCGCACGGGTCACGATTCGCGCTTCGGCGGCTTGGCGAACCACAGAAACACCGCGACGAGAATCAGCGCGAACGGCCAATACGGGCGCAGCCAGCGGAACCATTGCCAAAAGTCCGCGCCGGCCAATTGCACCAGACCGGCAAACGCCATCGCGGCCGCCGGCCACAACGGCCACAACACGCGTCGACCAAAGGCCATTTGCGACAGCATCGTGATCAGAATCCAGCCACCCGCAAAGCAGAGCAGAAACACGCCCGACTCGACGTCGCGGTTCAGGTGCAATACTTGCTGCGCGACCAAGCCCGTGCCGAGGCCCGTCAAAATTCCGCCGGGAACCAACAGCCCCCACTCGCGCGCCAACAACGACCACGCGATAAATCCGATGCCGAGCATCAGCGGAATCAAACGCCCGAAGTTCAGTTCGAGATGTTGCCCGAGCAACGCCGCGATCGCCACCAACACCAAAATCATCGCCGTGATCCGGCGCGAACGCACGACGTTGGCGGAATTGTTAGATTGATCTGAAGTGTGGTCTTCCATGGGACGAAGGCGCGAACGCGTTAAGGGTGGGAACCGAGTGAACGTCGTCAGCTTCTCACGTGCCGCCGAGGGCGTCACTCCCGAAAACATCGGCCCGCGCCAGCGAGATCAGCGCCTTTGTCTGCCGTGCGCGGCTTACGGCTCGATAACGCGCAACCCGATTTGAATCCACGCGGGAATCGTGAACAGCGCGAGCGTGGTCGTCATCAACACGATTTGCACGGCGGTGAGCGGTTGCCCACCATAGACGCGGGCGACAATGATTGAAATCACCGCGGTCGGCATCGCCGCCTGCACCACGATCACGCGCTGCATCTCCAGCGTAAACGGACCGAATTTTGCCACCGCCAAAAAAATCACCGGCAACAATGCGAGCCGCACCAAACACGCCCCGAGACTGATGCGTGGCGAAAAAAGTTTTCCGGGATCGTTCAGATGCGGCTGAATCGACACGCCCGACATCACCAGCCCCATCGGAATCGCGCACGCCGCGAGCAGCTTGATCGTCTTGGCCAACACCAGCGGCACATGCGGACTCAGCCCCGTCAAGTTGACCGTCAGCGCCAGCACCAGCGCGAGCAACGGCAGGTTGAGCAACTTCCGCCAGCCATCGCGCAACGAAATCCCGCTCACCACCAACACGCCGCCCGTCCAGATCGCCGCCTCGACACCGACGTTGTGCACGAGCAACAACCCGCGACTCTCCGGCCCAAACAACGACTCCATGATCGGCAGCGGCAAGTAGCCGTAATTCGCGATGCCCACCGTCAGCGCAAACGTCCGCAGCCCCGTGCCCACGCTCAGCCCGACGCCGCGTCCCACGAAATACGCCACCGCGATGCCGAGGAGCGTGAGCAAAAATCCCGTCAGCGGCGCCGCCACCAGATTACCCGGTTCGCGCAACGCCGCATTCCCCGTCACCGCATCGAAAATCAGGCACGGCGTCAGAACTTTGATCACGACGTTGAACAAACTCTCCTCCGCCTCCGCCTTGATCCACTCGGCCCGCCGCAACAACACGCCCAGCGCCACCAGCACAAGCACGGGCAACACGGTGAGAAAAAGTTGGAGATAGGAAGTCGTCATCGCTGAGTCGTCGCCCACCACACAGCAGGGAAACCGCGCAAACTTCAACCGCTGAGTCTGTGCAGTGAACGCGTGCCGTCAGGGGTTCACCACAGAGGCGCAGAGACCCGGAGCGATGAAACCACGGATTTCACGGATGAACACGGTTTGATCTGAGAACCACAGAGACACTGAGATCACGGAGGCTGAGAAAATATTGGAGACAGCTAAATCAGGGAGGGGATGAGTATTTGCAAGTGGTGCGCTCGTAGCACCACATTGCCCGCCCGCGCGCAACCGACGGCCGCTCGTCACTCTTCACTCTCCACTCGTCACCAGCCCCCGCCCTCAGCTCTCCGACTCCGCTTCTCGCTCCTCGCTTCCCGCTTCCATTCCGCCTCCGCGCCTCTGTGTCTCTGTGGTTCCACAATCTCCGATTCCACCGCCTCGATCCGTGCCATCCGTGAAATCCGTGGTCCAATTTCGTCTCAGTCGCTTTTGCCCCTTCTGCCTTCCGCCGTGTCCTTGCTCCGCGCCTCCGCG
>JAUXXD010000147.1 GCA_030681265.1 Candidatus Didemnitutus sp. | reverse complement strand
CCGCAGTCGCGCGCCGGCGGTTCCGCGGCGAATTCCGCGTGCGCGGCGAGGAACGCGGCAACGACGTCCCGATTCTCCACTGTGCTCAAGGAGCACGTCGCGTAAACCAACATACCTCCGCCGGTGTCGGTGGCAAATTTCACCCGGCCCGCCTGTGCTTGCAGGATCGCGAGCTGCGATGCGGCGAACTCCGCGAGCATCGCCGGTGTTGTGATCCACTTCATATGTGGCAGGCGGCGCCACGTGCCCGAACCAGAGCAGGGAGCATCGACCAACACGCCGTCGTAGGTTCCCGAAGCCGTCGCCACGATACGGATATTGCTGAAGCGCGCGCGCACAGCGCGGTCGTGCAATTCCTCCAGCATCGACGGGCGAATGTCCGTGGCATCAACGCGCCCAACTGTGCCACCGTGTTTCGCGAGATCAGAAAGATGATGCGCGAGTTGGAGCGACTTGCCGCCGGCGCCAGCGCAAGCATCGAGCCAATGTTGGCCGGCCGCAATCGGCGCGTGCGCCAGCACAAGTTGAGAGCCGAAATCCTGAATTTCGACGAAGCCGCGGCGATAGGCGTCGGAGTCGGCGACGCCAGCATTCGGAGGCAACGCGAAGGCATCAGGGAAATTCGGGCTCGGCCGTGCGGCCCAATTTCTGCGGGAAAACTCATCCAGAACGAGAGACCGATCCTGCACTTGCAAGCGCACCCAAAGCGGCGCGCGTGCCAAAAGAATGTCGAGATGCGGAGATTCAAAAACGCTGGGACAATGTTCCCGAAACCACTCAGGCAAAAGTTCGGTGGGTGAAAATTCGGCATGCGCGGCATCTCCGCCCAAGGCCGCGGTGCGCTTCTGCAAAACGATGGATTTCTCCGCCAATGAGGGAGGCACAGCCGGCCAACCATCGAGCAGTGCCGTGCGATAGGCGGTGGTATCTTTTAAGTCCGGCGCCAACCACGCGACCATTTGCGCGGCAAAATCGGGCGTTTCATCCCAGTAGGGGCGGACCCACGGGAGAAAGCGCAGCGTGGTGTAGATTAACTCGCGATAGAGTCGGCGATCGCGCGAGCCGATGGCGCGATTGCGTCCGAGTAATTCTTTAATGCGACGCGGCAACGCGCTATCGCGACCGACATGCGGCAGAATCTGTTCCAGAAACGCCAGAAAGGTGCGTTGCTGATTGGCGGCGATGCGTAGCGGAATTGTCATCGCGACAAATTCAAGCGTGGGTGGAAAAAATGCACCGAGGGCAGGGCTCAGAATTTGAGCAATTCAACTTCGATGTTGAAGGCGAAGGAATTTTCCCGGCGCGGGCCGTTGTAAAATGAGGCTTCATACTTCACGGCCCAAGTTTGGCCGAGGCGCTGCCAGAGTCCGTAAGTTTGTTCATTCAGGCGACTGCGGCGAACATCGTAGCGCCAACGTCCGATCACCTCGAACGCTTCGTTCAGCCGATAGCGATAATCGAGGGAATACTCTTCGTAGTCGTTTTTGAGAAAATAGGAACTCAGGCGTGCGGACCACCAATCTTGGTCAGTCAACACGAGGGCGTAGTTCAATTCTTGCTGCACCTGCGATTGCGGCGTGAAACGCTGATAAACTTCGAGGCGCAGCCAAGGTGCCGGGGTCACTTTCACTTCCGCATGCACATCCGAGACCGGACGTTGTCCGGGGCGCCGTGAAAAACGGTAATCAGCGGCGAGATTTAGCGCGGCCAGTTCGCGCGTGCCGCCATCGGTTGCTCTCGTTTGCCAAGTGTTATGCAGGCCAAATCGCAAGGTGTTCAATGCGTCGAGATCGTCGATGTTGCGCTGATCGGCGATCGAGAGCGGTGGCAAGTAAGTGGAGTAAACGCGGCGATCAATTTGCGGGATGTAGATTTTGCCGCGATCAGCGCGGGGGGCGTAGCGATAGGAAAGGCGCGGCTCGAAGAGGTGGCGCAGGCCGTTGATTTCCCAAGTGTCGTTGCGATATTCAAAAGTGCCCGTGGCACGGAGGCGGGCGTCGAAGCCGACTTCTCCAATCGTGCGCGTGTAGTCGTTGCGGGCTCCGAGGGCGTCAACGTAATGCGTGAGGCGTCCACCGGCGACAGGAGTGAAGGCTAGCCAGGGCGCGAGCGCTATTGGACGTTCCACTCCGTAGTATGCGTCGAAGCGGGTTGATTGCTGTTTGGGAGAAAGTGCGAAAGCGTTCTCTTCCAGCACCGCAAAGCTGGCGGCAAGTCGATGATACGCACCGGCAGTTATTGCTGTCGGGAGAAGATCGTAACGGATTTCGGGCAAGCGTTGTTGCGCCCGATGAAAACGGTTGGGGTGAACCCGAAGAAAGGCGCTGAGCAAATAATTATCGCCGGCATACGCTGTCTCCAAATAGGAATCCGGCTGCTGCACCGGGAAGAAGCGTTTGGAGCGGAAATCACGCAAAATTTCGGAATCGCTCCAGTAGTTGAATTGCGTGTCGAGGCTGCCGCGGGCGCCGATTGTCTGATGATGCGTCCATTCGACGAAACTGCGATCAGCAGGAATGGCGCGCCCGAGAATGTCCGTCAGTCGACCACCGTTATCTTTGATGTAGCCGCTGGTGAGAGAGCCTTGTATCGAATCGCCGTTGACGGTGCGTGCATACTTAAGCGCTGGGCCGACCATTACGCCACGTGCGGAGTAGAGACCGATGTCGCCGCCGACACGCACACCTTCCGCGAGGGGCAAGCGCAGATTACCTTCGACCAGCACACCAAGGCTGCGGCGGTAACCGATTTTGCCGGAGAAGAGCGAGAAAAGCTCGGTCGTGAGGTCATGTTCGAAGTGGGGCAGTTTGAGCACGTGTCCGCCGAGCAAGCCGATTTGCAGACCTTCCCCGGCGACGATGCGCCCGCGACGATAAGTCACGCGCGCCGCCTTGATCGAGGGCGAATATGAGGCTTCTTCGCGGAAGAAAATGGTCGCGTTCGTGAAGACCATTTCCTCGAAAGTCCCTTCCACTGACTCACCGGTAATGTAGATGGGGAATTGCCCAACCCGTAAATTGCGCACGCGCAAAATGCCGGTTGTGAGATTGTAGCTGCCTTCCTCGGCCACGAGGCGTCGCCCGCCGTTGGTGAGAATGAAACGACCGCGCGCGAGGACGGAGTTGGTGTCGCGACTGTAACGGATTTCCTCTGCGGTCAGTGTGACGTCGCCGTAGGTGACCCGCGCGTCGCCTCGTAGCACCAACTCTTTCGTCTTGTCGTCGTAGATCGTCTCGCGCCCGTAAGCGTCGGGAACAGGACTCTTTACTGCTGGTAATTGCGCATGCAGGGAGGCGGCCGACAGCAAGCCGGCGCAGAAAAAAGCAGGGAGAATTCGCAGCACGATTCGAAGCATGACACGTTCAACTGAAGGCAGCGGCGCGGCGGGGCAATGACGATTTACGCGGATTGAAGACAGGAATTTCACTAGACGCGTGCATCCCCATGCTCAATGGTTGCGCCAGCGTGATAATCCCCCCGCACGAGCTCGCCGCCTTTCTGGAGAATCGCCAATCCAATCCGCATGGTTGGCTGGGTATGCATCCAGCAAAAATCGGTGGCAAATCGGGGGTCGTTGCGCGCGCTTTCGTGCGGGGTGCGGTGAAGTGCGAAGTTGTCGAACTCGATGCCGCAGGCGCTCCCCGGCATGGGATGACGCAGCTTTCGTCGATGGGGTTTTATGAAATTTTCTTCGCCGGACGCGCCGAGGTCTTTCGCTACCAACTGCGTTATGAGACTTCCTGGGGCGATATCCACCAAGTTTACAACGCGTATTCTTTTCTGCCGACCCTGGGGGAGCAGGATCTTTACCTGTTTAATGAAGGCAACGAGCACCGCATTTACGAAAAACTTGGATCGCATGTGCGCCAATTGGGAGAGGTGCCGGGAGTCGCCTTTGCGGTCTGGGCACCGACAGCGTCGCGCGTTTCGGTCGTGGGGAATTTCAACGCGTGGGATGCGCGCTTCCATCCGATGCGGCCCTTGGGTGCTTCGGGCGTCTGGGAATTGTTCGTGCCCGGCCTCACCGAGGGCGAACTGTATAAATTCGCGATTTGGGATCAGCACGGCCACATGAGGCTCAAGACCGATCCGTATGGCACTTACTTTGAAGCGCCACCGAACAACGCGGCGATCGTGTGCCGCACCAGTCGTTACCAGTGGAACGATGCCGCCTGGATCACTCAACGAGAGGAGCAGGCCGGGAAAATCGACCGCCCCATGTCGGTTTACGAAGTGCAACTCGGTTCGTGGCGGCGCAAATTGGAAGACGGCGATCGTCCGCTGACTTACCGCGAACTCGCCCCAGCCTTGGCGGATTACGTGGTCGATCTTGGTTTCACCCACATTGAAATCATGCCGGTCGCGGAGCATCCCTACACTGGCTCGTGGGGTTATCAAGTGACGGGCTATTTCGCGCCAACACACCGTCATGGCAGTCCGGAGGATTTCCAATTCTTCGTGGATCATATGCACCAGCGTGGCATCGGTGTGATCTTGGACTGGGTGCCAGCGCATTTTCCCCGTGACAGTTTCGCGCTCGCGCAATTCGACGGCACGCACCTCTACGAGCACGAAGATCCGCGACTTGGCGCGCACATGGATTGGGGCACGCTGATTTTTAATTACGGGCGCAATGAAGTGCGCTGTTTCCTCGTGGCCAGCGCGTTGTCGTGGCTCGAACGCTTTCATATCGATGGACTGCGCGTCGATGCAGTGGCCTCGATGCTCTACCTCGATTACTCGCGCAAGGCCGGCGAGTGGATCCCCAATCGTTACGGCGGTCGCGAGAATCTCGAGGCGATTACATTCCTGAAACAGGTCAACGACCTCGTGCACCATTACTATCCCGGTGCGCTCATGATCGCGGAGGAATCGACCGCGTTCCCGATGGTCAGCCGGCCGACGAAAGACGGCGGTCTCGGCTTCGACTACAAGTGGAACATGGGCCTGATGCATGACACGCTCGAGTTCTTCCAAAAGGACGCCATCCACCGCAAGTGGATGCACGACAAACTCACGTTCGGGATGGTTTATCAGTATTCCGAGAATTTCATCAGTGTTTATTCGCACGATGAAGTGGTGCACTTGAAGTCGTCGATGTTGGGCAAGATGGGCGCGGGTCCGGCTTCGGAAAAAGCGGCGAACCTTCGCGCCCTTTATGGTTTTGTCTGGCTGTATCCCGGCAAAAAACTGCTCTTCATGGGCGGCGAATTCGGGCAGTGGCGCGAGTGGAATCACGACGCCAGTCTCGACTGGCATTTGCTCGAACACCCGGAACATCGCGGCGTGCAATCGCTCGTGCGCGACCTCAACCGACTCTACGTCAGCGATGCCGTTCTCTCAGCGCGCGACTTTGACCCATCCTCATTCCGTTGGGTCAATGCGAGCGATCGCGACCATTCCACGCTCAGTTTCTTGCGCCAGGATCAGTCCGGCGGCACGGCGTATCTTGTCGTCTGTAATTTCACCCCGGTCACGCGCACGGGATTTTGCGTGGGGGTTCCGTTGCGTGGTCACTGGCGCGAAGTCCTGAACACAAACGCGAGCATTTACGGCGGCGAAGGCTTTGGCAATTACGGTGGCCAAACCACTGGGGAGTCCACCGCAGATGGCTTCGCCCAATCATTGGTCCTGACCCTGCCGGGATTGAGCACACTGGTGCTCAAGTGGGATGGCGTTGTCGCCCCACCGGTCGTTCGCGTCGCCCAAATTAAAGCGGCGAAGAAAATTCCGGCCACCAAGCGTGCGCGGAAGTAGTTTCGCAATCCCGTTCTTCTGCTTCACCGAAACGGACGCACCGGTTCGAAATCAGAATAGGTGACCTGCAGATTTTCGTTCATCGACACGAAGAAGAAGAGCCGACCGCGAAAGCGTGACACCATTTCGCTCGGCAACGCAGGCCGATCCGCCGTCGGCGGAGTCAGCTTCATCGTCACGAGCAATTCATGCATCCGCACTCCCAGCGCGGGCGAAAAAGGACGTGCCAAACGCAATTCGTATGACTCCACCCTTGGCGAAAGTTTGTCGATGGTGAGAAGCAAGAAGACGTGTTGCAACAAGGGGGCGGAAATGTCGGCGCGGAATCTTGCCACGAACTGCGCGCGTTCGGCATCCTCGCGCACCAGTTCAACCGAGGTCACGTCGATGTCCCCTTTCTCAAATGTGGCGCGGGCCGTGGGTGACGCATTGCTTGCCTTGTAGCGTTGGTAATTTTTGCGTTCCTCCGCCGTTGGCTCCCGCCCATTGCGCATGAGCAGCGTCCATTCTCCGCCCGGTGGTCGCGAGGGGTCGTAGCGCTCCGTCGAGAAATCCGCATCTCGCTGCGTGGTCAGATTGTAGGCCCAACCGCGCGGGGCATCGTTGCTTAGATGGCTTAATGCCGCAGTGAAATAGTCGGGCGGGGTGGATGCGGCGGCGCTCAGCCACGTGCCCAACACGAATCCGCAAACGCTAAATAGTCGGCGCATGTTAGACTGATTCTGATTGGCGTGAGACGAACCACACAAAGTCGCCGGCAAAGGTCAGTTGGCCGGTGTCATCTTTCAGTTCAACGTGGACGACGGCGCGCGCGTTGACACGTTGGGCCAAATCTCCGACGAGCCGAGCGCGAGTTGCCTCATCGGGCCAGGCAAAAGCGCGAAGCCGCGTGGTGGCGGGGCGACGATATTTCAGCGAAACTCCGCGCACCACCGCGACAACACGATTCGCCAGTTCGGGAAACGCGCGCTGCAACGCGGAGGCACTCGCGGCTTCGGCGAGAGCGAATTGGGCCGCCGCATGCACTGAGCCCACGTGATTCTGCGTCAGGTCGCCCACGGGCATTTCCAGCACATGGTCGGCGTTGGCCGGGGCGTCTTTTAGGCCCAGCGCAGCGCTGAGCGGTAAATCAGTCACATTCACCGAGGCAGTCACGGTCGTTGAATCGCAATTGGCAACGTCGATTGCGAAACCGGCGCTGGGTCAGTGAGTCGTTACCAACGGTGAAAGGCAGGATGTCCTTCTTGCACGGCAACAAAAGTTCCGCGGCAGGTTGCGCGGGGCTTTCCCGCCGCGAAGAGCGTTCCGTCAATCACGGCCCGATTGCCTGATACTTCAACGCTCGTGGCCACCAATTCCACCAGAACATCAGTCGGACACGGACGGAGCAGTTTGATCGCGTATTCCGCTGTCACTGTGCACGGGGGCCGATTCAGATTACCGGCCTGCATGAGATGCCACGCTCCAGTCCAGTTACAATGGCAGTCCAACAACGAGCCGATAATGCCGCCATTGAGCACACCGGGGAACGCGGCGTGGTGCGGTGCGGGGGTCCAATTGGCAATGATTTCGTGGCCGCGGACGAAGCTGCGAATGCGCAGACCCAGTTCGTTGGCGGGGCCACAGCCGAAGCAGATGCTTTGGGGAGAATAATGTTCCTGGAGGGAAAGTTCAGCCATGCCTGCAGCCTTGGCAAAAAAACGAGGGAGGAAACCCCAATCTGCATCCGGCACGGGTGAGGGCGTCGAACTTTGCGTCAGAAGAGGAGAATTCCCTCAAGGCGATTGGCAAAAAGTTCCCAAAAAAGCTTCGGCCCAGCCAATTATTTGGCTTTTCCAATGGCGCGGCATCTGTTCACCCTACCAGCAATGTCCTTTCGTTTCTGCCTCACGCTCGTTCTCCTGTCCGTCATCGCCGTGCCCTCCTTTGCGCAAACCGCGGCAGAAGATGAACGGGACCAACGGGAGTTTGGTCTCCCCACGGACGAATGGTATCGTCCGCGCATGACGCTGAATTTCGGCTACCGCATCCTTTCGTCGGGCATCAATGTGCAGTTTGGCAATCTCGGCAGTGTGGCCTCAATCCGCGAGATTGTGCCCGCCACACAAGGTAATGTCAGCCGCCGCTACGACAACGGCTCGGTGCTCGCGGACTCGCCACGTTTGAACGAAACTGATGGTAACGGCACGCAGACTTCGACTCCCGGTGGTCGCTACACTTACTCGGAGTTACAAGGCGATGGTTCGAGTCTTCTCGTGTTAGATGGGGTCTCCTATACTGCTGGCCAAACCCGCGCGTGGGAATATCGCACGGATAGCCAAATTGTCGCCGGCCATGCCGCCATGAGCATTTACAGCGCGACGGGGGAGGGCGCTTCTGCGGCTAAGGATGAAGGTCTCAACGGCGGCGTGGAGCTTTCTCTGGAACGCGAAATGGGCAAAGTCGGTCGCCTGCAATGGAGTTTTGCGGCCGGGGTTGCGCTAAATTCGATGACCGCAAAGACCAGCGGCACTGTCAGTTCAACGCTCAACACCTACACCGATTATTTTCAATTGAACGGTCCGACGCCAACGGGGGTGAAGGGCGGCCCGAGCTTTACAGATTTAGTCCGGCCCGACACGACGATTGCCGCCTCGGGTTTTGAAACCACCACGCCTCTCCAAATCATCCCGAATGCACTGCTCACGACGAACACTTCGACCGTGGGCGGCGCTACCGTGAACGGCAACTGGGAGCTGACGGGCGCCTATTTTCTGCTCCGCGTCGGCCCGACACTGCGCACGCAACTCACCGAACGTCTGGGCATCAGTCTCGGCGCAGGTGTGGCCGGTGCCTTTGCCGGTAGCCGTTACAGTGTGATTGAGACACTCGATTTGCCGGACGATTTGGAAGATATCGTCGAAGATCGCCACAGCAACGAAAGCAAATTCCTCACGGGCTTCTATGCCGATTTGAATGTCGAGTGGCGCGCGAATGAGCGCACGGGCCTTTTCGCTGGTGTCGGCATGCAACAGCTCGGCGGCTATGACCAAACCGTTGCCGGACGCACCGCTAAAATCGACATTGGCAGCGCGGTCGGTGTGCGCGGTGGCTTGAGCATCAAGTTCTAAGTAAACGAGCGACTTCGTTCGCGAGCGATTTTTCAAAGGCCGGTCAATTGACCGGCCTTATTTTTGGCTAAATCCGCCAGCACATCATCCACCGAGCGCAATTCGGCGGGGGAAAAAAACGAGTTTATCCGGGTGATAACTTGTTGAACCAAACCGTCCGGACACGAAGCCCCCCCAGTAATCAACACGCGCTTGGGGCCGTGGTCGTTGGGCCAAAGCGGATGCACCTCCAGTCGGCCGACTTTACCATGGCCCGGCGAGGGGAACACATAGTGCTCGATTTCATCCCGTGAGCGGAGGCTGGCTTCCGATTGAATAAAAAACGCCCGACTGCCGAGGCGTTGTTCGCAAACCCGGTAGAGTTGATAGGTATTGGAACTATTCTTGCCGCCGATCACGATTGCCGCATCGAGCGGCTCTTCCAAGGCACACCCGAGCGCGTCTTGATTCACCTGCGTCGCATAGCACAACGTATCCTTTTTTCCCGCCCCGCCGACATGAGCCGGACCATCAACTTTACCGTAGCGGGAGACAAAAACCGACTTGAAATAGTCGATTATCGCCGAGGTCTCGTTCATCAGCAGCGTGGTCTGATTCACCACGGCCAGACGATCGAGATGCAAATCGGGATCGAAATTGGGCGTGTGGAGACCATCAAACTGCGCGAGCAGCGCCTCGCGGGTTGAGGGGGTGGGGTTGGCGATATGCGCGCCGAGCGTGCGCGCTTCCTCCAAGGTGCGAATGATAATCGACGGCGCGTAACGGCGGGTATTGGAGAATGTGGCTTTCGTCTCCTCGTGTTCACTTTTCCCGTGAATCACGACGGTGAACCCATCGCGGCCAAAGGATCGCGCGGCTTTCCAGACCTTCTCCACCAGCATGCAGGTGGCGTCGTATTGCGCGACGCGAATGCCTTTGCGGATCAGCCGCTTCTTGTCCTCATCCGTCGCACCGAACGCCGGAATAATCACCACATCTTCTGCGGTCAGCGTGCTCCAGCGCAACGGTTCGTTTAGCGCATCACGGGATGTTTTGCCACTGACGGTCAACGGCACGCCCTTGTCCGTTTGCAGATAGCCCAGTCCGCGGCGCAACAGGTCCTCGTTCACAAAGGGATTGTGAATCAACTCGCTCAACATGAAGACGCGTCGATTGGGATGCTCCGCGAGCGTTTCATAGGCACGTTCGATCGCATTTTTCACGCCGAGACAGAAGCCGAAGTGACTCGGAATCGTGTATTGCACCGCCCCGAAATCCAACTTCGCCGGCGCCGAGGCCGAGCGTTCATTCGTGCGCGCCAAGGCTTTGATCGCTTCGCAAAGTTTGCTCTGATAAAGCCCGCGCGCGCGGTCGTCCTGCTCATAGATGGAACGATTCCGATCCCGCTCGACGCGAAACTTGTAGATGTAGTCGTTCTCGCCGAGGTGAAGATAGGGAATCTCAATCAGATGCGGCTCTAGGTGCTGTAATGCCGCCGCCAAGAGCGGCGATAGCTCACCTGCCGCTGTGGTCAGTTCCTCCAGCGTCCGAAAAACAAGACCCGACGTCGCTACGGGTTCCTCCACTTGAGCCAAGCTCACTTCCCAATGCGCCCCCTCGTGACCGAAAGAATAATAGACCGCGGGGGCGGTGCCGTTCGGAAACACCGCGCGCAACGCCTCGTTCGCACCACCACCGCAGAAAGGAGTGACATAGCGACCGGCGTCGAGGCGCACGGCGAGTTGATTGCTGGCGTTAAACGCGAGCACGAGCGGGTGGGTTGCGGTTTGCTCTCCAGTCACGGCGCCACGCAAACACAATGACCGGTTGCGTCAACGTTGGCCTCGCCACACGACTGCGCGCACGGCTTGCGTCAGGCGCGGCGCTGGCAATGCTGTCGGCTGATGAATCTTGAGGAACTTCGCCGCAACTACGCGTCCCGCGCACTGGATTTGCCTGATTTGCAATCGAGTCCGTTTATGCAGTTCGACCAGTGGATGCGCGAGGCGATTGCGGCACAACTCCTCGAGCCCAACGCCATGACGCTCGCCACGGTGGACGCCGCCGGCCAGCCGTGGGCGCGCACGGTGTTGCTCAAAGGCTTCGACGAACGCGGTTTCGTTTTCTACACGAATTACGAAAGTGCCAAGGCCGGTGCCATCGCCGCGAATCCGCGTGTGGCGCTGCATTTCTCGTGGTTGCCGCTGGAGCGACAGATTGCCGTCACCGGAACGGCGGAGAAAATTTCCGCCATCGAATCGTTGCGCTATTTTCTCTCACGTCCGCGTGACAGCCAGATCGGCGCGTGGGCCTCGCGGCAAAGCGAAGTCATCACGACGCGCAGTGTGTTGGAGCAGAAATTCGCCGAGATGAAAGCGAAGTTCGCGCAAGGCGAGATTCCCTTGCCAACGAATTGGGGCGGTTACCGGGTGACGCCTGCGACCTTCGAATTCTGGCAAGGCCGGCCGAGTCGGCTGCACGATCGTTTCCGTTATTCGCGAGTCGTAACCGGCGCGTGGGAAATCGCGCGTTTGATGCCGTAATTTACGCGGCGCGAGGGCGGCGAATCCCGACTCCGAGCAACGCGACGGCACCGGCGAGCAAAGCATAAGTCGAAGGCTCCGGCACGGGCATGGGGTTGCGCTCGATGGTAGAGAGGTTGAATTTGATCTGCTCCGATGGGAACTGATTACCGAAATTCAGATCCAGCAGCTTCAACGGAAACGATGCGGGGGAAAGGAAGGTTGGAATGGAAGCGTTGCTGAAGGCCGTTTGCGTGCTGTCCTGCAAAGTGAAAACCAAGGTGCTGACGTTGAGACTATTGAGCGCGGGACCAACGAGGTAACCCGGGCCGGTGCTGAAAATGATCGCGTCGCGACCGCTGTTGTTGTTGTGCACCGCGAAACCGTTGTTCGGGTCGTTGCTGGCCGGCGTGGCCGCCGACCACGTGAGCACACCGCTGCCGGTGGTGATACGGATTTCCGTGAGCGTGCTCTTGTAGAGTGCGAAGCTGCCGAAATTATTGAAGAGCGCCAGCGACTCATCAAAGACGAAGTCGGCTTCATAGGTTTGGCCCACTTGCACGGTGGAGCCGAGGTCGCCGCCGACACTGGCCACCGCGCCGCTCATGCGGTAGGTGGTTACTTGGGCATTGATCGAAATCGCGAGAATCGAAAGCAGCGAAGCAACCGTCAGAATTTTGCGCATGCGCGAAGATACCAGATTCGCCTTGCGAAAACGATACGCACAAGTGCGTAGGTCGCGACCGTCAGGCCTTGCCGCCGTAGGACGCGTAGTCGTCCAGATCGAGACGATCGAAGTAGGTGACCATGTCCTCGCGGTGTGGAGCGATGGCGGACAGGGATTCGGCGAACATCGTGTGCCGTGCGACATTGCCGGCCGCCAGCGTGCTGAGCCAACGCGACCACGCCTCGATTTCCCACGGTTGGCGGGCGGGTTTCATGTTCGCCATCACCCACGCAAGCATTTCGGTGTCGCTGCGGCCTAGTTTGACTTCGGCGAGAAGCGCGTCGGCGTCGATGCCGGTGAAGGCGGTCCAGCGTTGGTCGAGCGGGCAATTCCAGACGTAGTCACCCAGTTGGCCGGCCGCGTGCGCGCGGGCTTTGTCGAGCAGGCGCGGCAAATGCACGAAGCCGCCAAGGCGGACCCGCGGACTACGTGGCGGGTGTTGCGTGAAATCAGGAGCGAATAAATTGACCATGGAATCATCCTAGCCAAGCGCACCGCCGGCGGCAAGTCCCTGCGCGCTGCAATCACGTCACAGTTCAGAGCGTGTCGCGTTCGTCGAAGATCTCGTCGGTGTGATGGTCGTCGATAAAAAAGTCCTCCTCTTCGAGGATCTTCAACGCCTGAGCGATCACCGCTTGTTTCTCGGCGGCGGGCAATGTGGCGTGGTGAATGGTCAAGTATTCTGCAATGACGACCTTGGCTTCGTCGCGGCGCTTCACGTCGGCGAGGAACCCGTCAGCCTGATCGCAAATTTCATTAGCGAGGGTGAGCGTGTCCATGCCAACAACGTAGCGCAAATCACGGCTGTTTCAAAGCCGTTCCGTGCGCAGAAATTGCCCAACAGTCGGCGTCGAAAGTTGGGCCGGAATAATCTGCTACCGATTTGCTTACAAACCGAGCGCTTGGGCGAGCTTCTCGGGATCCTTGCCGCCGCCCATCGCGCAATCGGGTTTGCCACCGCCTTTGCCGCCGAGTTTGGCGGAGAGTTCGGCGACCAACTTGCCAGCTTGATGACCGCTTTTAATGGCCGCAGGTGAACACAAAGCCACGACGCTGACTTTTTCGCCGAGCACCGCGCCAAGTTGCACGACACCTTCGCCGAGGAGATTCAACACTTGGCTGCCCAACGAGCGCAGCGCTTCGGGACCTTCGGCTTCGACGATCGCGGAAACGAAACGCAGGTCACCTTGCACGACCGCTTTGCCCGCCAATTCCGCCGCAACTCCGGCCGCGGCCTTCGCTTCGAAGATTTTCAGTTTCTGCTCCATTTCCTTTTGGCGGCTGAACAGCGCATCGAGTTTTAGACCGACGTCGACCACGCCGGAATTCAACCGCGTGTTGACCATCTTCAATGCCGCTTCCTCGGCGGAAACAAAATCGAGCGCGGCTTGGCCGGCGACTGCTTCGATGCGGCGCGTGCCCGCAGCGATGGCCATTTCGGCGACGATCTTGATCAGACCGATTTCGCCTGTCGTGGTCACGTGGGTGCCGCCGCAAAGTTCTTTGGAATAGCCGCCGATATCCACGAGACGGACGAACTTGCCGTATTTGTCGCCGAAGAAGGCGAGGACGTCTTCGGGCTTGTTGGCGTATTCGATCTCGGCGGAAACGACGGCGTCGTTTTCGAGCACCTTCTCGTTGATGAGTTGCTCGCACTCTTTGATCTGTGCGGAGGTGAGCGCTTCGAAATGCGTGAAGTCGAAGCGGAGACGATCCGGCGTCTTGTGTGTGCCAAATTGGCGAACGTGGGTGCCGAGCATTTTGCGGAGCGCCCAGTGGATCAAGTGCGCCGCGGAGTGTTGGCGCGAAATTGCGCGACGGCGGTTGAAGTCCACGTGCAGTGTGGCGGATTGATCGCGAGCAAGCTCGCTCCCACCGGCAGACAAAGATTCGGGCGAAATTTTGTGCAGGTAACGGCCGGACTTGTCCTTCACGCAATCGCTGATGTCGAACTTCAGTCCGCCAATCAGCGCGTGGCCGGTGTCGCCGACCTGGCCGCCCATTTCGGCGTAGAACGGTGTTTCGTCGAAGATGAGGAATGTCCCTTTGTCCGAACGGGCAACGTCAACTACCGTCACATGGACGGCATGCGTGCGGTCGAGTTGGTAACCGACGAAACGCGTGGCTTCCGCCGCAACGTCGCCTTCGGTCGCCGCGACAATCACTTCCGATTTACGCGCCGCCCGGCCGCGCTCGCGCTGCTTTTCCATTTCCACTTCAAATCCGGCGACATCGACCGTGAGGCCGCGCTCCGTGGCGAGCACTTGCGTCATGTCGAGCGGGAAGCCGAAGGTGTCGTAGAGTTCGAACGCGGCCGGACCGGAAATTGTGTTCGCCGATGCCGCTTTGTTGAAAATCTGCAGGCCACGATCCAAAGTCCGCCCGAACGATTCTTCTTCCGCGCGGATGGCGCGTTCGATCATGACGCGTTGCGTCACGAGTTCGGGGAAGACGCCGCCGAGTGATTCGATGACCGGCGCGACAAGTTGTTCGAAGAACCCCGCCGGCAACCCCAGCGTCTTGCGGCCATACATGATGCCGCGGCGCAGGATACGGCGGATGACGTAGTTGCGGTCGGCCTTTTCGGGCAAAATACCGTCGGCAATGGCGCAGGAAACGCAGCGCGCGTGGTCGGCGAGGACGCGGAAGGCGACGTCGATCTGCTGCTGTTCGCTCAAGCCGGAGCGCTCGGTAGGAACGGTGCTGGTGTAGGTCTTGCCGGAAAGTTCGGCGAGTTTGGCGAAGGTCGGCGCGAAGACGTCGGCGTTGTAATTCGAAGGTTCGGCAGCGAAATCGGTGAAGCCCTTCGTGGTGGCGTGAATGCCAGCGACGCGTTCGAAGCCCATGCCGGTGTCAACGTGCTTGGCGGCGAGGGGAGCGAAGGTGCCGTCGGCGTTGGCGTTGAATTGGATGAAGACGTGATTCCAGATTTCGATGCAGCGCGAGGAGCTGGAGTTGACGTTGGCGCGGCCGGCGACCTCGTCGTCGGACGGGAGCAGGTTAAAATGGATTTCGGAGCACGGGCCGCAGGGGCCGGTGTCGCCCATCATCCAGAAATTATCCTTCTTGTTGCCGTTGACGATATGCACGGCGGGGTCGAGCCCTTCGGCGCGGAAGATGGCCGCCCAGATGTCGTAGGCCTCTTGGTCGAATTCCGCCGGATCGCCCTTGGTTTTGTCAGGTGCATAAACGGTCGCGAAGAGACGCTTCGCCGGGATGCCCCAAACTTTGGTGAGCAATTCCCAGCCCCACGTGATCGAGTCCTTTTTGAAATAATCGCCGAACGACCAGTTGCCCAACATCTCGAACATCGTGTGGTGATAGGTATCGAAACCGACGTCTTCGAGGTCGTTGTGTTTACCGCCGGCGCGGATGCATTTCTGCGTGTCGGCGACGCGTTTCCACGGAGCGGCTTGGTCGCCGAGGAAGTAGGGCACGAACTGGTTCATGCCGGCGTTGGTGAAGAGCAGGTTCGGCGCCGTGGGCATGAGCGACGACGACGGCACGATCGCGTGCTGCTTCGACGCGAAGAAATCGAGAAAAGATTGGCGGATTTGAGCGGAGGTCATTGAACGAAAAGGGAGCTTGGCCGATGTCCCGGCGGAGCCGAATAACACGGGCGAAGAGGAACAAAAGACAGAGGAGCCGACCGACGTTGGCAAGGGGGAAGGTGGAACGACCAGAGCGCAGGAGCCCCGGCGCAGGAGCAACTGGAGCGCGCCAAGCGGGAGGAGGGCAATTTCATTTGGCGTTTCGCCGCAGGGCACAACCGTCTGTTTTTCTGCTGCCCAAAGGGCGGTTTCGCTTCACGGGCGCGCGGGGCAATTCTGGGAGCACGCGCGCCGGCTTGCCACGCGGCTGTGGAAGCAGGCGATGATCGCGCCGTCGTTGCAAAATCTCTTTATGCGCCCGATGAGTTGCCGATTATTTGGCAAACAATTTATCGCTGTCTGGCGCAAGAACCGGCAGGCGAGGTAAGGTGGTGTTTGAAACCCGGTGCGGCAACGGCAATGCCTCATCGTTAAGCGGAGCGCAGGACGGGAAATTGATTGCTGTTTTGGGTCGTTCATTTAGACTGCCTCTGTGGCGAGCTACTTGACAATTTCACGGCACCGGAAACACGCTGCGGGCTGCTTCTGGTGTAGTCACTCAAACCAACGCTCGACTCTGGCTGGGAGGACCTCGGCGTAGTGGAACTCCCAACCATCATTCTCTCGGTTTTGCTGCAAGCGACGGCGTTCAGCTTGTCGCTCTTGCTGGTCATTCGGCTCCGACGACGGGTGTGGCCGTATTTTCTGGCGATGGTGCTCGGCCTGATGTTGGCGCGGCGACTCACGTCGCTGATCGCCATTCTCAATGAACAGCAGATTGCTGATTTTGTGGCGGAGAGTTTCGCCATCGCGGTTTCCGTGGTGCTGCTGGTCATTTTGCTATTTCTGCTGCGCTGGTTGCGCGGTCTCAACGCGCCGGACGCGATCGCCCCGGGCAACGTGGCAGTCACCGCAGTGGCGCGGCTCCGCAGGCAGGCGATACTCCTCGCCCTTGCCGCATTGCTCGTCACGGCGGTGCTGGCGGAGTTCGCCTACCAGGCGAGTCGGGATGCGATTTCGCGACGCCTAGCGTCGTCGAGTCTCACTCTCGCGGAAATGATGCGGAGCGCGATTGAGGAGGCGCCGTCCCAGGAAGCGGCGCTGCGCATGCTGGACCGCTTGTGGCGCGAGGCGGTAGGACCGGAACGCGACGATTTTCTCTGCGTCGTCGGGCCGGAAGGGATGTTGCAACTCCATACGCGTCGCCCGCAAGCGATCGGGCGCTTCGTCGGACAAAGCCGGTTGCCGGGCAATACGGGGCAACCAGCCACAGTTTTGGAACTCGTGCGCGCGAAAGGCACGTGGTCGGGCCGCAACCACAGTTTTGAGAGCATGCCGCAAATCGTCGCCTACGTTTACAGCGAGAAGGTGGCCGGCTTGCTCGCGGTGCATTTGCCCGCGGCGTCGGTGGACAAGGATTTGCACGCGGCTCTGCTGCCGTGGGCGATTGGCTTTGCCGTCGTCTTCTTTGGCGTGCTGCCCATCTGTTTTCTCCTGCTGCACCGCGTGGCCGTGCGCTTGCAACAGGAGGCGTTGGAGTCGTTCAGGCGAAAGAGTGAGAGCGAGGGGCGCTATCGTGCCATTGTGGATGCCGAGCCCGCCTGCGTGAAGTTGATTGCGCGCGACGGCACGCTGTTGGAAATCAATCCGGCTGGGCTGCAAATGATCGAAGCGAAGGCGTTTGCGCCGCTCGCGGGGACGGCGGCGGTGTCGTTGGTCGTCGAAGAAGATCGGCCGACCTATCGCACCTTCATCGAGCAGGTTTTTCGCGATGGCTCCGGCTGTTGCACTTATCGCCTACTCAGCCAGACCGGCCGGGTGCGGTGGCTGGAGACCCATGCCACGGTGCTCCGCCCCGCCGAAGCAGAGGACTCCACGCTGCTTTCCATTAGCCTCGACATCACCGCACGCAAGGCCGCGGAGCGCAACGCGGAGGCAATGCGCGGCCAACTCAACAAAGTATTCGAGCGCGTGACGGATGCTTTCGTCGCCCTCGATGCGCAGTGGTGCTTCACCTATGTCAATCCGAAGGCCGGACAAATTTTCGGGCGCGAAGCGGCTTCCTTGATCGGCAAGAATATCTGGATGGAATTTCCCGAGGGCGTCGGGCAGCCGTTTCACCAAGTCTACGAAGAGGCCCTACGCACCCAACAGCCCACGGTTTTCGAAGACTATTATCCGCCGATAGCGCGCTGGTTCGTGAATTACGTCTACCCGTCACCAGATGGACTCTCGATTTACTTCCACGACATCACGGAGCGGAAGCGAGCCGAAATGGCGTTGCGCGCCAGTGAATCACGATTTCGCACGCTCTTCGAACAAGCGGCCGTCGGCGTCGGTGAGATTGCAACGAAGACCGGCTGCTTCCTCAAGGTAAACGAGCGCTATTGTAACATCGTCGGCTATGCGTCCGAAGAGATGCACCGACTCGATTTTCCATCCATCACCCATCCCGCCGATCTGCCCGCCGACCGCAATAACATGCAGCGGCTGATCCGCGGCGAGATTCGGGAGTTTTCGATGGAGAAACGCTACATACGAAAAGACGGTTCGTTTGTCTGGGTGTTGTTAACCGTCTCGCCGTTGTGGGAGCCGGGTGAAGAACCGACCTCACACATCGCTGTCGTCGAGGATATCAACGAGCGCAAACTCGCGGAAGCGACGCTACGGGAAAGTGTGGATCGCCTACGGCTCGCCGTGCAGGCCTCGAGTGTCGGTCTTTGGGATTGGGAGCTGGCGTCCAACCGTGTCATTTACTCGCGGGAGTGGATGCACCAGTTGGGCTACGAAGCGCACGAGATCAGCCCTGTTCTAAGCGAATGGGAAAGCCGCGTGCATCCCGATGACCACCTCACGATGACCAAGCGACTGCGCCGCTACCTCACCAAACCCCAAGGTGCGCACGAAACGGAATACCGCATGCGCCACAAGGATGGCTCATGGCGGTGGATTTATGCCCGCGGCGAAGTTTTTCACGACGCCGATGGCAATGCCGTGCGCATGATGGGTTGTCACATGGATGTCACTGAGCGCAAGCAAGTGCACGACCAGTCCCTGCGCGCCCAACGGATGGAGGCAATCGGTTCCTTGTCCGCCGGCATCGCACACGATTTGAATAATATTCTGGCACCGGTGTTGATGGCGAGTGGCGTGCTGCGGACGCTCCCGCTCGCTGCGCAAGACCTCGAAATGGTGGCGATGATTGAGAGTTCGGCACGGCGCGGCGCTGCCATTATCCGCCAGTTGCTCACGTTTAGTCGCGGCGTTGAAGGCGAGCGCGTTGCCGTGCAACTCCAGCATCTCATCCAAGAGCTCGTGACCCTGATTAGTGAGACGTTCCCGCGAAATCTTACCATTGTGGAAAACGCGTCGCGGGATCTGCGACCGGTGCACGCCGACTCCACGCAGTTGCAGCAAGTGTTAATGAATCTTTGCGTCAATGCGCGTGACGCCATGCCGCAGGGTGGCACGCTCACCATCGCGGCGCAAAATTTGGTGCTCGCTGCAGGGGCACCACTGCCGCACGTCGACGCGAAGCCCGGCAACTATGTGGTCGCCCGTGTGCGCGACACGGGAACGGGCATTCCCATCGAATTCATCGAGCGGATCTTTGAACCATTTTACACAACCAAGGAATTGGGGAAAGGAACTGGTTTAGGCTTATCGACAGCCTTGGGCATTGTGCGCAGTCACGGCGGCTTTTTCACCGTCGAGAGCGAGCAGTCTCACGGCACCACCTTCAGCATCTACTTGCCCGCCGCGGAAGGCACTGTGCTCGAAGCGCAGGCGAACAACGAACTGGGCGCTCGCGGCAACGGCGAAACCTTGCTCGTCGTCGACGATGAGGCGTCCGTCCTTTCGACCTTGCGCGCCGGCCTTGAAAAACACGGCTACCAAGTGGTCACTGCGCGCGATGGACATGAGGCACTGGCGATGTTCAAACTGCACCACCCTAGGATCAAAATGGTAATCACGGACTTGATGATGCCCGGCATGGATGGCGCCGAACTCGTGCGCGAAATCCACAAATTTGCGGGCAAAGTGCCGGTGATCGCATCGAGTGGCTTAGGCGATACGAGCGAGTTCGACGCGAAACACGAAGGCTTGATCGCCGAGTTTTTGCCCAAGCCGTATGACTTTCCCACGCTGTTCAAAACTATCCGTGCTCACCTTGTAAGTGAGACGCCTTAGTCTGTCTGTGACATGCGCGTGCAAATTGAATTTGCCCGCCCGCTGCTCCGCGCGCATCACCAAGACGTGAAGTTGCACGTCCTACCGTCCGGTCCGATCCAAACAATTGGTTACTTGCTCAGCGATGCCGCGAGTGGCGAGGCCGTGCTGATTGATGCCCCGGAAGGTATCTTGGCAAAAATCACGCCGCTGCTCGCCCAAGAAAAATGCACCTTGCGCGAACTTTGGCTGACGCATGGCCACTGGGACCACACGCAGGACGCGGCGAAGCTCAAGCGCACTACTGGGGCCGTCATCCGCGCCCATCGGGCGGATCAAGCCCTGATCGAGACGCCGGAAGTCATGGGCGCCTTTCTCATGCCCGGCATCGTGCTTGAAGGTGTCGCCATCGACCAGTTCGTCGAGGGCGGCGAAACATTCTCGGCGCTCGGCGTCGATTTTGCAGTGCGCCATGTCCCGGGGCATTGCCCCGGCAATGTCTTGTTCTATCAAGCCGAGGGCGGCGTGGCATTTGTCGGCGACGCTTTGTTCAATGGCGGAGTCGGCCGGTGGGATTTACCCGGCGGCGATTTTCCGCTACTGCAAGCGTCGATCCGCGAACAGATATATTCGTTGCCCGACGAGACCATCGTGTTGCCGGGCCACGGACCGCGCACGACCGTGGGCGCGGAGAAAGCCTCCAATCCGTTTGTCCCCGCTTAAACCATGTCCGACTCGCCCCATCATTCGCCGATGCGCCGCGCGCTGGAAGTAGCGCGACAAGCCTGGGGCGAGACTCATCCCAATCCGCTGGTCGGTGCGGTGGTCGTCGAAGACGGACAGGTTGTAGCGGAAGGTTTTCACGCGCGGGCGGGCGAGGCGCACGCGGAAGTAAACGCGTTGCGCGCTCTTGGACGCGCGCCGCGAGCCGGTGCCACGCTTTACGTGACACTCGAACCCTGTTGCACCCACGGTCGCACCCCACCGTGCACGGAGGCGATTCTCGCAGCAGGCATTCGCCGCGTCGTCGTCGGCGCGATCGATCCAAATCCAGCGCACGCGGGCAAAGGTCTGGAACTGCTCCGCGCGGCCGGAGTGGAAGTAACGGAAGGCGTGCTCGCCGCCGAGTGCGAGGATCAGAACCTCATTTTCAATCATTGGATGCGACACGGCACGCCCCTGCTTGCGGCTAAATCGGGCGTCACACTCGACGGCAAAGTCGCGACACGCACCGGTGATTCCCAATGGATCACCGGCTCGCCAGCGCGCGCCAACGCTCACGTTTGGCGGCGCTATTTTCCCGCGATTGCCGTCGGTGCGGGGACGTTGCGAACCGACAATCCCCGACTCACGGCGCGAAGCGAAAAAGCCGAATGGTGCCCGTGGCGCTTCGTCTTCGACGGGCTGCTGCGCACCGTCATCGATAAGGCGATGCCCCGCGTTTACACCGACGAATTTCGCGAACGCACAATCGTCGTGACGACTCCGCACGGCGGCCTCGGCTATGTGCGCAAATTGCATGCCCTGGGCGTGCAAACATGGGTGCTGCCAAGTCAGTCAGGGCGCGTCAGTTTCACCGACTTCCGTAAGCGTTGCGCGAGCGAGGGCATCCACGGCGTGTTTTTCGAAGGAGGCGCGCACTTGCTCGGCGAATTACTGCAAGCGCGGGAACTCGATTATTTGTTCACTTATCACGCCCCCGTGTTTTTTGCCGATGACAAGGCGCAGACCTTGCTCCGCGGTCTGCGCACGGAGAAACTGGAAAATGCCGTGCGGCTCTCCCAGGTGCGCCATGAAATTCACGGCGATGACTCGTTGATGCGCGGCTTCGTGCAGTATCCGGTGAAAATGTTTGCCGATGAGACGGCGTTTGGACGCCGCGGCCCTAACGAATGATTCTCCACTTAGCCTCAGGCAACGCGCACAAGGCGCAAGAGCTTCAGCGACTCGCCGACGTTTCGCCGGGCTGGTCACAGCGGCAACTTAAGGTGCAAGCAACGCGGCACATGCCGGAAGTTGCCGAAGATACCGGCACTTTCATCGGCAATGCGCGCAAAAAGGCCATGGCGTTGCAACCAGTGCTCCCGGCGGATTCGTGGATCCTCGCCGACGATAGCGGGGTTTGCGTCGATGCGCTCGCTGGGGCACCGGGCGTCGAGTCAGCTTATTTTGCCGGACCGAAATGCGATCCTGCCGCCAACCTGGCCAAGCTCGTCGCTGTGTTGCGCGAGGTGCCGGATGGCCAACGGCGGGCGCACTTTCGGTGTGTGCTGCTGCTCCTCGGTCCGCGCGGACGCGAGCAAGTCTTTGAGGGTCGCTGCGAAGGCGTGCTTCGTCGTGAACCGCAGGGCCGTGAAGGCTTTGGTTACGATCCGATTTTTCAGCCCGACGGTTTCGACCGCACTTACGCGGAGCTGACGGCGGAGGAAAAAAATCGCATCAGCCACCGCGGGCGCGCGTGGGTTGCGTTGGCAGACTGGCTGGCGCGC
>JAUXXD010000146.1 GCA_030681265.1 Candidatus Didemnitutus sp. | reverse complement strand
GAGCGAGCGGCGGACGGCGTCGGGGTGCGAGTCGAGGCCGAAGCGGATGTTGTCGCGGTCCTGCTGCATCGCGCGCGAGGCATCGACGTTGAATTCGGGCGGCTGAGGGATGAACCATTTCCACCATTCGGCGTTGGGCGTGATGTCGCCGCGGCGAATGAGTTTGGAAACAAAATATTTGACGATGCGCAGCGCGTAGCGGGAGATGCGGCGGTGGCGGCCGAGGATGACGGTGTTGATGTTGTCCTGAAAGCCGCGGACGCCCGCGCCGCCGAGCAGCGAGAGGTCGAGCATCTCGGCGCGCCAGCCCATGCCGAAAAGGGCGCCGGCGATGATGGTGCGATCGAAGGCGCGCCAGCCGTCGCTGGGGCTGTTGCTCTCGTGCGAGTCGAGTTTGCCGCCTGCGCTCCGGACGTAGCGCACGAGGCCGCCCATGAGAAGCTGCGTCTGCGGCTCGGTGGCGGCATCGGCTCCGGCGCGGATCGGGCCTTCGCCGAGCTTGGGCACGGGCGGCGGAGCGCCGCTTTCGTTGGACTCGATGAGCGTGAGGGCAGCGTGAACCTTCTGCTGCGTGCGCTGGAGCTCGCGGGCTTCCTTCACATCATACCAATCGAGCGCGGCGTAGGCGATGGAGGGGAACGGGCGACCATCGGAGAACCAGCGGGGGTGCGTGATGTGCACCATGTCGCGAGCGAAGATGTCGCGATCCTCAGTGGAATTCTCTCCGAGCACGCGGTAGCCGATCTCGGCGCATGCTTCGTTGTAGATGATGCCGTTGATGATTTTGCGTCCAAAAAAAATGCCCCACACTTTTTCGGGTGGCTGGCCGGGCGCGCGGGGGATGAGCGTGTAGGCATCTTGCGTGCCGACGAGTCGGCCGGGGCTGCGCTGGCCGATGCGGTGGGCTTCGAGGAACTGCGTCTGCGGAAAGCCGCTGGCCGTCTCGGTGAGAAGCGGGAAAACGGAGCCGTCGACATCGAGACTGCTGGAGGCGGTCCAGAAGAGATCGGTCCAATCGAAGAGTTGTCCGCGGACATCGGCGATGTTGAGCGCGAGATGAAGCTTTTCGGTGACAAGCTCGCCCCAGTCGCGGTCGTTGCCGAAGAACTCGGGCAGCCAACCGGCGGCGGATACGTAGTCGGCTTTTTGTTCGACGGCGCCGCCGACGAGCGGGAACGATTCGCGGATCCACCGCGCGTCGTTTAGAATCATCTTGTGCTTCGAGCGCGAGAGCAGCGTGGCCATGTCGCCATCAAGCTTCGGGCGATTCATGAAGCGGCGATCTTCCTCGGTGCCGGAGTAGCGGGCCGGCGAATCGTAGGGGCGGCCGAATTGGTTGACGATTTGGGCGGACACGGAAGGGAAAATACGGTGTGCGGCGGTGGGCGGAATGCTCAGCGCTTAAACTTTGAAAAGGGGGCGGGGATGGCGTGCTTTGTTCGGCGCGCGGGGCGGCTGTAGTCGCTGCAATCAGCGACGCGCGGTCGGCTGTGCCGGCACGAAGCCAATTCTTCATTTATCCGCGGCGTCGTGATTTCCGGGGGCGACGCCGGCTCATGCACGAGCACGATGGTGTGGTGGTCGCGGCGCTCTTCGCGGAGTTTGGCAGGGAGAAGCATATCAGCGGAAGACGCAAACGACGGAGTTGGGGGCGGGCGGGGCGACGGTGGGGTCGAGCTCCGCGATCGTCTCCATGATGGCTTGGAGGAGGAGCCCGCGCGGACAGTTGATGACGCCGGTATGCGAGCCGCCTTCAAATGATTGGCCGGTAAGCGTGATAGTATCGGTGGCCTCGCAAAAAATCTCGTCGGCAAACCGCTTCAGGCCGACGATATCCGCGCGGTATTTCATGCGGAGATATTGTTTGAGCGTTCCGAGCTGGTTGAAGTCGGCCATACCCTGCGCGGGCGTGTCAATTGCGCGGCCGGCGGACGGCGGAGGGCGGAAGGCCGCGCGCCGGGGAAACACGAAAAACCCGGCGCGCGGCGGACATAACACACCTCATGGCGGAGCGGCTGATGACGTGAGGGCGGGCGTGTCAAAGGGCGCGGGGGCGGGACGCGCGGACGCTATGGGGAAGCGGGGGGTGGGCTTGTTTTTCCAGCGCGCCAGCAAGCTCTCGCGCGTGAGTGCATCAAGCTGGGGACGGCCCGACCGGAGGTCGGGCCCTGGCGGCGGCGTCTTGCTTGGCTTTTTCTTCGGCGGCTTTGCTGGCGCGGAGGCGTGGGAGGAGCCACTCGAAGAGCACGAGGTTGAGCTTGAAGGCGTCGCCGAAATGGTTGGCGCCGGGATTCTCGTCCCACTCGCCGTCTTCGTCGCGGCGCTCGGCGGTGAGTTCGGCGATGAGTTGTCCGTCGGCATCGCTGGGGAGATAGGTGCGCGGCGGGAGATTGAAGAGCACGGGGTCTTTGCCTTCGAGCTGGGCGGCGACGATCTCGGCGGCTTTGGCGAAGCGGCCGTCGTAGATTTTGGTTTTGAAGGTGTCGTCGGCGAAAAAGTAAACGGGGAGCAGCTGCATCCGGTGCGTGACTTTGCTCTCGCGGATGGGCGTGGTGACCTGGATGCCGCCGCGACCGAAGCTGGGATAGAGCAAGCCGGGGAGCGATTGGCAGAGATCGTAGACTTCGTCAGTGCGGTGACCGGCGGCGTCGCAGAGTCCGAATTGCACGCGGACGGAGGCGGGCGGTTCGGTGGGCGGTGGGCCGTGAAAAAGTTTTTCGCTAAGAAAATAGTCACGGTGGAAGCGTGATTGGATGTCGATATCGGAGACGGCGTGGAACCAATCGACGATCGCGCACGTGCCGTCGACGAGCCAGGCACAGATCAGGGCGACGTAATGCGTATCCTGCGTATCGAAAGCGAGCGTGACGAGGTCGGGGACGAAGGGAACCATGCCGCGGCGATACGCGGCGCGGAGGGCGAGCAGTTTTTCTTGCGACACCTCGGCGGACTTCGGGCGGAAGACGAAGCCGAGGTTGTTGTTGAAAAAGTGCATCAACTTCGTCGGGTCGCCTTCGCAGTCGATGAACATCAGCGCGAGCTCGCCCCACACGATCTCGTCGTCGAGGCAGTAGAGGTCGGAGATGTGGCGCGAGCGGCGCTTCGGGTGTGGGTTGGGATTGGTGGCGAGCCACTGCCCCGCGAGCATTATGGCGGCCTTCGACTCGAGCGTCTCGCCGGAGAAAAGGCGCGTGCGAACCTCGGTGGCGCCGGGGTCGGTGCCGGGGAAAATCCACGCGTGCGATGCGTCAAGAGTCTCGCGACCGGTGATGCGGCAACCGCGGACGCATTCGTAGTGCGTCGCGGCGACGATGCGCTCGCGGTCCCAGTGCCCAGTGAGGTCCTTGCAGTGGGAGAAGACGAGTTTGCCGAGACGCGGCGGGGGGATTTCGGTCTCGCGCACGGGCGGTTTTCCGCGCTCGGCGAGAGGTTTCAGATTTTCTGAGGCAGACTCGCCGAAGAAAGTGAACTCCTGAAACGTGCCGCAATGCGGGCACGGCGCGAGACGGACGGAGCGCGTGCCGGTGCACCAGCGTTTGTGGAACGGCGTGCCGGGCTTCTTCGGCTTACTCATCGCGAAAAGCTTGCCGTGAGGATGTCGGTTGATGCGGGACTCGGCGAGGTCGAAGATGTTCCCCTCGTCAAGGATGACGCTCTTCACCTCGCACTCATCGAGGACGACTTGGCGGAGCCACTTGTTGCGGAAGATGCCTGCGCTGTAGCTGCCGGAGAGTTGCACCGTCATGTTGCGGAGTCGGACGGCGTAAATGCCGGCTTCATCGGGATCGTCAGGGAATTCCTCGCCAGCGGCTTTCTTGAGTGTTTTCTCGAGGCGCTCTTTGGAGACGTTTTTCGCTTCGAGCTTGGAATCGATCGCGAAAAGCGCGTTGCCGGGAGCGTTTTGCGGGGCGTAGCGGATGTTGTTCAGCGCGGCTTCGGTGTAGCCGGTGCGAGAAGATTTGATGACAAGATCCTCTTTCCAGCGGTGGTCGGTGAGGGTCTCGTTGAATTCGCGGACGTGCGGCGTGCGACGCGAGGCATACCAGCCGGGCTTCGCGGCGGCTTTGGCGTCGAGGTAGACGTTTTTGTCATCGGCCCATTCCCACGAATTTTTTTCGGGGATGATAGGACGATAGGCAGGGAGAAGGATGTCGGAGCGGAACCATTGGCGCGTGGAGGGCGGCGCAGGTGAAAGATCGATGCGTGGCGGTGGCGTGAGCTCGGGCGCGGCGGACGCGGACGATGCATCCGACGCGGCCGCGACGGCGCCGAAGAGCGGAAGATCGTCTAAGGCGGGGGAGATCACGGCGATTCCGCGTTGGCGGGCGCGGTGGCGGTGGCGGTGACTGCGTCGACGGGAGTGGTTGCGGCGCTTGGCGGCGGTGCGGGCGTGAGCGTGGGAATCGTGGCCGCGAAGAAGTCGGACTCTCGGAGCTGGAGAAACCAATCGTTGATGGCGGTGGCGGCGCGCGCCCGGTGCACGCCGAGTTCTACGACGGCGTTGAGGAGAGATTGCGCCATCGCGGTGTGCACGCGGCGGCCTTCGTCCTGCACATCGGCGATGGGCACCATGTCGCCGCGGGCGGCGCGATATTCGTCGAGCGCACGTTGCGCGGCCGCGAGCATTTCGCCGGAGGCGCGGGCGTTCCGGAGACGCGCGGTGAGGGCGGCTTCGTTGGTGCCGGTGTAAGCTTCATCGAGCAGATCGAGATTAGCGCGATGCTGCCGGCTAACACGCGCGAGCGTGTCTTCGAGCGTGATGCTTTCCATCGCACCGTGCGCGATGAGAGGCTTGCCGGGCGGCGGCGGCGTGGTGGCACCGTGCGCCCCTTTCCCCTCAGCGTTAGCGGTTCCCGGCGTGCCTGCCACCTGCTCCCCCGTCGACGGCGTCGGCGGGGCCTCGGCGTTCGCGCGCGCGGCTTCGGCGGAGGCGGCGACGACTTGCGTGGGCGCGTCGTAATTCTGGCACCGCGTCCACCACCCGTGCAGTTGCGCGAGATCGTCGAGCGGACAGAGGTCGCTCTTTTCTTTGCCGGTGCGGACCCAGCGCTTGATGGTGCGCAACGACACGCCGAGCTGCTCGGCGTAGTGCTCGTAACCATGCGCGAATTTTAGCCGGCCTCCGGCGAACTTCCGCACCACCACCGGGGGGGCGCCGGCCGGGGCCGGCGCCCCCCCGGTGGGCGGATCCGCGGGCTCTGTGTCGGCCACAGTGGCGGGCGCGGGATCTGCGAACTCCGGCGACACGGTCGCGAGCACCTTGCGTTCTTCCGTGGTGAGTTTCGCCGCGCCGCCCCGGGCGAGCTTCGCCACGGCCCCCGCCAGCAACGCCTGGCGGACCGAGTCACTGTTGATCGGGTTTGTCACGGGCGGAATTCTCTCAGTCTCAATAACGTGCGCTCATTCCCATGCGCGGGTGTCAAAGTGCCAAATTGGTTCCGCGCGTGCCGCAGGCAAAACGGTCAGGGGACGGGAACACCGTAGGGCGCGCACAGTCGGCCAATAGATTCCTTGGACGGGGGCCGTGGTGCCGCGGGTAGCGGTCGCAAGGGCCAACGCCTCGCAGACTATGGCCCTTCACCCCAAAGAGACTTAAAAGACCCTGCACCACCTGCTCCCACCTTATCCCCTTCGCTCCCCAACTTCTTCTAGTAGAAGAGTAAGAGGTAGAGGTAAAGGTCAGCAAAAAAAGGAGGATGTGGGACAAGGTGGGCGCCGGAAACGCAACAGAGAGAGCCGAGAGAGGCGCGGGCGGGCCTTGTTCAGCGACGGCACGGCGGGTCGCAAGGACTAGGTGAAGGCACAGGTCAGGCCGAAGCGGTAGGCAACGGCCGCCGCCGGCCGAACCGGCTTGGGTTGGAGCCACAGGGCGGCCGTAAGCACAGAGCCCTCGCACGCGCAGAGGCGGGCGAGGGCTCATAACTCCACCGTAGCGGCGCTAGCGCGGCCGTATCAGCCCGTCAGCGCCAGCTGCGCGCCGAACTGCTCTAGCGGGCTGCTTGCCCGGTCGAGCTGCGGATGCCGATAGAGCGCCGTGGTCTCAATCGATCGATGTCCCATCAGCTCCTGCAGGTCGCGCAGATCGCCGTTGAAATGCGTCCCATACCAATGCCGCAAGTGATGCGGCGTGATGCGCGCCACGAGTTGCCCCGCTCTCTCGAGCTCATCACACGCCCGCGAGAATGCGTGTTGCACATCACCGGGAGGCTGATGCCAGCGCATCAGCACTTTCTTCTCCGGATGCCGCTGCGGATTCGGCGAGGGGAACAGGAACATCCATCCCACCGAGTGCGCAGACCGCGGGTATTTCCTCGCCAACGCATTCGGCATGGCGATCGGCAACGGCTCCGCACGCGCCTGGTCCTGTGCGAAAACCCGCCTAGCGTGCAGCGCCTGACCGCGGAGTGCCGGCCACAACATCGCGGGGATTGGCACCCATCGATCGTGCGCCTGCTTCGGATCACGCACCACGAGGTGGAGCTTGTCCGACTCGCGCCGGAAATCCTTCATCCGCGCACCCAAGCACTCTGAGATCCGCAACCCCGTTGCCGCCATCGTCAACGCCATGAGCCGCGCCGGCACCTTCGGCGTGTCCGCCAGCGTGCGCAGCAACGCCATCAACTCCGGCGTCGTCGGGCAATGCCGGGCAAACTGCGGACGCTTGGCGCGCAGCGCGTCCACGTTCCCCAGCTTGCGCCCGAACGCCGCGAACAGCGCATTGAGCGCCGCCAGATCGTGATTCTGAGTGGAGGCCGACACATCATCGCGCCGCACGCGCATCGTCAGAAACGCTTCGGCCAACCGCTCAGAGTTGAGCCCCGGACGCTGCTCCCGCACGAAGTCATAGAAATGCGCCGCTGTGCGGCAATACGACGTGACGGTATTCCGGTCCTGCCCCAAAAGCCGCAAGCTCGATTCCAATCGCGACAGCACCTCGTTTTTTGGCAACTTCATATCAATGCGTGGTTAGTTAGTTTTGTTATCTGCAATTCTTCGCAGAATCAGGGTTCGGCGAGAGCATCCGGTCGGCGCGCATCATCAGTTCGAGCAGCCCTTCGCTGCGCCGCAGAAAGTAGCAATCGGCGAGTTCTCGTAGCAGCTCGCGTGATTGCAGGAGTGCGGCTACAGCCTCCTCGCGATTGAGTGCCGCCGGGCATTCGCCGAGCGTGTGCCCGGCTGGCTCACGGCACCAAGCGCAGACCGCCGAACCATTCGTAGAGCCAACGCGGGCAATCTCAGGTGTGTTTTTCATAGGTTAAATTCCGCGTGGCTCACTTGTCGTGTTAGGCTCGTCATCGACGACGCCGGCCGCACACAGACCGATTAACATTGCGGCGAGCGGGAGTGGCCAGAAGGCCGGTGCGAGAGCTGCCACCGAGATTATGCCGATTGGGCTTGCGAATATAGCGAGAGGCCAAACCCAAAGCCAATGCAGTGCCGAACAATCACCAGAGACAACGCGGGCGGGAGTTATTTGGTTTTCGGAAGGTTTCATAGTGATTTAGGATTTGGTGCCGCGTGTCTCATTATCGTCGTTGGGGCGCGCGGCGGAGCGGCCTAGATCAAAGGCCCACTGGCAGGGCCAGAGCATGAGGCTGACGCCGAACACGACGTAGCCGGTAGCGTCATTCAGGATTTCCGCCGCGCTCCAAAGCACGAGGTAGAGAGGCAGCGTGATGAGCACGCCGCCGCCGCGCCCCAACTCTGAGCGTTCTGCTGCGCCGTAGCGCGCAGCGCACGCGCAACGCTTGAAATGCCTACTTACGGGACTCGCGAAATTTATTTTCATGCACGCCAACCCTGTCACCCGCACACATTGACGCCAATGGTCGCCACTGTCCACGATTCCCTGCGCCGCGCAGCGGCTTGGTTCATCCACGAGCCAGTGCCAACGAGCGGCGCTGCACCTGATTCGGTCGTGGTCACTGCGCTCGGGGCTTCCAGCAATTCGCTGCCGGTGCAGGCATTCATGGGTTGGTAGTCGGGATAGTTTGGGTAGTTGTCGCTCATAAGAGTTCCCCGTTCGTGCCGCTCGTCGGCACATCTCGGTTGTTGGGGTCATTACAATCCGGGTGCGAAATTATTTCGCTTTCGTGCTTGCAAGTGCGAAATAAATTCGCATGATCATAGTCACTATGAAGACCCCCATGTTCCGCTACGGCCTCTATCGCGCCCACACTGTCTGCGCCGGTTCCCCGGCTCCCAGCCGCCGCCACCAGTTCCACTTGTCCGACCTGGCGTTCACGCAGGTCGATGCCCGCCGCGAGTGCGCGGCTCGCAATCGCCGGTGCCCCGGCTCGGGCTGGACGTGGTCGAAGCTCGTTGATCCCGTCGCATGAGCTTCGCGATCCAGCTCCGCCCGCTTGTTGAGCGCCTCGGCACTGCCGAGGCTGCTCGCGTATGCGGAGTGACCCCGCGGTCGCTCCAGTTGTGGATGCGCGGGGCTGAGCCCTGCGCGGCGATGCAGGCGGGAGTGCTGCTCCTGCTGCGAAAGAAGACCCCAACCAAGCGAGACACCTAACCCGGTCGCTGCCGCCTTGGTAGGCGCGAGGATCTGCTGGAGAGTCGTGCATCGGGGGCCGGGTTAGGTGCTCTTTATGTTAGCCAAAAGACACTGGCGCTTCTTGGCGCGTTCGATGCCCCGGCCGACGCGGCGTTTCTGTTGGGCTTCCTCGCCCGCGCAGCAGTTGCCGCAGAAATGATACGGCGCCTTTCCGAAATCGAGGCACTCGCCTTCGCACCATGCGTTATACCAGTCGCCGCAGACTTCGCACCGCTCTACGTGGTCCGTGACCTGCCAGTATTGGTTGCCGAGATACCAGATCACCGTCGCGGCCTGATCGGCCGTGAGCTTGGGCATGTGGTCGGGCGCGACTTGGTATCCCTCCGGCAAGTTGCCTTGCAGGAAGTCGAAGAGGTCGCGGGTGTTCGCTAGGTCTTTTTCGTTTTTGTCGCTCATAAATTCGGAGGCTAACCAGTCCGCTACAGCGCAACGTCCTTCGCTTCGCTCAGGCCGTGGCTGACCGGGTTGTTCGGCGGCGGAAGAATCGGGCCATGTGTGTGCATGATTTCGAGGCCGCAGTGAGCGAAGAAGACCTTGCCGCATTTCGCGCAGGGCCAGCGCACGCGCTGCGAGTTTGCCGGGTGCGCGGACAGTCGGGCGTAGTAGTTCAGCCACTCGTAGTATCCAGCGTTTTCAGTCGGCTTGGCCGGTTGGGGGATGCCCGTGTTGGTGAGGTCGGCCAGTCGGAATCCGTGGCGGCATATCGCTTGCCGGAAACGCCGAAAAAATCCCCTGAGCCAACGACGCGCAGCCGACCGGATGCGGTAGCTTCTCAGTCTGCGCCGCATCTTGGGGTGCATCGTGTAGGCGGGGGTAATCGGCGCGTCGTTGCTCATCTCAAGAGTTCGGGTCGTTCTCCGGCCAGTAGCCGACTACCATGCGGCCCCGCGCGGCGACGATGCGGAAGCGACCATGTTCAGCTAGGGTTTCGAGAGCGTCCGCGTGTGCCGAAATCGCGCCGCTGTCGGTGACGAGTGTTCCGGCGACCTGTCCGTTGTAGTCGCGGTCAACGCGACCGGTGTGGCAGTTTTGTCGCGCCATGCTTTCGAGGGTTTCAAGAAGACCCGAACCGGTCGGCACAGCAGCAACGACCTTAGTTTGCACTTGTTCGGGCGCGGTTGCTGCGCTCGGTCCCACACGGCAGGCGTAGCTTTGCGCTGGCGCCATATCTGTTTTCCACGGGTCTGTTTTGGGTTGTTCGTTCATAAGGGTTCTCCGTTCTGGTTGTGGCTGATCTCCGCGTTGGCCAAGACAGAGACCGCCTTGGCGATGGCGTCCGTCTGCCTCAAAGTGCTGTCGCATGTCTTCAGTATTCATGTCGCGCAATCATCCTCACCACGGCACGCACTCACGTCAGCACCTCCACCACATACCGCCGATGCCGGTTGCGGCCGCGCTGGCCAAACTGCACCACGCGTCCGTCCGCCAGGCGAAATTTCCGCCCGCCGTATTTGGCGGAAAACATCTTCCCCATCGAGCTCTTCGCCGTCGGCTCTAGGTCATACGTCGTCTTGTCGCTCTCCTTCTCCGTCCGCTCGCGCCCCTTGATCATCCACGTGAAACAATCGTGCTCCCGCGCCGCGTCCACCAGCTCCGCAAACTGATACTCCTTCTTCGTCAGCACACCCATGTCCTCCACCAGCACGCCCACCAGCGTCTGCATGTCCGCGCCCTCGGTGTCGCCCGAGAAATCATCCGTCGGCGGCGCCTCTACCGGATCGCCGAAGCCCGCGTGCGACACGATGCCGCCGAAAATATCGCACCACGCCTCGAAGCCCTTCAGCACGCGCTTGCCCTTCGGCCGCCCCGCCTTGTCCCACTCGCGAACGAAGCACCACATCGCGCTCAGGAACTGCCGCCGCACACTCGGCCGCGCCAGATACTCCTCATCGATCACACGATTGATCACTCGCGACTGCGCGTCGAACTCTTCCGTGTAAAGCTGGCAACGCAACGTGCGGTTCGCGATGTCCGTCGACAGACCGAGATTGTTTCCGGTGATTACCACCACCGTCTGCTTCGGCGAACTCATCTCTTCCTGCGTGTTGAACTTCCGGTCGCTCCACGTCGGAGCCGTCATAAACGCATTCAAATCCGTGCTCCGCAGCATGCCCTCCAAATCATCGAGCAAAAAGTAGGGCGCATTCCCGCGCGCCGCCGCAGTCAGCATCTTCCGCAGCTCGTTATCGTCATGCGGCTTTGATTTCGATTTCGACAACCCGAAGATCGGCACCACCGCCATCTTCGCCACCAGCGTTTTGCCCGAGCGCTGCGCATTCGCCACAAAAACATAGTGGATCCGGTTGCTCAGCGGATGCAACAAACCCGAACCATACAAGCTCACCGCACAACTCAGCCAAACCGCCTTCGAGCGACTCAGCCCCACCACACCAGCCGCGCGATGCTCTTCCGTGTCCGGCTTCACATCGCCCCACGGCACTTCGCCCACCAGGTCGTTGATGAACGCCCGCGCCGCATCCACCGTCATCGCCTCATCGATCTCCAACGCCGTCGGCAGCGTGTATATCTTCGACTCCTCATCGTAGCCCGGCTTGAGCAACACCAGCCGCCCGTCGCTCGGTCGCACCAGCGGCATCCGCTCCGCATTCACCTTCGCCAGCGCCCGCTGCTGCTCGATAAATTCCAACGACTGCAACGTGTCCGCCGCCACGTCCTTGCTCATCGTCATCTCCACTTCGTCGCGGTTGCCCTCCTTGTCCCATTTGAACTTCGCCGGCACACACAGCCGGTGCGCGTAAGTCCGGAACCGCCCCGGCGAGAGCGGCACTGCCTGCCCAATCTCGTAATTGATCAGCACCGGCACATCCTGCATGCGAAACACCCCGTTCATTTTGCACAGCCCGCCGATCTCCCGCGCGAAGCGATGCAGCCCATACCCCTCGCACGGCAACCGCACATGCGGCTTCACGTCATCCGAGAGATCGTCGGCATCCGGCTTCGGTGCCGCGGGCGCAGCCGTCGGCTCGATCGCCGACCCTGCCATTTGCCGCGCCACGCGATTAGCGGCAGCAGCCTGTTCATCCGCCGGTCCAGGCGGCTGTTTGGTCATTTCGCTCATGCCTTTATTTCCCGCAGTCAAAACCGGCCTCAGCGCACAGCCGGTTAAAGTTGATAAGCTCTTCCCGGCAGCGCTTGTTCGCCGGGCCGTAAAATTCCAACGCCGCGCGCACCGCGCGCACGCCCTCGCCCGTCTCATCCGCATCCGAGGGCCCCAGCGCCGCGATGCCGCACCACTGTTCCACCACATCGCGGACCGCCGGCACCTCGGTTAACGCCTGCACCGGTGCCGCCGGCCGCACATAGAGCAACTTCTGCAGCTTCTCCCCGCGCCAAGTGTTCGGCAGCCGCGTCAGACGCACCGCGCTCAACACCTTCGGGTCTAGGCCACCCAGACACAGCAGATTGATCGTCGGCGCCAGCGTGTTTTCTTTATAAAAATCCCACGTGTTCGCCGTCGGCTGGTCGACGCGGATAAGCGCATGCACACTCTTCCCGCCGCTCATGTAGAGCGCTTCGATGCGCAACGGCAACTGCACCAGCAGCCCGATCCAATCCTGTAAATCCGCCGAGTCGCTCTCGAGAACTATGTAGCGAAAGCTCGTCACCGCTTCCGCGATTCGCCGACTGTAAGTCATCGCCGTGCCCGTGCCGCGACCCTCGCCGCGGCGGTCCAGCTTCGCCGTAAACACTTCGCCCGCCACGCCGCGCACCGCACCGAGCACTTTCCAATCCGTGTCGCCCACCACGTGGACCTGATACTTTTTCCCCGCCATGATTTTGTCCGCCGACACCTGCTTGCGCCGATTCAGGTGCAACCTGCCGTCGAGCGGCTGAGCCAGAAACTTCACGCCATCCACGCTCCCAGCCGACGGCTTCATCGCCGGCCATAGCGCCTCGTTACGCCCCCAATCCGTTTCGCCCGTCCACACGCTCTCCACCCGCTGGTAGAGCAGCTGCAGGAATCCCTCCGGCGACACCGTAGCCGGGTCCACCGCCGAGCGATTCGCCAGCCAGATCAGATTTACAGCGTCGCGCCACTGCCCCGCCAACTCGCGCAACTTTGCCGGATTAAAATCCACGCGCTGTTTTGCCTGCGGAACTGGAGCCTGCGGCACGTAGGCCTTGCGCGCCGCCGCCCCAGCCGCCGCGTCGGCGCGCCCCGCGCCGCCGCGGTCGCCAATCAAATGACCACGCGGCTTGTCATGCTTCCCCCACGTCTCCGCCGTCTGCAGCTTGTGGAATAGTTCGCTGTCACTCCACGGCGGCTCACACCGCCGGTTGTAATCCTGCATCACATCCATCGCCTCGTTGATCGTGAGGTCGAATCCGTGCACCAGCGCGCACGCCACGGCAAAGGTCGCATCATGCCCGCCGCCGCCGGAGACGGCCGGCCGCATCGTCGCCACCAGCCGCCGCGCCCGCTCGCAAATCCACCGCCGCTGGTTCATCGGCAATTCCAACGCCTTGCCCAGCACCTGCGAAGCCTCCGCCTTCGAGCGCGCGGTGAGCCCGAAAAACGCCAGCATCGCACTCTGGCCCGACGTTGGAGAAAGGGTGGCGGAATCGGTCATGCCGCTGCCCTCCGCGCCGCGCGAGGTGCCTGTGATACACTATATACCCCATGAACGATAACATTACTGAAGTGGCGCAGCTCAACTCTGCGCAGGAAGCGAACAAGTATTTGGAAACAGGCCAATAGGCCTTCCTCGCGGCGGTGCCAGGCGGACCGAGCGGCGTGATCTACGTCCTCGGCAACCTGATGGAGCCCGAAGAACATGCACACGATGATTGAGGCGGAGACGTTCACGCTACCTCCTTCGGCGATGGGAATGATTTTGCTCACAGCAAGTCCCTCCCCATCTCCATCTCCATCATCGCCAGCGCTTCGCCGATCTTACGCACGCGGGCGGCGAAGCGCTGGTCGCACTCAATCCGCTCACGCATCGCCTTCGCCGCATAAGAAATCGTCCCATGGTCCCGATGCAGCAGCCTCCCCAGCACCTCCACACCAGCCTCCGTCCGCAACCGTGCCAAGTAGATCGCAACATGCCGCGCCTCGCTCACGCGCGCGTGCCGATCGCGCCCCTGCAACATCGTCAGCGTGTAGCCGTAGGCATCCGCCACATACACCACGATCCGCTCCACCCGCGGTGCCGAGCTATCCGCCGGCAGCGTCCCCAGCACCCCGTCCACCGCCACCTGCAGCGCTCGGCAAGCCACCTGTAATTCCAACAACACAATCCGCGTGGTCATGACCGCACCCCCGGAAACTCCCGCACGCGAAACACCTCGGCCCACTCTTCGGAATCGCCGCCTTTCGAATGCTTCCACTTCGCCCACACGCGCTGCCCGTCTTCCGCACGATGCGTCAACTTGCCGCCGATGATGCCGATAAACGCTTCGCGACCATTCAAGTCATCGCGATACGCCCGCGCACCAAGTTGCTTCACGAAACACGAGACACGCACCGCCGCGCACTGCTCGATAATCGACTCCACCCACGCCGCATCGCATGGCCGCGCGCCAGCGCCGCTCTCACCGCCGACAATCACCCATTGCACCTGTGGCACCAGACAAACGGTAAGCCAGTAATTAAGGTCTAATCCGCCGATGAGCGGCTCACACGAAAGAAACCTCACCCGCGCTGGAATCTCCACCAACTCCGGCATCCGTTGCTCCGCGCGCGCCTGGTCCTCGATGCTCACACCGATCCACACGTTCGCCGGAGCCGAGCCCGCCAGCCACGCATCTACGAGCATATACGCCCCCGCGTGTTCGCGCGACGCCAGCACATGCCGCACCGCCACCATCCGCGCGCGCCACACCTGCGGACGCTTCGTCAGCAACAGCCAATCCAGCTCCGGCGTCTCCGCGATCGTCGTCACAAAATCCGCCAGCCACGCTTCCGCCACCTCCATGTCGAGCCAGTCACACAGCGACGGGAAAACCCGTAGCCGGCGCCCCAGCCGGCCGGCCTTGCGATTCGCCGCCCGTGCCGCCGCCGCGAAGCTCTTCACGCGCCACCGCGGAGCACCCGCGCCCCAGCCGATGCGGAAGGCCCGCACCGGCGTGCACGTCTCTGCGTAACAATTCTTGCACCCCGGAGAAACCTTCGTGCACCCGATCCACGGGTTAAGCGTGGCATCGCACCACTGGATTTTTGTATCAGCGCCCATAAGTTCCCCTCTTTCGTGTGTTTCGTGGTTTTCGTGGTTAACCCTTTTCGTGTCTTCCGTGTGTTCCGTGGGCCACTCAGCCTTCGGTGGTCGACTCCTCTTCGTCATCATCGATCCGGTCATGCCGCCGCAGCACCGCCTCTGCCGCGATTAGCCATGCCTCCGGCGCGGACTTCCAATCGTGGTGCGCATTCACCACCAGCTCCATCAACGCATTAAAATCAGCTTCGAACACCAGCTTACTCGCGCCCAGCTGATCACACAGCCGAGGCTCAGCAGCCATCGCTGTGCCGTATTGCTCCCCAGCACCGTCTTCCGCCTTCGCCCGCCGCACGACGGCCGGCGCACTCCGGTGCTGCCGCGTCCGCGCCAGCACCGCCCGCACATGCTCCACCGGCAAATGCTTCTCCGCTGCAATCTCCGACGCCGTGCGACCCTTCGCCGCCAGCGTCACGATCGCCGACTCCATCGCCAACCCGTAGCGCCGCACCGTGTCCTTATTGAAAATCGTCGGCTCCGACACCGCCGCGAACGCCTCACCCAGCCGCACCAGATCCACGGCCATGCCGTCTTGATTGATGCCCACATACACCTGCACTCGAGAGCCACACAGCGCCCGCCACGTCGGCACCGGCCCGGTGATTTCCTTTTTCAACAAATCCAGCGTCGGGGGCTGAGTGTAGGCAACGAACTCTGCATCAAACGCTAGACCATGTTCGCCCGCCTTGAACGTCTCGGCATTTTCCTCCGGCGTCAGCGGCTGCTTGCCCTCATTCTTCTCCTCCGCCAGCACCCGCGCGCGCTGCGCCGCCACCTTCTGTTCGAAACACGCCGGATGCATGCACTTGAACTTATCGCGCACGTCGCCATACTCCTCCGGATTGTTCCCCGAACGAAAGCGGCACGTCTCACACGCCCCCGCCGACGGCAGCAACGTCGCATCACGCATCGAAAACACCGCGCCCTTCAGCGTCCGGCAGATCGTCGTTTCGATCCACTCCGCCGCCGCCCGCTCCGGCATCACACCACCATGCATGTCGTTGTTCAATATTTCCTTCGCCGCCCGCTCGCGCATGTCTGCGCCCGGGATGCGTGCGATGCGCCACGCCGTCGTCGCTGAGAGCGTGCCCGCCTCCAACGCCTCGCGGCCAATCGGCGGCAAATCCAGCAATGCCAAGCTCCGGCACACCGTCATATCCGAGCGCCCCAAATGCTTCGCCAGCTTGCCTACGTCGTAGCCCCGCAACGCCATGAGCCGCTGGTAGCCCTCCGCCTGTTCTAACGCCGTCAACGGCTCGACATTCGCGCCCGAGCCCACCGCCAGCATGATATCCAGCGCCTCGCCATCCGTCAGCGGCGACACCCGCGCCGCGATCTCCACCATCCCCCCCAGTTTCGCCGCGCGCCAGCGCCGCTCGCCGTTCACCAGCTCATACTTGCCCGGAGCGGCGGAGCGCGGGCGCACCAGCACCGCCTCCAGTTGCCCCGGCGCGCTCAGCATGGATTCCCCCAGCTCGCGCAACTTCTCCTCAGCGTAGGCGCGCGAGCGCGTGTGCCGCGGATTCAACGGCGAAGCCGTAATATCCGCAACGCGGATCGTGAGAACAGGAGAGGAAGCGATGGTCATAAATTAAGATGGGTCAGAAAAATAGAGAACGTAGCAGCTCCGAGATTTATGGATTTCGTTATGCAGAATTCTTCGCAGAATCAGGGTTCGGCGAATAGCGTTCCGGAAAGAGCACGCGGTCAGCGCGCTGCATCGCTCGCTCGATTCGATCGATTGCGTTGCTGTCGAAGTTGTCGCGGCTGGCCTTCTCGGCTTCGACCAGCGCGAGGAGAGCGCACCGCATTTCGCCGAGCGCATCCTTCGGGCGCGGCGAGTGCCACAGCAGGCCGTAGGCCGTGCAGAGCGGCGATTGGCATTCCCACACGTCGGCGTCCTCGGTGTCGAAGTTGCGGACGCGGACGTGGTATCCGACGCCGTTGCACTTCGGGCACCGAGCCGCCGAACCCGGCGATACAGCGCAATTCGGGGGCGCGGACGCCAGAGGCTCCGATTGAGTCGCAGGAAGAAAAGGCAGGTCTGTTTTTCTCATGACGTTTTTTAGGCCCCCGAATTGCTGATCTTATTGTTCGACCGCAGCGGTTTCGTCGCAGGGATTTTCGAAATAGGGATACCACCACAGCGGCGCACGTAGTCTTGCTACTCTTCCCATTGCTCGTCCTCCATCGCATCCAGAGCAGCGATCATCGCGAGTCTGTCCTCCGCTGCTTTCGAACCAGCAGCCAAAGAGGAACGCGCGACAGCCGAACCTTCTTCGTTCGGGCGGATTACGCTCTCGGCCCTCGGGCAGCGCCACAGATGCCGACAGCGAGTAGGTGTGGGGCAGTCGTCTTCGTCTTTGCAGGCGTTCATAAAGATTTCTCCGCTCTAGGCGCGTTGTCGCGGTGGAATTTGATATCTTCGGGTGTCATGGGGAAAAGGACTGAGGCCCAACCGGCCACTCCGCCCACGCGACCACGTCGCGCGTCTGCATGTCGCGAGCTGAGATAGCCCGGGATGACTTCCCCATCCGCGCAGGCGAGCAACACCGTCGTCTCCGCGTCAGGCTTCTCTTTTTTCGGGTCGATCCACGTGATGGACTCGGTTGCGCGGGCCAGCTTCAATCCCCGCGCCACCGTCGCCAGCAACGCCACCGCATCCGTGTTCATCTGTGTCATCCGTGGTTCCTCCGTTTTCGTGTGTTTCGTGTTTTTCGTGGTCAAAAAATCCGTGGTCCATGCGCCTCACGCCACCTTCGCCCGGACCGATTCCGCCCGGTGGTGATTGCCCCGCGCGGCCGCGGCATACTTTGCGCACGCCGTCGCGCTCTTCTGGAACCGCATCGTCGTCGCCCGCACGCCCGCGCGCTCCAGCCGCTTGTTGATCTGTGCTTTCTCCCGCGCACTCTGCGCCGCGCGACCCTGCCCGAAGAACGTCGCGATTTCCTCGCCCGTCATGTTCAGCACCCGCTCCGGCGCCAGCGCACGCGCGATCGTATAAAAATGCTTCAACGCCTCCACCAGACTCGATCGACCCTGCCACAGATGCCGAACCCACCGCACCAGCGCCGCATCGCGCAACTCCACCTCCGCAGCCGGAGTGTCCGGCGCAGCTGCGCGCAACCGATCCACCGCGCTCGGCGTCGCGCTCGCCTGGTAAGTGTGCCGCTCCCGCCGATGCGCCCGCGCCAGCGCCGCAGTGATCCGCCAACCATGCTTCCTCGCCGCCGCCGCCGATGCTTCCGGCGCCGCCATCAGCACCCGCATCAATGCAATCTCCCGCTGCCGCGCATCTGGCTTCGTCACCGCCAGCAAATCCGCCGTCGGCAGCGCGTAGACAAGCGCCGGCACAAAAGCCCGCGTCGCCACCAACAACCTCACCGCCACATCCCGCGGATGCGGACTAGCCTCAAGTATCCACGCCGTCGCGCTGTTCACCGCCTCCACACGGATCGCCATCGCCTCCGACGCCGTCACCTCCTCAGACGCCTCCAAAAAGTCGCGCGGCGACCGAAGCTCCACCCCCTCGGCCCCATCCGCCGTGCGAATATAAGAGCGCCCGAGCGCGTGGTGCATCATGGCGCAAAAGTCTCCGCCAGTTTTTCGACCGCGCGGATAAACTCCGCCCGAGCCGACACGCTCATTCGCTCCATGCGCCGCAGCAGCGTCCGCGTCGGCCACGGCGCCGCCACGCCGCGCCCCGCCGCGATCTGCGCATCCACGCTATCCACCAACGGCGCATGAAAATCCGCCAACGCATCCGCCTCCGAGCGCGACGCCGGCCGCGGATCTGGCGCACGAAAGATGGCACACGCCCCGCTCATCCGTGCAAATCCTCCCACTCATTCAGCCAGCTACGCCCCCCGCTCACCGCTCCCCGCTCACTGCTCACTGTTTCACAGCCCTCCGCGCTCCGCCCTCCGCACTCCGCATTCTTCTCCCCGGCCCTCCGCACTCCGCATTCCGCCTGCCCTGAGCCTGTCGAACGGGCACTCCGCAATGCATCACTCAGCCGCTCCGCGCCTGAGTGATGCCCCGCCTCCCGCAAATTCTTCGCCAACTCCACCAACCCGCGCGCCGTGTAGACGATGCGGTTATACCGGTAGAAAAAATGCCCCGGCGAACCCATCGCACCGTGCAACTCGTAGAGATCCAGCACCACGATCCCCGTCAGCGCCGACACCGCCTTCGCGCTCAGCTGAAAAGAATCCCCGGCGCCCGCTGCCCGGACTTCGCTGACATTGGCGTGGACCGCACCGCTGCGCTTTCGCACAGCGAGTGGGGTTGTCACCGGGCCGGAGTGAGCCGTGCGAGCGACGGAGGAAATTGAGAGCGCGCGATTCAATGCGCCACAAGAAGTGCCCCGAGCCTGTTGAATAGCCGGCGGTTCGAAGCGAGATGATTGCGCGTTATACACGTGCCACCTCCTCCTTCTTACACTCCGGCGTCAAGGAACGCACCAGTGGGCCGGGGCTGCATTCGTTAGATTTCATTTTCGCTCAGGTTGTCGCTGTCGTTTTGGTGAACTTCCCGATCTCGCCGCACGGGATCTGGTAGGGCTTGCCGCACTTGCGCACCGCAATGCGCCGGGCTCGAATTTGCCGATATACCCACACCTCGGAGCGGCCCACCGCCGCCGCGAAACCCTCCACGCTCAGCGCCTCCGTGCCCGATAAAACACGCGGTAACGGTGCCGCAGCCGTGCCACGCAGCGCTGCCAGCACGCGCACCGTGATGCGGTCTGCCAGCGCGTCGAGGGTAGGAGCATCCAACGTCATCAGAGCAACGCGTTGAGGTGCTTTGTGTGCGCGTGCGCGGCCGACGCGTTCCTCATCATCACTCGCGCGATTTCATCGGCTTCTGCCTGCGTGATTACGCCCGGCGTCTCGTCATCCGTCAGCGCCGCCGTCAACGCCTGTCGCGTCGTTTGCAGGAATCCCTCGATCTTCGTCGCCTCTTTCGCACACGAGACTGTTTCCTTCTCCTGCCGAGCCAGCTGCTCCGCCATCACTTCAACTCCCAATCGCGGCGCCGAGCTCGAACGAAAACGCCAGCACAGCCGGTGCAGAATACGCAGCGCCGAAGGCCTGCGGGATGACGCGCCGGAACCGGGCGCTCGCGGGATCGTTGTTTCGCTCATAAGATACATGGTCGTCAGGCGGCACTGCGCAACGCCGCGCGAATCATTTCCGCAATATTAAGCCCCATTGATTTGGCCTGCGACACAAGTTCCGCCGTCTCCGCATCCACCGCCGGGGCCGATACCTCGTAACGCGCCAACGTCTCAAACAACCCCTCCCGCGCCAACTGCGTTGGCCGCGTCTTTCGACGCGCACAAACCGCCTGAATCCGCTCCATATCCGACGCCGCCACGCGGACCAAAATCTGCTCACTTAATTTCTCGCCCATAGATAGCAGCGATAGCGGCGCTATCCTAACTAGCAAGAAAAAAGTTACTCCCGCTATCTTTTCCTGACAGCTTAGCCTGATGAGCGACAAGGATACGCCGAAACTTTCAGAGCAGCTGATGGTTCGTCTGACTGCGGTTGAAAAAGACGAGATGGACCAGCTCGCTGCCATCTGCGGTAATAACACCCCCTCGGCACTCGGGCGCTTTGCGGTGCGGGCGTTGATCGAGCATTACATCGAGTCTGGCCGCAGTATCACGTTTCCATTAAAGATCCGCTTTGAAAGTCCGGTTTTTCAACTGCGAGTCGCCGAAGACGTGGGAAACTACTCTACGCGCCGCGAACGTCGAAGACACAAAAAAGAAAAGCCAGCATGAGTCAGCCGGGCCAGATGCTATTATTTCCACGCTGCAATGACACGCTCGAAGCATGCATCTACGGACGAACTGACCGCCTCTGTTCGCACCTAGAATAAAACCAAACACGAACCGCACCACATACCACGCTCACAGTTCGAATCTCACCAGCCCGACCATTTTTAGAGGCCGAATCGACTGATTCTGCCCCTGTTCAGGTCGGCCGACCCGGAGTCGGTCCTTGAGTCAGAGGCCTTCCTGACGCTTACCTCTTCGGCATGAATTTCGATCCCCGTCCGATCTTGCTCGAAGGCCTGCATGTTCGACTGGAGCCCATCGCCCCCGGACATGCTGCTGGTCTTTTTGCCGCGGGCAACCGTCCCGAGGAATGGACGTGGGCGTTGACGCCTGAGTTCGGCTCCTTGGCCGAGGTGGAGCGCTGGATTGCCGACGCGCTCAAGCAGCAGGCCGCTGGCACCGAAGTCACGTGGGCCACGGTGCGGCGGAGCGACGGTGTCGTCGTGGGCTCAACTCGCTTTCTGGATATCCGCCGCGGCCATCGGGCGCTCGAGATCGGCAGCACTTGGATCGCCCGCGAGGCCCAGCGCACCGCGCTCAACACTGAGGCGAAACTACTGCAACTGCGCCATGCCTTCGACGACCTCGGCGCGGTGCGGGTGCAGCTGAAGACTGATGAACGCAACGAGCCCTCTCGGCGCGCTATTGCCCGCATCGGCGGCGTATTCGAGGGAATTTTGCGCAACTATCAGACGCGTTACGACGGCTTTGTCCGCAATACCGCGATGTATAGTCTGGTAGCCGCCGATTGGTTCGCTGCTCGCACACAGTTGGAAACGCGACTTCGTCGCTAGCAGCGAAATCGACGGAATCAGCCTTGCGCCGCATGTGGAGCAAGGTTCTGTATTAGCACTGTTCTCTACCCCCATCTAACTATGAGCAAACTACGTTCTCGTTTCGTTCTCGGGCTGGCCGCTTTGGGCCTCGTTTCGAGCCTGCTGGCCCAGCCAGCTCCCCGTAGCTACAGCAGCTACTTTTTCTTCGGTGATTCACTCACCGACAATGGCAACACCTTCGCGCTGACAGGTTCGCCCCCGGCTCCGTATTTCAACGGTCGTGTTTCCAACGGCATCACTTACGCGGAGTATTTGCGCAGCGGGCTCGTGGCGCACAGCACGGCGGCCGGCACGGTGAAAACGAACATCAATTTCGCCTTCGCCGGCGCCACCGCCGCTCCGGGTAGCGCGGTGCCGAACCTCGCGCAACAAATCGGCCTCTACCAATCGCGTGCCATCACGGCGGGCGCGAATGACCTGTTCGTGCTCCTTGCGGGCGCGAACGACGTGCTCAACACCATTGGCAACCCCGCGACGCAGAACGGACCGGCCGTCACCGCCGCCGCCATTACCGCCACGACGGCCGTTGCGGGTGCCGTGCAGAGCCTCGCCACCCTCGGGGCGAAAAACATTCTCGTGCTCAACTTGCCCGATATCTCGAAGACGGCACGCTTCGTCACAGGCAGTGGCGCCCCCGCGGCGACGCTCGCCCAAGCCGGTTCGCTCGCCTTCAACAACGACATCGCTGGCCGCATCGGCCGCCTGACGCTCCCCGCCGACGCCAAGGTCACGGTTTTCGATCTCAGCGCAATTTTTAATCGCATTTTGGCGGACCCGGCGCGCTTCGGATTCACCAACGTAAGCCAGGAATTCCTCGGCAACGGCATGGTTGGCGACGTGAATACGTTTGTATTCTGGGACGGCATTCATCCCACGACCAAGGCCCATGCCATCTTCGCCACCGTGCTCACGGAAGTGTTGAATCCGGAATTCGTTCTCGGCACCTCCGCCGTGCAAGGTTCGGCGGTGCTCGTCGCTTCGGACATGTCTGCTGACGTCGTGACCTCGCGCCTCGATCTCGTGCGCAGCAGCGCGGGCCGCACCGGTGCACATGGCTACGTCGGCTACAGCTACAAGGACGGTTCCCGCGACTACACGGGCTACACCAACCAATACAATTACACGGGCAGCGTCATGACGGCCGGTGTCGATTGGCAGCTGACGAGCAACATCATCGGCGGGGTCGCGCTTACGGTTGAAAAATTTGATGCCAAGCTCGGTGCGACCGCCGGCTCCTTCAAACTCGGCGGGCAAGTGGTCACCGCTTACGGCCAATGGAAATCCGGCCCGCTGTTTGTCGACGCCACCGCGAGCTACGGTTCGCAAGACCTGCGCGACATCAGCCGCAAGACGGCCTTTGGCGGTTATCTCACTTCTGGCAAAACCAAGGGTGATCGCCTTGGTGGCTCAGTTCGCCTCGGCGGCGATTTCGGCAGCGATGAGTTTCATTTCTCGCCATTCGTTGGTGTGCGCTACACGAAAGCCGAACTCGATGGCTACAGCGAAACTGGCGTGACGGGTCTCAATTATGAATTCGATAGTCAATCGGCTACCGCGTTTGCCGGCCTCGTTGGCGCGACGGCTGACTGGCGCATGATTGCGGGCGACAAACCGCTCTACGTGAATCTCTTTGCCGTGCTTCAATCGGATCTCGGCGACGACACTCGCCAACTCTCCGGTCGTTTGAGCGGCACGTTGTCGGCCACCACGCGGACGAACGTCGTCGATGGTCTCGATAAGAGCATCAAGGTCGGCGGCCGCTTGGTCGGCACATTGTCAAAGCGTTGGGGTTGGGCCGCCGGTTACACCGCGGAATTCCGCGACGACGGCAACACCGCGAGCCAATACTCCTTCTCGATCCAGACTGGCTTCTGAGTCGCAGACTTCGCTTAAGTTTCTCAGGCCGCGCGGAAACGCGCGGCCTTTTTATTCCCAGTGAGTCCAATACCCCGGAGCTTGCTCCGGCTTGGATCGAATCTGTGGGAGCGTGCTTGCACGCGACAGCCGCGACCGAGGTCGCTCCCACAAAAATACGGACAAAACTGTCTCGATCAAGATCCCCCGGAGCTTGCTCGGGGGATCTTTACTTACGAGCAACCCAGAACCGACACTCGTCGGAAAAGTCGCGCACCGGTTTCAGCTCCACTGCCAGACGTCGGCGCATTTCGTCAAATTCGAGCGTCCAACCCGTAGCCGCGAGGTCTTCGACAATTTCCGCACGATCCGGCAAATGCATGAACACGCGGTAATCGTCGTCATCGATAAAGTAGCGATCACCGAACTCAACCAGCGCCGGATCCTGCTTTCCCGCGGCCCAAATCTCCGCCTGCCGTTTCCAATGCCGGCGCTCCGCCGCCTCGTCATTGCGATCGTGAGTGGTGAAAATCAGCGGTGCACCCTTGCGGGCGAGCGCGTGTAAACCGCGCAGAGCCGACCGGCGATTCTCGCGCCCCGGTATTTGCATCAGCCCGTTGAACATAAACAATGCTCCGTCGAACGACTCCGCGCGCACCCACTCCGTGCGTTTGTCACCTATTAGGTTACAAGTGCTCGGGGCAGCACGCGTGCATTTTTGTGGCATGTTGCCGTTCAGTTTGCCCTGGGCGGCGAGGGTGGTGGCATCGGCGTGGGCGAAATGCACATTGGTCACGGCGCGTTCCCGCGCGAGACTCTCGGCTTGCTCAACGAGTTCGGTGGCGAAATCGAAACCGACGATTTCCGCGTAACCGAGTTGCGCGAGACCGAGTGCGACGCGTCCGGCACCGCAACCGGCTTCGAGGAGGCGCGCGGACTTGTCCGTGAGGAAGCGCTCGATGACGACCTGCTCCGAGCGCCACAGCCCGAGCGAATGGGCTGCCTTCGTGTAATGCAGCACGGCGCGAACATGGTTGAAGTCCGCGCAGACCGTCTCGCCGGTAATCGGAACCGATGCTTTACTCACAGGTGTTGGGCAAGGAAGCGTTCCAAGGTTTCGAGAAACTTCTGGTAGTTTTCGCGCTCGGAGAAGCCGTGGAATTCCGTGTCAAAAAAGAGCTTCTCGTGCGGCACCCTGTGTGCGCTGAGTTCGGCGAGCAGCTTGGTCGATTGACGGTAGTCTACCACGGTGTCCATCTTGCCGTGCACCACTAGCACCGGCGCGCGAACGGCGGCGATGTGCGCGATCGGCGACATCGTGAGAAAACGATCCTCCTGTTGCGCGGGATCGCCGAGTCGTTGCATCAAGCGGTCGTAGTTGAACTCGTCGTCGTCCGACTGACTCCACGATTGTTTGATCAAGCGCTTCCAATCGAACACTCCGGCAAAGGTGACGGCGCACTGGTAGAGCGTCGGCTCGAACGCGACGCCGGCGACGGCGAGGTAGCCGCCGAAACTGCCGCCGTAAATCGCGAGGCGTTTCTCATCGACGAGGCCATGTGCCACAAGATGGCGCACACCGTCGGTGACGTCATCGTGCATTTTGCGAAACTCGAAATCGTCGTCCTTGGAAACCGCTTTGGCAAAACCGGTGGAGCCGCGATAATTGGGTTGGAAGACCGCGTAGCCGCGCGAGGTGAGAAACTGCACGTCGGAGTCGAAGCCCCAGGTGTCGCGCACCCATGGGCCGCCGTGCGGATAGACGACCAGCGGGGGCTTGCGGCCGTCGGCGGAGGCGGCGGGCAGCGAGAGATAGCCGTCCAGTTCCAGGCCGTCGCGCGCGGTGAATTTCATCGGGCGCATCACGCTCATCGCGGCTGCGTTGAACCATGGCGTCGGCTCGGGCAGGGGCAGGAATTCACCCGTGGCATGTTGGTAGATCACGTAGCGCGCGGGTTCGCGCCCGCTGGTGGAGGAGACGGCAAAATTCTTCAATTCGCGGTCGCAACTGGTGATCAGATTGAGGCGGCCGGGCAGGCGGGCGTTGATCGCCTTTTGCACGGCGGCGAACTCCGCATCGAGCGCCAGTTGCGCGGGCACGTCGCGGTGGTAGTGCAGCGCGAGGGTGCGCGCTTGGCCGGTGGCAGTGCGCACTTCCAGCAGGGATGCTTCGCTCAGCGAATAGCGGGCATCCTCGTAGAGCGGCGGGCCGAAATCCGCCTGACTGACACGGTAGCGATGCAGGCGGCTGCTGGTCGCATCGCCGGAGTAATGGGAAACCCAGAGGACGTCGGGATCGTTAGTGAAGCCGATCACGTCGGTCATCTCGTAGTCGAAGGGCAATTCAATCCAGGCCGCCTTGGCGGAGGCGCGATAGAAAAAGCGAAGTTTCTTGCCGCAATAAATGCTCACCAGCCGCACTTCGCCGTCGAGATCGGTCATGGTGCCGTGGTGCTCGCCTTTGGGCAGATCGAGCCACTCGTGCACGTTGTAGCGGGCGTTGTTTTGTCCGGCCATCGTCGCGGGCCGCAACCGGGTGTTGATGACGGCGAGGCCTTGCGAGCCCTGACCGTCGTCGAAGAAACGGGCGACGAAAAATTTCTCATCACGCCGCAGGCTGCTTACGAGTTGGAAGTAGTGGTGGCGCGAACTCAGATTGGCGCTGACTTTGTCGCCCTTGATATCGACCACACGCATCCGGCCGCGGGTGTCGGGGCGATTTTCGCTATAGACCACCATGCGATCGGCGTCGATCCACTCGAAACCGAGCACATCGTCACCGCCCATATCGAACTTCTTCGCGCTCCGCGTCTGCAGGTCGTAGACGTTCAGATCGAAAAAGTGGGCGTTGCTGGGCGTCAGGAAGGCGACGTAACGGCCGCCTTCGGAAATCTGCACCGCACTGACGGCGGGTCGCTTGACGAAATCGCCGACGGGAGGTCGCGCGAGGGCGCCAGCGCAAGTGAGAGAAAGGAGCAGGACAATGCGGAGGAATGCGGTAATCATAGGAGCGAGAACGGCGCCACTTGGCCCAGCGCGGCGATGAACGAGCCAACGCTTTACCGATTCTCCGCCACTGGTGCACGACGGAATTTCGAAAAATGACCACTAAGCTCGTGCGTCACCGCCGGCGCCACGCGGCGATGAACATGCCGTTGGCGTTGAGCTCGTGCGGCCAGAGCATGAGCGATGATTTTTCCGAGCCGAGCGACGTCAGCGGTAACGGCGCGAACTCCGGATGCGCGGTGCTGAAAGCCTCGGCCACCGCCGTCGTTTCAGCCCGCGCCAACGTGCACACGGCGTAGATCAGTCGGCCGCCGCTTTTTACTGACGGCGCGACATGTTGGAGCAGGCGTTGCTGCACGGCGGCCAGTTCGTGCACATCCGTCGGCTGTGTCGTCCAGCGCGCATGCGGGTTGCGTTGCCAGGTGCCGATGCCGCTGCACGGCGCGTCAACGAGCACGCCGTCGAATTTGGTTTTCGTCGGCAGCTTTTCGCCACCTTCCCACGGTGCGGAGCGGTAATTGAATGCTTTCGCGCGCGCGGCGCGTTTCTTCAACTGATCGAGGCGGCGCAACGAGCGATCACTCGCCCAAATCTTGCCTTTGTTTTGCATGAGGTCGGACAAGTGCATCGTTTTGCCGCCTTCGCCTGCGCAGGTGTCCCACCAGATTTCGCCCGGTTGTGGCGCGCAGGCGTGGCCCACGAGTTGCGACGCGAGATCTTGGATCTCGAACTGTCCGTTTTGAAATTGCTGCGTGAGAAACAAGTCGCGCGTGCCGGTGTAGCGCAAGGCCGCGAGTGTGGTTCCGGAGAGTGGAGCCGCGGGTTCGCACTCGCGCAGCGCGGTGGCGACGGCGGTCGCTTCGGCTTGTTGCGGGCGAATCCACAGTGCGGGTGGGCGCTGGAGCTGTTGCAACCATGCCGCAGGCACCGCGTCCATCTCGGTGGCGAGCCAATCCGGCACGGCGCGCGCGGCGAGTGCCTCGGGTTTCACACTTGCCGGTGATTGGTCGAAGCGTTGCTGGAGCGCGAGAGCGGCGGCGACTTGCGTTTGCAGCGAGTCGCGCGGGGACAGCCAACGCCACCAACGGAAATAAGTGAACACCGCATGACTGACCTCGCGCCTCCGCGCGGGAGCGGACACGTGACGGGTGCGCGCGAGATTTTCGCGCAACGCCGCATCAGCAGGCGTGCCGGCCTGCACTTGTTGCAGGATGCGCGCGGCTTCGTTGAGAACAGGAGAAGTTTGCATCGGTTAGAACGACTTCTTGCCCCACCGGCGGACTTCCTTGAGCTCGGGCGGACGGGTCTCGACTTGGACGCCGGCGCAAGCCGGGTGGTTGCGCAATTCCTGGAAGGCCGGCCCGCTCACGCGCCATTTGAGGGCGAAGGAAGTTTCGGCGACGGGGGCAATGTTACCCTCGAAGAGAAAACCGAGTTCGATCTTGGTGTCGCCGCTCGCCGCGTCGATCGTCGTGCGTAGCTTCTGTAGGAAATCCGGCGCCGCGGAATGCGACGGATGCAAGAGCCACGTGAGGCGCCGGACTACGCCGGGCAGGTGGTTTTCGAGTGGGTAGACTTCCTTGATGTTGAGACGCGCGCCGTCGTTGCCGCGCATCACGGAACCAAGTGCGACAATGGGAAGATTCTCCGCGAGTAGCTTGCCGTAGGTCTCGTAGGCATCGGCATACATGTTGACCGAGAGCGTGCCGCGTTTGCTCGCAAGCGTGAAGAAGGCCCACGGGCGGTTGTCGCGTTTGGAAAGGCGCTTCGTGATACCAGTGACGAGGCCGGCGAGACGGAACTCCACGCGGTCGCCTTCGCGGAGAATGGTGTCCTCGTTGTGCGTGCAGAGCGCCTCGGCGAGACCGGAAAAGGCGTTGAGCGGATGGCCGGAAACGTAGAAGCCGACGAGTTCCTTCTCGAATTGGAGGCGTTCAGCCGATGTGAAATCTTCCACGGCCGCGGCGCGTTGCGCGGTGACGGTGTTGGTTTCGTTATGGCGCTTCGGCGGCGCGGGCTCGGCGAGCAGGTCGAGAAAGCTGTGCTGGCCGGCGGCTTGGTCGCGGGCGTGGGCGGCGGCCCCGGCGAGGGCGGAGTCGATGCTTTCGAAGAGTTGTTTGCGCGAGGCACCGCTGAAGTCGAACGCACCGGTCTTCACCAAGTGTTCGAGCACGCGCTTGTTGATGGCGCGGCCATCGACGCGCACGACGAAATCCTCGAAGCTCGCGAACGGCCCGTTGGCTTCGCGCTCTTCGATGATCTTTTGCGCGGCTTGTTCGCCGACGCCTTTGATGCCGGCAAGGCCGAAACGGATTTTGCCGCCGAGGGGCGTGAACATGTCGCGCGATTCGTTCACGTCGGGACCGAGCACGGTGAGACTCATCGCTTCGCACTCGGCGATGAAGTGCGCGACTTTCTCCGAGTTGCCCAATTCCGCGCTGAGCATCGCGGCCATGAATTGAACGGGGTAATTCGCCTTCAGGTAACCGGTCTGGTAACTGAGCACGGCGTAGGCGGCGGAGTGCGATTTGTTGAAACCGTAACTGGCGAACTTGTTGAGAATGTCGAAGATCGAGTTGGCGGTTTTGGCGTCGATCTTGTTGGTGCGCGCGGCGCCTTCGACGAACTTCGCGCGTTCATTCGCCATCCCTTCGGCGTCCTTTTTGCCCATGGCGCGGCGCAGCATGTCGGCCCCGCCGAGGGTGTAGCCGGCGATGATTTTCGCGGCTTCCATCACCTGTTCCTGATAAACCATCACGCCGTAGGTTTCGCGGCAGACTTCCTCGAGCAACGGGTGGGGAAACTGGACGGTCGCGGGGTTTTTTTTGCCGCGGATGTAGTCGGGAATCCACTCCATCGGACCGGGCCGGTAGAGCGCGATGAGCGCGACGATTTCATCGATGGAGGCCAGACTGATCTGGCGGCAGAGATTTTGCATGCCGCCGGATTCGAGTTGGAAGACGCCGGTGGTGCGGCCGGAGTTGAGCAGTTCGTAGGTTTTTGCGTCGTCGAAATCGAGTGCCTCAATGTCGAATTTCGGGTCGGCGCTACGGCGGATGTTGGCCACGGCGTCGGCGATGACGGTGAGCGTCTTGAGGCCGAGGAAGTCCATCTTCAACAGGCCGAGTTTGCCCACGGCGGTCATGTCGTATTGGACGGTGACGTCGCCTTCCTGCAACGTCAGCGGCACGAATTCGTCGAGCGGCCGGTCGGTGATGATGATGCCGGCGGCGTGTTTGCCGGTGTTGCGCACCATGCCTTCGAGGACGAGGCCTTGGTCGATGATACGCTTGGCGACGGGATTGTTTTCGAATTCGTTGCGCAGCTCGGCGGATTTGTCGATCGCCGCCCGCAGGCTGATGTTGAGCTCATCGGGAATCATCTTGGCGAGGCGGTCGGCGTCGGCGTAGGGCAGGTCGTGCACGCGCGCGACGTCGCGGATGACCATTTTCGCGCCGAGCGTGCCGTAGGTGATGATGTTGGCCACGCAGTCGTTGCCGTATTTCTGGCGCACGTAGTCGATGACTTCGCTGCGGCGGCGCATGCAGAAATCGATATCGAAGTCCGGCGGCGATACGCGCTCGGGATTAAGGAAACGCTCGAAGAGCAACTTGAAGCGGAGCGGATCGAGATTGGTGATGCCGAGCAGATAGGCGACGAGACAGCCGGCGCCGGAGCCGCGACCCGGCCCGACGGGAATGTCTTTTTTCCGCGCCCAATCGATGAAATCCCACACGACGAGGAAGTAATCGATGAAGCCTGTGCCGCCGATGATGGAGAGTTCGAAGTCGAGGCGTTCGTTGAGCGTTTTGGCGAGCGCGGGATCAGCGGCTTGGTCGGGGTGTGCGTAATCGACTTCGTAGCGACGACGCAGGCCGGTGATGCAAAGTTCCTTGAGATAACCGGCGCGGTCGTCCTTGACCTCCGGCGGGAGCGGATACTTGGGATAACGCTCGGAGCCTTTGGGGAACGGAATCGCCAGCTCGCACATTTCGGCGACGAGCTGCGTGTTCGTGACGGATTCGGGGACTTCGCTGAAGAGCCGGTCCATCTCCTCTCGCGTCTTCAGGTAGAATTGCGTGCCGTCGAACTTCATCCGGTTCGTCTCGGCGATTTTCGAGCCAGTCTGGATGCACAACAACGCGTCGTGCGGGCCGGCGTCGTCGGCGTTCACGTAATGCACATCGTTCGTGCAAATCACCTTCAGCTTAAACTCTTCGCCGAGCTTGAGCAGGCCGGGGATAATTTTGCGTTGCTCGGCGATGCCGTGGTCCTGGATTTCGACGAAGAAGTTTTCGCGACCGAAAATTTCCACGAACCGGCCGCAGGCCGCGCGCGCGTCTTCCATGCGACCGTGGAGCAAGTGTTGCGGCACTACGGCAGCCAGGCAACCAGTGAACCCGATAAGGCCGTCCGCGTGGCGGGCGAGCGTCTCGTAGTCGGCGCGCGGCTTGTAATAAAAGCCCTTCAGGTGTGCGTCGGAGACGAGTTTGAGCAGGTTCTGGTAACCGCGCAGATTTCGCGCCAGCAAGCCCATGTGGTAATAGCTTTTTCCGTCTTCCGAGCGTCCGTTCTTTTCGAGGCGAGAACCCTCCGTCAGGTAAATCTCGCAACCGACGAGCGGCTTGATGCCTTTGGCCTTGGCGGCATTAAAGAACTCGATGGCGCCAAACATGTTACCGTGATCCGTTAGCGCCAGCGCGTTCATGCCCAGCGCGGCGGCGCGGTCCATCAAGCGGTCGATCCGGCACGCTCCGTCGAGGAGGCTGTAGTCGGTGTGGACGTGCAAGTGAACGAAACTGTTGTCTTGAGCGGCCACAGGCAGCGATGGGAAGCCACCGCTCAGGGCTGGGCAAGCGGAAAGACGGCGTGCGCGCAGTTCGGGCGCAAATGCCACTGGCCCGTGTCATTAGGCACCGTGCGACCGGTGCTGCAACCTCGTCGCCGCAGTTGGTTTTGGGTGTGATCGACTCGCGCATGGCAGTCGCACCGGCAAATTCCGTTTAAAAAATGCTGTTGACGGAGCCGCAGCCGAAAGGTTCTTTCTGAACTTTCGTCACTGCCGAACCATCCAATTTACCATGTCCATCGAGATCAAACTGCGCAAAAGTGAGCCCATCGATCGTGCGCTGCGCCGCATGAAGAAGAAGCTCGAACGTGAGAGCGTCATCAAAGACGTGCGCGCCAAGCGTTACTACGAAAAGCCCTGCGAAAAGCGCCGTCGTAAAGACAAGGTCGCGGCCTTCACCGCGATGCTTCGCGCCCGTTACGCAGACTAAGTTCCACTCACTTGTTTTTCCAGCCGGCTGTCGCCTAGTGCGTGGCCGGTTTGTTATTTTCCGGCGGTGCGATAACGAAATCGCAGTGGTCATCGGCTCGGCTTGCCACCGGTCCAATCTGTTGTCCTAGTGGGTTTTCTCTGATGAAGCCGATTCTCGCCCTCTCGTCCTGCTGGTGCTCCGGCCGCCACCAAGACGGTTATGAAATGCTCAAGGAAATGGCCCAGCTCGGTTTCGAGTGGGTCGAGTTGAGCCATGGAATCCGCATCACGCTCGTGCCGGGCATTCTGCGCGCCGTCGAAGAGGGCATTATCAAAGTCGCTTCGTGTCACAATTTCTGTCCGTTGCCCATGGGGGTTCTCCACGCCGCGCCCAACCTTTACATGCCGAGTGCGAAAGATGCCCGCGAACGCGACCAATGGCTCCGTCACAGCAAGCGCACGGTCGATTTTGCTAATCAACTTGGGGCCAAGAAACTCGTGGTGCACTTGGGCGCGGTGGAATTTTTTTGGTATAATCCTGGACGTCGTGTCGACGCTTACCTCGACAAGCATCCGGACACCGACGTGTGGACTGATCCAGCCTACGTGAAACTGCTCGCCAATTCGCTCAACAAGCTGCGCAGAAGAAAAGAACTTTATTGGGATAATATGTGCGCCGGCATCGCGGAGTTGATGCCCTACGCGGCGAGCAAGAATGTGGCGCTCGGCTTCGAGAATCGCGAAAAATTTGAGGAACTGCCGCTGGACGAAGATTACGCTGAGTTTGTCGCCACGATACCACGGGAATTGTTGGCCGGCTACTGGCACGACACCGGTCACGCCGAGATAAAACAGTCGATGGGAATGCTCAATCATCGGGCGCACTTGGAAAAAAATGCGCCGCGGGCGATCGGCTTTCATTTGCACGATGTCAGCGCCGACGGCCACGACCACCAACCGATTGGCTCGGGCAAAATCGATTTCGAGATGGTCAGCAGTTTTTGGCGACCGGAGCACACGCTCGTGTTGGAGTTTAGTCCGCGCTTGAAAGTGGAAGACGTGCTGCTGTCGAAGAAACGCGTTGAAGCGATGATAGCGGCGCGTTTCGGCGCCTAAGGGCGCCGTGATTTGGGCGGAGGAGTCGCGCCGGTTTGCAACTGGCGAATCCAGCGCCGATGCGGTCCAGAGAGGGTGAGTGAGGCGAGTTCGGTTGCATCGACCCACACCAAGGCGGCGGATTGCTCCACGCGCCGCCGCAACGCAGCGTTCGTTTGCACGCGATAAATACGTTCCGTGATTTGGTAACGGGTGATCGTGCGGCGTTCGGTCGCGAGGAGATCTTCGGCTTGGACGTCGCGCCCGACATCCGTCGGTTCCGGTAACTCGTGCAGTCCCGCCAAACGCCGTGCGCCGGCCGCGCCGCGGCGCAGCAGTAATTTTCCCGCGTGCTCGCACCAGACGCGGGCAACTGCGCGTTGCTCGATTTTCTTCGGCGCTAATTTCGGCAACGCTTCCGGATCACCGCGGTGCCGTGCGACGCAAAATTCCGCGACCGGACACGTCAGGCAAAGCGGTTTGGTCCGCGCGCAGACGGTCGCGCCGAGTTCCATCATCGCCTGGTTGTGCAGGCCGGGCTCCGATTCAATAATCAGCGCGTCGGCAAGCGGCGTGAAGTGTTTGGCGGCAGCGGAGCCGTCGCCAAACACGCGCGCGTCTCCGGTCAAACGCGCGAGGATCCGCACGACGTTGCCATCGACGCACGCCGCCGGATGACCGAAGGCGATGCTCGTGACGGCGGCCGCGGTGTAAGGGCCGATGCCGGGCAATTCGCGCCATTCCTGCGGCGTGCGCGGCTCAGCCGGACGTGCGACGAAGGCTTGCGCGAGTTTGTGCAGATTGCGCGCCCGCGCGTAGTAGCCCAGACCTTCCCAGAGTTTGACAACGTGCGACTCGGAAGCGGCCGCGAGCGCGCCGAAGTCCGGTAACTCCGCCAGCCACCGGTGAAAATACGGCAGCATCGTAACGACTTGCGTTTGTTGCAGCATGAACTCCGAGACGACGGTCGAGTAAAGCGATGGCGCGGTGCGCCACGGCAACGCGCGCTGGTGCGTGCGATACCAGCGGTGGAGCGCGCGGTGGAAATCGGCGCGGCGGGCGATCAGGGAGGCAGGGGCGGTGGCCACGCCAGACGACAAGACACAAAAAGATTCCCGTGGGAAGCGGTGTTTTTCTCTTTGTGCTGTTCCGGTGTTTTGTGGCTCTCTCAGCTATGCCTAAACGGTTCGACGACGCTGCGGAGGAAAAACCCAAGGCGCTCTCCACTTACACGATCAAGCTCGACGACGCGCAGCTGGAACGTCTGCACGCCGCCGTGGCCGCGAAATACTGGGAGCGTGCCGAGGTGCCGTATGCGCGTTTCGCGTTCAAAGGACCGAAGGTCAACGTCACCGCTTACACCAGCGGCAAAGTCGTCGTGGCGGGCAAGGAAACCGAGGACTTCGTGCAAAACGTCATCGAAGCGCAAGTTACCGGTCAGGCCAAGCTCGGTTACGACGAGGTGAATCATCCCGATTGGTTCGAGCCCCACGCCGGACTCGACGAGTCGGGCAAGGGTGATTTGTTCGGCCCGGTCGTGGCCGCGACCGTCGTGGCGGACCGCGCGGCGGTGGACGCGTGGATGAAGGCCGGCGTGCGCGATTCGAAGACGGTCGTCGATAGCCAGATTCTCAAACTCGATCACCTCATTCGCAATACGCCGGGCGTGGTCGTGGAAACGTGCGCTTGCGGCATGGCAAAATACAACGAGCTGATGCTCAAGCCGCGCGCCAACCTGAACCGGTTGCTCGCGTGGCAGCACGCGATCGCGCTGGAAAAAGCACTCGCGAAAAAGTGGGTGCCGCGTGGTTTGTTGGACCAATTTACGAAAGAGCCGCTGGTGCAAAAGGAACTCGTGCGCCGTGGCGTCACGCGCTTCGACCTCCAGATGCGGACGAAGGCAGAAGAGGACCCGGTGGTGGCCGCCGCTTCGATCGTGGCGCGGGCGGAATTTGTGCGCGCGATGCATGAGTTGTCGCAGCAGTTCGGTGCCAAATTGCAAAAGGGCGCGGGGGCCGCGGCCAAGGCGCAAGCAGCGGACATGGTGCTGAAACTCGGCGCGCGCGCGCTCGGACAATTCGCCAAATTACATTTTCGCACCGCCTACGAAGTCGTGGCGGCCGCGGGTAAACTGGACGAATTACCACTGCCCCCGCCGCGTGAGAAAACGGAGTGGCGGCGCGACTGAGCCTTGCGACAATGCCGGCCAAGCGACGTCAACTCCGCGGCTTCGACCTGAAGCAGCTATTCGGCTTCGACAGCCTGATCGGCGTCGATGAAGCTGGACGCGGTGCACTCGCGGGCCCGGTGGTGGCGGGCGCGGTGTTGGTTAATCGCGAGTTTCTCGAAGGGCGCTGGGCGGTGAGCAAATCCGGCCGCGTGAACGATTCGAAGCAACTCGGTGCGGAGGAGCGTGCGCAACTGTGGGGCGAGTTCGATGAGTTGGCGCGGCAAGGACACATCCACGCCACGTTCGGGGTGGGCGAAGTCGGCGAAGTGGAAACGTTCAACATTCTCGGCGCCACGAAACTCGCGATGCGGCGCGCGCTGGAAGGAATTTATCCCCCGAGTGCATTTGAGTCAAAGAAGGAGCCGGATCTTTTTGCCAGCGACGCGGAGAAAGCCGCCTTCACGCCGGCGGCGTCGTGCAAGATTCTCGTCGATGGATTACCGCTGAAGCATTTTCCATATCCGCATCAGGGCATCGTCCGCGGTGATGCGCGGTCGTTGTGTGTGGCGATGGCGTCGATCATCGCCAAGGTGACACGCGACCGGATGATGGATGAGTTGGACAAACTGTATCCCGGCTACGGGTTTGCGCAGCACAAGGGCTACGGGACGGAGGAACATCGCGAGGCCGTCGTGCGCCTCGGGCGCTGTCCGGTGCATCGCGCCAGTTTCCTGCGCAAATTGCTCGCCAAACCACGCGATCTCGAAGGGCAACTCACTTTTTTCGAGACATGACGGGCAGTTCTTCGTCTTTCGGCGTGCGCTACGCCGGAAGACGCGGCAAGTTCGCGGAAATTAAGCGATGATTACGATGCTCCGATACTGCATTATTCTAATTGTGACGGTCTTTTCTGGCGTCGTGAGTTTGGCGCAAATTTCGATTGAGGAGCGTTTGAACGCCCTCGAATCGCGCCTGCAGATGCTCGCGGAAGAAAATGCGGATTTGAAACGCCAACTTGGACTCGCGCCGAAGCCGACTCCGGCACCAGTCCAAGCCGCGAGCAACGAAGGGAAATTGCGCGTGGGCGGATTTTTGCAGGGACAAGCCGAGTTTGGTGGCGCGTCGGATCCGCGATGGGCCGGAGTGAACGACCGTTTCTTTTTCCGCCGCGCGCGCATTTTTGTGTCAGGCAGTTTCGCCGAGCATTTTGATTTCAAGGCGGAGTTGGATTTGCAGGGCAACACGCTGAGCGCGGGCACAGGTCACCGTGCGCAGGCGAATGAGATTTTCGTAAACTGGCACCGCTACCCCGCAGCCAACGTGCGTTTCGGCCAACTGAAGACGGCTTTCGGTGGCGACCAATTGATGAGTGATACGAAGATGCTCACGGTAGAGCGTTATTTGGGCAGCGACCGTCTGACGGACGGGCGCCAACTGGCCGTCGCCATGCTCGGGGAGATGTTCGACAAGAAACTTTCCTATTACGTCGTCGCGGGCAACGGCAACGGCGCGAACGTCAGTGCGAACGATAACGAGAATTTTCAATATTCGGCCCGCGTGACCGCGACACCATTCTCGTCGCAAGAGAGCAAACTCACCGTCGCGGCGAACGGACTGTGGACGGAAGATGCGGCGGTCTCGCGGAGCGGACTGGGGTTTTCCGGTAATATGTTTTCCGGAAAACGTTCCGGCATCGGGGCAGACGCAAGTTTCGTGCGCGGGCCGCTGACAATTGCGGGCGAGTGGCTGGAGATGGATTACCGTCCGACCAACGCCGTGCCCGATGCGCAGTTCGATGCCCGGGCGTGGAAGTTGCTCGCGGCATATTTTTTCGTGCCGCAAAAACTGCAAGGCGTGGTGCGCCGCGAGTCGTTTGACCCGAATAGACAGCGCGGCGGTGATGTGATCGATTCGTGGTTGTTCGGCCTAAATTATTACCTCAAGGGCGACGACTTGAAGCTGCAGTTGAACTACCTGCGCGGCGACAATCCCGGCACGCCTTACGATGGCGGCAGGTTGTTGACGCGCGTGCAGGTGATGTTCTGAGTGGTAACGCCTTCGGGCAAACCATGGCGGGCAAGAAGCACAGCTCCCTCGACAAAGTTCTCGGCCGACTCGAGCAACTCGATCACGCCAATCTGCAAAATCTCGTGCAACGGCTTGCGCGCGAGCGGGCGATGCTCGAAGCGGTGTTCAACACGCTCCAAGAAGGCGTGCTGGTGATCGATGCCACGGGACAGATCGATTATGCGAATGACGCGGCGACGAGCATGATCGGTTCGAAGGATGGTGCTACGGGTGCTTCGCTCTGGCGACTCGTGCCGGGGTTGCGTGACTCGCTCGACGACGCCGAGAGCGCGCACGAGGCGCCGTTGCTGACGCGGGAATTTGAACTGAGTTACCCGCAACCGCGCGTGGTGCGATTGTATCGGGTCCCGTTTCACGAAGGGCCGGGTGGCGTGTCGCGCTATGCGATTATCCTAACCGACATCACGCGCGAAAAGCGCAGCACGGAGGAACTGATTGAGAACGAAAAAATTTCCTCGATTCTGCTGCTCGCCGCCAGTGTCGCGCATGAGTTGGGCAACCCGCTCAATTCGCTCACGATACATTTGCAACTGATCGACCGGAAGTTGCAGAAACTGCGCGGTTCAAAAGAGACGGAAGCGTTGGCCGATTCGATTGCAATTTGCCAAAACGAAGTCACGCGACTTGACGGCATCATCCGCAATTTCCTCGAAGCGATCCGGCCACGCGCGCCGGATTTGGAGGACATCAATATTGTGGAAGTGATCGAAGACGTGCTCCGTTTCCAAGCACAGGAGATCGAGGATCGCGGCATCACGGTCGATGGAGAATTGCCCGGCAGCCTGCCCGTCGTCATGGCGGATCGAAATCAACTCAAGCAGGTTTTTTTTAACCTGATTAAGAACGCGCTTGAGGCAATGGCTCCGGGCGGTCGCTTGAGTCTGCGGGTGCGATCCGACGACGATTCCGTTTATGTTGCCGTCGCCGATACCGGCAGCGGCATCAAAGTGGCGGACATGACCAAACTTTTCTCACCTTACCACACGACCAAGACGGGTGGGCACGGACTGGGGTTGATGATCGTGCAACGCATCTTGCGCGACCATGGCGGTCTCGTCGGAATCGAGAGCAAGGAAGACATCGGCACGGTCGTGACACTGCAGTTCCCGCAAAAGCATCGCCGCGTGCGGATGCTGACCTAACGAGTTGGGCGATGCCGCGCCGGCGGCAATCGGTGCGCAGCGTTAGCCAAGAATCGAAGGGCACGAAGCGGCCCGCTCGGGCATGCTCTGATTGTTGGGTTCCCCGTGTTTTCGCGGAGAATTCCGCGCCTTCCATGCCGTTCGCCTCTTCATCGCCTCAACTTGCCAAATACGCCTGGTCGGCGATTTGTCGCGTCTCGCCGCCGAAGCGCGGGGCCGAGGAACGGGTGGGGGATTTTCAAGAAATTTACTCCGATTACGACGAGGCGACCGTGCGAGCGCAGGCAGCGCGGTGCATTCAGTGTCCGGTGCCGGGTTGCGTGAAAGCGTGTCCGCTGGGTAACCGCATTCCGGAGTGGCTGGCGTTGACGGCGCAAGGGCAATTTCTGGAGGCCGCCGCACTCTCGCGCAGCACGAGCAACATGCCGGAGATTTGCTCGCGGGTTTGTCCGCAGGAAAAACTCTGCGAAGGCTCGTGCATTTTGCAGGCGCGCACCGACTCCGTGGCGATTGGCGCAGTAGAGCGTTTTATCAACGAATACGCCTTTCAACATGGCGGATTCGAACTCGTGCAAGCGCCCGCCAACGGCCGTCGCGTCGCCGTGATTGGCTCCGGGCCGGGCGGACTCGCCTGCGCGGACGAGTTGGTGAAACTGGGCTACGGCGTCACCGTGTTTGAAACACAGTTGATTCCGGGCGGCTTGCTGGTGAATGGCATTCCAGCGTTCAAGCTGGAGAAGCAAATCGTCGAACGACGGATTGAGTTGTTGGTGCGCCACGGGGTGGAGTTTCGACTCGGAGTGAAGGTGGGTTGGGACGTTACTTTGCACGAACTCCGCCGCGACTTTGACGCGGTGTTTCTCGCCGTCGGTGCGCAAAAGCCCAAGCCGCTCGATATTTCCGGCGCACAGCTCAAGGGCGTGGTCGATGCCTTGCCGTTTCTGATCGAGAAAAATGTCGCTTCACCGCTCGTAGACGTGCCGCCGATTGATGTGCGGGGCAAACGAGTCGTCGTGCTCGGAGGCGGAGATACCGCGATGGATTGCCTGCGCACGTCGCTCCGCAGTGGCGCGAGCGAGGTTACCTGTCTCTACCGCCGCGACTTCGCCAACATGCCCGGCAGTCGTAAGGAATACCAAAACGCGATCGAAGAGGGCGCGCGGTTTAACTTCCTGGCGAATCCTATGGAGATCGCAGGCAACGGTGACGGTTTTGTCGTCGAGGTGCGCTGCGTGCGCATGGAACTCGGCGCGCCTGACGCTTCGGGGCGGCGCAAGCCACGGGCCGTGCCGGGGTCGGAATTTGCCGTGGCGGCCGACGTCGTGCTCGTGGCCTATGGGTTTGATCCAATTTCGTTCCCGGCAGGGAGCGGATTTGAAGAATTGGAGTTGGATCAATGGGATGGGATGCGCGTCGATGCGAATCAAATGACGAATTTGCCGGGCGTCTTCGGTGGCGGCGATTCGGTGCGTGGGCCGAGTCTGGTCGTGCACGCCGTGCGCGATGGCCGCATCGCGGCCGCGGGAATCCACCACCACCTCAGCGTGGCAACGTGACATGCTGAGGGGCAATGCGCGCACCGGCGACGGCGGGCGCGCGCGGCCTAGCAGTTTTCGTATTTCCAATTGCGCCGCTTTCCTTCGCTGAGCCATTCGACGGTGGTGGCGAGGCGGCGGGCGCGCGTTGTTTCCTGTTTCGCTTCCGCGATCCATACAAGGTAATCGCGGCGTTGGCCGGGCGCGAACGCTTTCCACGTGGCGTTGGCTTTGGCGTTCTTGCGCAAGGCCGCGGCGAGGTCCGCCGGCACGCGCGGGACGGACTTTGGGGGCATCGCCGCACGCGGGCGGGCGGGTTTGCCGGAGTGCACGAGCGCGACAGCTTGCTTGAGGTAGCGTCGCAGATCGCGGTCGGACGGGAGGTCGGCTGGCGTGGTGAGGCGGCCGAAGACGCCCATCGCTTCGCCGGTCTTGCCGAGTTCTTTGATCAGGAGTTGCTCCATCTCGATATGCCAGAAGCCGAAGACGGCGTGCGCTTTGAAGGCGGCCATCTGGCACAGAATCGACTGGCCGAGCATGAAGGTCGGCATGCCCCACTTGAGCGTTTCGGCAATGTCGGGCGAAGCGGCATGGACCAACTTGCGGAGGTGGCGGAGGATCGGTTGGGCGAAGTCGGCGGACTTGGCAATGTAGGCGTCGAGGCGCGAATCCGTGGCAGGGGGCATGAGGCAAAGTTGGCGCGGCTCCTTTTGTTGAACGAGGGAAAAGTGACTGCGCCGACCGCGCGACGCGGCGGCCAAGCTCACGAAAGTGTGGACGAGGAAGTGTTAAAAGTGCGACATCTCGTCTCATTTGCCCGTTGACCGAAGCCGCGTTCGCGGGTTTCTTCGGGACATGGTGTCGAGCGTATTGATTGTCGACGACGAGAAGCACACTCGTGAAGGACTGCAGCAAGCGTTGCAGGAAAGCTACGATGTGTCGGTCGCGGCGAGCGCGGACGAGAGTTTCAACCTGATGGAAGCGCAGGAATTCGACGTGATCGTGACGGACTTGCGGATGCCGGGGAAGAGCGGTCTGAAGGTGATCGACAAGGCGCTGTCGTTGGCGAACAAGCCGGCAGTGATCATGATGACGGCATACGGCAGCATCGATACGGCGGTGGAGGCGATGCGGCGCGGGGCGGTGGATTTTCTGACCAAGCCGGTGAACATCGAGCGGCTGGAGATATTGATTCAGCGGGCGTTGAAGACGCGCACGCTCGAAGTGGAGGTGAAGAATTTGCACGAGCGGCTCGATGAGAAGTTCAATAGTGAGGGCATCATCGGGCATTCGCGGAAATTGAAGGAAGTGATTGAGCGCGTGCGGCTGGTGGCGCCGTCGAAGGCGACCATCTTGATCGAAGGCGAGACCGGCACGGGCAAGGAGCTGATCGCGCAGTCAATCCATCAATCGAGTCCGCGGTCACGGGCACCGTTTGTGCCGGTGCATTGCGCGGCGTTGCCGGCGAATCTGCTCGAGAGCGAACTGTTCGGTCACGAACGCGGCGCGTTCACCGGCGCGACGGAGCGGCGCATCGGGCGGTTTGAGGCGGCGGATGGCGGCACGATTTTCCTCGATGAAATCGGCGAGATCTGTCCGGAGATTCAGGTGAAGTTGTTGCGCTTCCTCGAATCGAAGAGTTTCGAACGCGTCGGCAGCACAAAAACACTCACGGTCGATGTGCGCCTTGTGGCGGCGACCAATCGCAATCTGCACCAGATGGTAGCGGACGGAAAATTTCGCGAAGATTTGTATTTCCGGCTCAACGTGGTCGGCATTACCACGCCGCCGCTGCGCGAGCGCACGGAGGATATCCCGATTTTGCTCGATCATTTCATTCGGCAATACGCCAAGGAAAACGCCTACGAACCGGTGACGATCGAGTTGGGCGCGATGCGGCACCTGCAGCTTTATCCTTGGCCGGGGAACATTCGCGAATTGCGCAACTTTGCCGAAAATGTCGTCGTGCTGCAACGTGGTGGCAGCGTGAGCGAATTTGAGTTGGACCCGAAATTCCGCGGCGAGACGAATCAGTTGCCCGCGCTGCATTCGCCGCCGTCGGAGAATCCGCTGTCGGTGGAAGAGAATGGCAAACGCCTGCTCCGCGAAGCTCTGATCAAGAGTCGCGGCAATCGCACGGCGGCGGCGGAGTTGCTCGGCATCAGCCGACGCACGCTGCACCGCAAGATCGCGCAATGGCCGGAACTCGACGTCGTCGATCGGTGATGAAGGGTGCGCCGCGCCAGCTTCGGTCGTTGCTTTTTCCCGTCGCGCGGCTGGGCCGGCTTCATCGCTGCGCATGAAATCGACGCAGGAATTTATCCATTGGTTGGAACAGGGCCGTGGAGCGGGCTGGCTGCGCCGGGCGAGTTTGGGTTTGGGCGGGTTGTTGCTGACGTTGATTTTTTGTTGGAGCCAGTTTCACGGGCCGCCGACGGAGTGGACGTTGCAACAGCTGGATCTGGCGCGGCAAATTTCGCGCGGCGACGGTTTCACGACGCAGGTCAATTACCCGCAAACCTACGCGATGCGCAAGGCGCGCGGCGCGCCGTTCGACGAGCGCCACGCTTATCCCGAAGTGCAACACGCGCCGCTCTACGCGCTGACGCTCGCGGCGGTGTTTGCGGTGTTGCCGGAGGCGGGGTGGAAACACGTGCCAGCGCCGCCGGGCGGTTGGGTGCCGGACTACGTCGTGTTGGCGGTGAATTTGGTTGGATTTTGGGTTGGCATTTGGCTGGTGTGGCGGCTGGCGCGGCGACTCTTTGATGAACGTGTCGCGTGGGTGTCAGCGGCGGCATGTGCGGTATCGGTCACGCTGTGGCAACAGACGGTCGTCGTGAGTGGATTGCCGCTGTTGCTGGTGCTGCTGCTCGGCTGGTTTCATCTTTTAGCGCAGTTCGAAGAAAAGTGGTCGGGGGCAGCGACGTTGAGTCGGCGGTTATTGCTCACGGTGGCCGCGCTTGGCGTCGTGAGTGCCTTGTTGTTTTTAACGGAATATTCCGCCGGACTCGCGCTCGGCGTGGCGGCGGCTTACTTCGGCTGGCGGTTGCGCGGGCGAACTCGCGTGGTGGCGTTGAGTGTGTGCGTGGGGGCGGCGTTGCTGGTGGCGTTGCCGTGGTTGGCGCGCAACACGGTGGTGACGGGCAATCCGTTGGCGCTGGCCGGACAAAATCTGGCGTTGAAGGCCGGCGACACGACGGCGCAACCGTGGGCCTTGCGCAACACGGCGACGGCGGACGGACCGGTGTGGTCGTTGAAAAAGATCGGCAACAAGGGACTCACCGGGATGGAGATGAATCTGAAGGAGCGTGTGTGGTCGGGCGGCGGGTTGTTGTTGACCGCGTTTTTTGTGGCGGGGCTCGCCTATCAATTTCGCCACAACACGACGAATCGGGTGCGCTGGGTTTTTGCCGGAATGCTGCTGGTCTTGTTCGTGCTGCCGCCGTTTCTCGGCTCGGGTGAGAGTCCGCGGTTGCCGGCCTATTACCTCGCGCCGCTGCTGATTATTTTTGGGGCGGGATTCTTTTTTGTGCTGGTGGACAGTCAACCGCAGCTCGCGCAGCGCTGGCGTTGGGCAGTGGCGACGCTGCTGTTGCTGCAAGCGTTACCGCTGGTGCGCGATTGTTTGGAGCCACGCAAAATCCATTTTCATTACCCGCCGTATTTTCCGAATCTCTTCATGGAATTAAAGCGCGACACGACAAAACGATTTCTCCCGGGCACGGGCGTGGCGGCGGATGTGCCGGCGGGCGCGGCGTGGTATGGCGATCAACGCGTGTGGGCGAAGCCGGAGCGGTTGGGCGATTTTTATGAAATCACCGTGCAGCAACCCGTGGGTGCGTTGCTGTTGACGCCGATGACGTTGGACCGGCCGTTTTTTACCGAACTCGCGGCGCGGCGTGAGGACGCCATCCGCAGTGTGTCGGACGCGGGCGGGTGGGGCGCGGTTTATGCCGGATTAATTACCCGGCGCATGCCGACTACTTTTCCGCTCAATGCACCGCCGCAGCGATTGACGGAGAACATGGTATTACTGGTCGATCCCTCGGTCTATCGGCCAAGGGGAAATTGATTTGCGTGCTCCGCGCGCTTGCGGCTTGCTGCTGGCGTCCTTCTTGACTCCCGCGCCCCATGAAAAAGCGTCTCCTTTTTGCCTTCGGCTGCAGCCTCGTTCCCGTGGCGGTTTGGGCGGTCTATGCCCCCATCCCGGAGCAGGATCAAGGCAAGGCAGTATCCGTGCGCTTAGGCTCCTCGGTTTACCACGATAGTAACATTTTCGGTTCCGCGACCGGGGCGGTGAGCAGCATGGTTTACAACGTCTCGCCCACCATCAATTACAACGGTTCGTTGACCGATCAGACCTTTGCCTCGCTCGGCTACCAACTCAGCTACGACCACATCGTCGATCGTCCGGGCAAGCAAAACCTCTCCAGTCATACCTTCACCGGGCGGTTAGCCCATGCATTCAACAGCACGACGAGCATCGATTTCAACGAGCTCTATCAGATCTCGAAAAACCCCCAGTCGTTGCTCGCCGGCATTCCGCTCAACACCAACCAATCGCTTAAACTCAACCAATTCGATATGCGTTTTAACACCAGCCTCGGTGCAAAAACCGGCGTGGTGTTCAAATACCGGCACATGGTATATTCCTTTGATGCGGCGAGCCTCGCCCTTTTGCTCGATCGCCGCGAACAACTCGGCGGACTGGAAGTGGATTTTGCCTTACTTCCCGCAACAAAACTAGTCGGAGAATATCGCTACCAAGACATCAGTTACGACAATTCCGGCACCTTGAAAAACAAGCGGTCACATTTCCTGCTTGCCGGCTTCAATCACAACCCTGGACAGCAAGTGTTGCTCTCCGCTCGCGTCGGCATGGAAGACCGTTCCCGCGAAGGCGCGACCGATGCCACCGTGCCTTATGCCGAACTCAGCGCACGCTACACTTACAGCGAAGGCTCTTTTTTCTCCGGTGGCTACATCTACACGCTTGAAGAAGCATCAGACGTCATCCGTTACACCGATTCTCGCCTCCATCGCGTTTTCGCCAACGTGCAACACCGCCTCAGTGGACCCTTTACGGTGTCGGCCTCGCTCAGTTATGAATCGGCCGAATTACAAGGACGCGGCGTGACGGTCGATCTTGCCGAACGCACGACTCGTCTCGGTCTGGCGCTCTCCTGGCAACCCGTGCGCCAATGGACTTTCACGGCAACTTACGATCTTGATCGGATTGCCTCCGCCGACGCCAACCGCGACCAGAAGCGCAATCGAGTGGGCGTGGCAGCCCGCCTCTCGTTGTAACGCAGATCTCCGCGTTCATGGCTGCCGTCACCGGATCAGGCTCCGAGATTTTTTCGCTCAACGATTTTGTCGGGCTGCTTCGTCTGCGGAAAAATCTCATTTTGCTCGTGTTCGGCCTCGTCTGGCTCACGACAGCCGGGGTCACCGCACTCTTACCGAAGTGGTATCTCTCCACCGCCAAGATCCGCGTTGAGAAGCCCGAGAGCGAAGTGAAACTCTTCCAAAATCAAGGCACGAGTGCCTACGATCCGTATTTCGTGCAGGACCAGTTCGAGATCCTGCAGCAGGAGAAAATCATCTATCCCGTCATCGAGAACCTGCGGTTAAATGACGTGCTGGGTAAGCAGCTCAACGACGGCCAACCGCTGCCCTCGGGGCTCACCTACCAATACATTTTGCGCAAAATGTTGCGGGTGGAGTCGCGCCGGGCGACGTCGATCATCGAAATCAACGTCTATGCCGGCGATCCGCTGCTGGCTGCCGCCATCGCGAATGAGATCGCCCGCGTTTACGCCAACGACCGCGTGCAACTCGCCACGTCGGAACAACGCGAAGGTCTCGCGAAATTGCGCGGCGAACTCGAAAAACAGGAACGCGCCGTCATCGCCCAACGCGACTTCGTGGAGAAACTCCGCAAGGAACTCGATATCTCAGGCTTCGATCTCAACCAGCGCCACTCCGATATGGAGATTGAGACGCTACGGCAGATGCAAAATTCGCTGATCGCTTTGCGCGTCGACGCCATCGGTCGCAAGACGCGTTGGGAACGCTTTCGCACTATTCCACCAGCTGAGCGGCGGGCGATGGTTAACGCGGAATTAATTTCCGACACCAACATTCAGAACCTGCTCCAAGCCTATCTCATCGCGGAGCAAAACGTCACGCGACTCAAAGGGCGACTCGGCGAGGCTCACCCCGATCTCATCGCGGCGAAAGAGGCCAGCGAGAAAATTCAAGATCAGCTCGACCGCTTGCTGCACGGCTACGAACAGTCGTTGGAGATTTCTTTCAAAGAATCAGAAGCGCGCTTCAGTGAGTTGGAACGCCAACTCTCCCAAGCGAAGGTCGATCAAATTCTCTCGGCGCGCGAACGCATGCGTCCCTTTGAAGAAGCCGCGAGCAAACTCGACGACGAGCAGCGACTCCAGACGACCTTGAAGCTGACGTTGCGCCAGCGCGAAATCGATTTTCAGGTGCCCAAGAAAACCATCGAAATCCTCAACACCGCCGAACCTGCGCGCGTGGCGAGTCGCCCGAGTTGGACGCTGAATCTGCTGTTCGCGGGTGTTTTCGGTCTGGTGCTTGGTGTAGGCGCCGCGGTGCTCATCGAGTATTTTGACACCAGCTTTCGCAACATCGCCGATGTCGAATCAAAGCTCAAACTGCCCGTGCTCGGCGTCATCCCGCGCCAGCGCGCAACCGGTGAAACCAATGAGAACGGCGAAGAGGAATGCTTCCGCGTGTTGCAGACAAATCTCAATCTCGCGCTGCGCGCGGGACAACCGGTGGCGCTGGCGATTTTTTCCGCGGGGCCTGGTGAGGGTAAATCGACCACATTGCGACGCCTGGCCTTGGCGATGGCGGCGGCAGGGGAACGCGTGCTGTTGATCGACTCCGACGTGCGTCGTCCCACGCAGCACAAACTGGCCAACGCGCCACGCGAACCGGGTTTTGTCGATGTGCTGCATAACCGCGTGCAATGGAACGCGGCCGTGCAACACGACAGCGTAGCCGGACTCGACATGATTCCGGCGGGTCGCGCAGGCGCCACGATCAGTCTTCTTTACGCGAATAAACTACGCGAGTTGGTCGCGGAGTTCAAGGGACACTACGACAAGGTTCTATTTGATTCGCCGCCGATCATTGGCGTGAGCGATGCCGCTGTGTTGGCGAGTGTGACGGACGGTTCGATGTTTGTGATCCAACATCGGCGAAATCCGGCAGGCATGGTGATGCGCGCGCGCCAAATTATCGATGGGCTTAAGGTGCCGATTTTCGGGGTGGTGCTGAATCAAGTGCCGTCGGGTTCCGAAGAGGACTACGGCTACTACACCAGTAACTATTCTTCCTACGCGCAAGCGAGTGACTCGCCTCCGCCAACTCGCGCTGGAGCGGATGCGCGCGGTGCCGATCGACTCGAGTTTCGCGAGCCGCGCGAGGAGCGCGATCCGAGCTGATTTTCCTATGTTGCATCTTCGTCCAATTGCTTGTCTCCCGGATTGCGGCACCGCGGCGCGCTCGCCGGAGAATTCCCGCGTTCGCACTGCTCTCCTCGGACTGGTCTTGCTCGCGTTGCCCGCGTTGGCGTCAGCGCAGATTCGCGTGGCGAGTTCGGATCTGCTCGGCCCGGCGTTTCGTGAGGCCGTCGCGGAGTTTGCGCGAGATTATCAACTCGAAATTACGATCGAAATGCCCGGTTCGCGTCCGGCCATGGATAAGTTGCGCGAGGGGACAACGGATTTGGTAATTGTGGCGCAGGTGCCCGGCGATGCGGCACTGGTGGAGCCATTCGTTGGTCGGATTTTCGCGTATCAACCGATCGTGGTCATAGTGCCGGAGGCGTTGCCGTTGTCGCAGATCACCTTCACGCAACTGCACGGTATTTTTGCCTTGGGTGCGCTGGATAATTTTGCGTCGTGGGGCATGATCGGTCTGACGGGCGATTGGCGCACGCGTGCGATTGCTCCGCATATTCTAGCAGCAAGTGCGGGCATCACGCAGACGTTGGCGCAGCGGTTGATTTTTAATGGCGGCGCGATTAAGCCGACCGTAACGCAAGCGGCCAACCTCGAACAACTCGGGCAACGGGTGCGGGCGGCGGACGGCACGATCGGTCTGACGTCGCAAATGCCGTCGCCGGATTCGGGTCTGCGCGCCTTGGCGGTGGCGGCGACGATGAGTGATGCGGCCTATTTGCCGACTCCGGAGAATCTACCGGCAGGCTACCAGCTGCGATTGCCCCTGCTGTTGGCCTTGCGCCGTGCGTCCGGTCCGCAATTACAGCCGTTGCTCCAATTTTTGCTCAGCGACGAATGCGCGGCGGCGATGGCGAAGGATAATTTCATCCAACTGCCCCGCGGTCCGCGCAGTCAATTGGCACTCGAACTCGAGCAGTTGCGCTAAGCGCGCTGGGCGACGCAGTAGAGATCGTCGGTCTTCGCGCAGGAACAGGGCTTGTCAGGGTGGGATGGGGCGTTTTCACTGGGCGGCTTCAATCATATCCATGGCCTCGATCACCAAGAGCTACGAATCACGCGACGTTGAAAAAAAGTGGTATGCCGACTGGCAGACGGCGGGTTGCTTCGCGGGCAAGGTGAATCCGGCCAAGCCGCCTTACTCGATCATGATTCCGCCGCCCAACGTCACGGGCGTGCTCACAATGGGACACGTGTTGAACAACACGTTGCAGGATATTCTGATCCGGCGCGCGCGTCTCGAAGGTCGCGAAGCGATGTGGTTGCCCGGCACGGATCACGCGGGCATCGCCACGCAAACCGTGGTGGAACGCGAATTGCGCAAACAGAAAGTGAGCCGCCGCGATCTCGGGCGGGAAAAATTTCTGGAAAAAGTCTGGCAGTGGCGTGACGAGAAGGGCGGCATCATTTTGCAACAATTGCAGGCACTCGGCGCGTCGTGTGATTGGGAGCGCACGCAATTCACGATGGATCCGCATTACTCGGAGGCGGTGCTCACCGTGTTTGTAGATTTGTTCCAGAAGGGACACATTTACCGCGGCAAGCGGATGGTGAATTGGTGCCCGGTTTCACTCACGGCGTTGTCGGATGAAGAAGTGATTATGAAGCCCGCCCGGGGCTTCCTCTACGAAGTGCGCTACGAACGCAGCGATGCGCCGGGGCAATTTATCACGGTGAAAACAACGCGCCCGGAAACAATCCCCGGTGACGTGGCCATTGCGGTGCATCCGGACGATCCGCGTTACGCTGACTGGATTGGCAAGCTCGTGCGGCGTCCGCTCGGACCGGCGGCGGAGATTCCAATTATTGCGGATACAGCCATTGATCGCGCATTTGGCTCCGGCGCACTCAAGGTCACGCCCGCGCACGACAAGGTCGATTTCGAGATCGGGCAGCGGCATAAACTCGAAGTGATCGATGTGCTTGATGCGGCGGGGACGTTGAACGAGTTTGCCGGACCCGAGTTGGCGGGCATGGATCGTTTTGCTGGCCGCAAGCGTGCGGCGGAATTGCTCAAGGAACGCGGCGCGCTGGTGAAAGAGGAGCCTTACGAGAACAACGTCGGTTACTCCGAGCGTGCCGATGTGCCGATCGAACCGCGCCTCACATGGCAATGGTGGTTGCGTTACCCGCAGGTCGAAGCGGCCAAGGCGGTCGTGCGCGACGGTGTGATTCGTTTTCACCCGGAGCGTTGGTCGAAAGTTTATTTGCACTGGCTCGAAAACATTCAGGACTGGTGCAT
>JAUXXD010000145.1 GCA_030681265.1 Candidatus Didemnitutus sp. | reverse complement strand
AGTGGCATCGACGCCTTCGCCGGTCTCGCCGACAACGGCACGCCGACGCTCGGCTTCCAACTCGGCGGCGTTGACCTCGCGCTCGTCATCCAAACCGACAAAGCCAACGCCACCCGTTCGTGGACGACGCTCGAAGGCAATGCCTCCCGCGTTGCGTTCATCGGTGTCACCGGTCTCACCGTTGAAGCGGACACACTCGCGCTCGCCATCAACCGCGCGGCGTCGGACAACACGCTCGTCAATTTCGCGCACACGCCGCTCACTGTTTCGACCGGCCCCGGCACAGATCGCACGATTTCGCTTTCGTCGGCTAATGGCCCAACGTTGCGCGCCTCGGGCAATGTGAAGGTGGATGTGTTCGGCTTCGTGCAACTCTCCGGTGGCTTCGCCTTCGATAAGACGCAAAAGACCGTCAAACTCGCCGACGGCACGGAAGTTGCGACCGACCTGCTCGCCATCGGCGGCAACGGCGTCAATGCCTTCGTCGGCGTCAACGGTCCGGCCGATTCCGGTTACGCGATGGGCTTCGGTCTCACCGGCGTGAATTTCGCGCTCGGCCTCTTCAGCGGCAAAATCGGCACGAGCGCAGTTTCGTGGACTTCCCTCCAAGCTACCGCCAGCGGCTTCACGGTGGTTGGCCTTCCCGGCTTGGACATCAGCGGCGACACTCTCTCGGTCGATATCAACCGTTTCCACGGCACCGTCGCTGGACGCGATGCGGCGGACCTTGTCATCGATTACACTAACACCGCGCTGACCATCGCGACGGGACCGACCACGGACTTCACGTTCTCGATGAACGGTGCGCAGGGCAGCCTGACGCGCGCTTCCGGTAATCTCGCGTTGCGCGTCGGCGACTTCTTCTCGGTGTCCGGTGGCTTCGCATTTGAGAAATCACGCGGCACGGTGACGCTCGCGGATGGCCGTCTGGTCGACGCAGACATTCTCACCGTCGGCGCCACGCGCGTCGATGCGTTCGCAGGTTTGAACGGCAGCTCGCCGTCCCGTATCGGTCTCACCCTCACGCAAGGCAACTTCGCCCTCGCTCTCGTTGCCGACCGCGCGAATCCGGGTTGGCGCTGGATGGCGTTGCGCGCTGGTGCGGACGAAGCGGCGTTTGTCGGTATCGATGGTATTACGCTGCTGGGTAAAGGCATGCTGGTTGAAATCAACCGCAACACCAGTTTCACGACCAACACGGTCCTCGCGCTCAATCTTTCCGGCACGCTCGGGACCGTCACCTTTACGCTCGGTGCTGCCAACGGTTCGTTCACCATCGCGCAAGACTCGAGTTCCGAAGCTATCGCCGCCGGCATCAAATCAGCGCTCGAATCGATCGCCGCGATTGGCGTAGGCAACGTGCTCGTGGCTGGTGACCGCACCGAAGGTTACACGCTCGAATTCATCGGTGCGCGCGCCGGACAAGATCTTACGGGTCTCAGCGTCGCCACCGTCGCGCCGACGCTCACTTCTGGTGTCACGGAAACCAGCGGTAGCGTCGCCTCAGTTAACGAAGTGCAGCAAATCCGCATCACGGTCAGCGCCGGCTCCTACGGTTCCTTTGTCCTGAAATTTGGCGACGACCTCACCACGGTGATCACGCACACCACCGATGGCGCCGCGCTCGCCACGGCAATGCAGAACGCACTCGCAGCCGTCACGAGTATCGGCGCGGGTAATGTTGCCGTTGCGTTCGTGGCCGCTGACTCCACCGCAACCTCGCAACTATTCACCGTCACCTTCTCCGGGGCCCTCGCCGGGAAGAATGTCGCGCAACTCGCCGTTCGCAGTCTCACCACTGGTGTCATCTCCAACACGCGTTACACGGTGGAAATTGGGTCGCCGAACGCCACACTGACTTTCGGTCGCTCCGGCGACACGTCGGCCATCAGCATTACCTCCACCCAAACCGATGCGGCCATCATCGCCGCCCTGACTTCGACGCTTGAAGCTTTGGGCAGCATCGGCGCCGGCAACGTCCTAGTGACTGGCACGCGCAGCGCGGGATTCACGATCGAGTTCATCGGAGCGCTTGCGCGTCAGGCCGTCAGCGGTCTCACGCTCAACACGACTTACCCGCCGGTGCAGACCACGGTGGTGCAGATTCCCGCCACCGGCACGAGTGCGAACGAAATTCAGGCGATCCTCATCACGGCGTCGCTCAGTGCGTCGGGCACCTTCACGTTGAGCGTCGGCAACTACACGACGGCTAATATTCGTTTTGCCAACAGCGACATCACTAACAACGCCCGCCGCATTCGCGAAGCGCTCGAAGCGCTGCCCATCATCGGCGCAGGCAATGTCTCCGTCGTCTTCGATCAATCCTCCACTATCACCGCGCAACGTTACCTCGTTACATTCCGCAATGGTGTTTCCGGTCGCGATTTCCCGACCGCCACGGCCGACAACACTCGCCTCAACGGCGCGACCGTCACGATTCAAGACGTGCAAAACGGTGTCTCCGCCACCCGCAATGCGCAGCGTCTCACCATCGTCGCCGGCGAGGGCGGCACGTTCCGTCTCTCCATCACCGACAACGGCACCACCTACCTGACGAGCGTTCTCGCCATCGGCGCGTCCGCTTCCGATGTCGCCCGCGCGCTCACGGCGTCGTGGAGCCCGGCCTCGTCCGGCACCGTCACCAAGGAAAACGACACGACTTACCTCATCTCGTTTAACCCCTCGAGTTTCGAAGGTCGCAATCCGGCGCTCATCGTCATCAGCGCCATTCCCACCGGCACCCCCGCCAGCCTCAAGCTTGCTCAAGCTGGTGGCGCGCAGTTGCCGCTCGCCGGCTCGATTCAAATTTCCCTTTCCACCACGACCGAAGGCCGTGCGCCCATTGGCGAAACACAGCGTGTCACCATCGGTCAAGGTGCCGACGGCACCTTCACGCTCAGTCTCACGGTGGACGGCAACACTTACACTACTGCGGCGGTCAACTTCAGCGGCACGGCTGACCAACTCGCGACCGCACTGACCACTGCACTCAGCGGTGCCTATGCGAACGTCGCGATTACGGTAAAAGCAAACGGTGCGCGTTCGTGGGATATTTCTTTCGGCGGTCAACTCGCCGGTCGTAACCTGGCCGATGTCGTTGTGGCGCTGACAGTTTCCGTCACCGACGCCGCGCTTACCACCGTGCAAACCGGCACGACCAACACCGGCGGCGGTGGCACGGTGATTGATTGGAAGACGCAACCGCTCGCCGTGCTCACCGGCCCGGACAGCACGACCACGCTCGAAATCGATGGTGCGGACGGCAACGTCGCTCGCGCCTCCGGTTACGTGCACATTCAATTGTTCAGCTTCGTGACGCTGGCCGGTAATTTCGCCTTCGAGAAAAAAGAAAATCTCCTGCGTAATGCCACGGACACAGCTGACGAGAAATTCGACATTCTCACGATCGGTTCCTCCGACGCCTATCTGTTTGCCGGTGTGGGTGGTCCTTACTGGGTCGACAGCAACAGCGACGGGTTCATCACCAACACCGATACACCTGCGTCCGCTGGTGCGATTGGCGTGGCTGCGGGCGGCGTCACTGCCGCACTCGCGATTCTCAAGCGCGGCGACATCGCATCGACCATCACCTACGTCGGCCTCAACGCTCACGTTGCCTCTGCTGCCTTCGTTGGCGTCAGCCCGACGATCGTGCTCACCGCGAAAAATATCACGATCGAACTCAACCGCGCCCGCGACTCCGCCGACTCTTTGGCGCGTCCCGCTGTGTTCGACTTCACGCGCTTCGGCACCACGGGTCTTTCTGTTCTCACCGGCGGCACACCGCGTGACATCGCATTCGCCGCCCAGCTTGAGCGGGTTACCATTGGTGATGCGACACTGGCAGTCTCCGAATTCGTCTACGTTCGCGGTGCGCTCGCGTTTGAAATCGGCCCTGTAACCACGATCAAGGACACGGCCGGTGTGGATCATCAAGTCACGAGCATCTCAATTGGTGGCGACAATCTCTACGTCTTCGCCGGAGTTGGCGGACCTTACTGGACTGATTCGAACAACGATGGCGTGCTCGACAACACCGACACGCCAGTGGCCGCGGGCGCCATCGGTATCGCGCTGGAAAGCGTCAGCCTGGGTCTCGGTATCTTCAAGCCAACGGCCACAACTAACACCGATCAATTTATCGCGCTGAAAATACGCGCGGCCTCCGCTGTGTTCCTTGGCGTCGAAGGTTTCACTCTCTCTGCGCGTGGCATCACGATTGAAGCCAACCAAGTTCGCTCGACCAACACCACGGCCAAGGTGCTCGACTTCTCGCAGTTGCTGGCGGGTGGCTTCAGCGTGCTGACCGGTGGCGAGACAATCGTCCTTGATTTCGATTCCGCGCTGCTCCGCGTTTCGGTGGCCGATGCGACCGTCGCGATTTCCGAATTCCTCTACATCCGCGGCGGCTTCGCCTTCGAGAAACGCGCTGCGCTCGAAATCACCAACCTTGGTGGCGTCACCAAAGAAGTTTCAGTTGTTACGTTTGGTTTCTCGAATGCCTATGTGTTCGCCGGTGTGGGCGGCCCGTATTGGACGGACAGCAACAACGACGGCGTCGTCACTGGTGCGGACGTTCCCAATGCAGCCGGTGCGCTTGGTATCGCACTCGGCAACGTCAATGTTGCGTTGGCTTTCTTCAAGCCCACCGATGCACTCGACACCATTACCTACACGGCGCTCAAGGTTGAGGCTGCTTCCGCGACGCTCGTCGGCATGGGCACCTTGCTCACGATCGACGCGCGCAACATCAAGGTCGCGGTCAACATGGCCAGCGATTCGGCCAATCCGACTTTCGACCCGGCGGCGATTAATTTCTCGTTGCTGACTGACGGAGGTTTCTCGGTCGCCACTGGTAATGACACGCTCAAACTCGATTTTAACTCTCGCTTGTTGCGCGTGGAAATCGGTGATGCAACCATCGCCATATCTGAATTTGTGTATGTGCGCGGTTCCTTCGCCCTTGAAAAGGGTCGCACGGTCAATGTCGCCACCACGGCTTCCGGCACCACCACCAAGGAACTGAATGCGCTCACCCTCGGCGCCAGTAACGCCTACGTGTTCGCTGGTGTGGGCGGTCCGTATTGGACGGACAGCAACGGCGACGGTTTCGTCACGAGCGACGACACGCCCAACGCGGCCGGAGCCGTCGGCCTTGCACTTGGGGGCGTGAAGCTCGGCCTCGCGCTCTTCAAGCCGACCACACTGACCGATACCGATAGTTACTACGCGCTTTCCGCGACAGCTGCTACCGGGGCGTTCGTCGGGATCTCGGGCGTGACCATCGATGCCAAGCGGATTTCGATCGCGGCCAACGGCGTGCGCTCCACCAATCCGACCGCGGCGGCACTCAATCTTTCCGGTCTCGCCGGTGGCGGTCTCACCGTCGCCACGGGCAGCGGTAATGTGTTGCTCAACCACGCGTCGAAGCTGCTCCGCGTCGAAGTCGGCGATGCGACGCTCGCGCTCTCCAGCTTCATCTATGTGCGCGGTGGCTTTGCTTTCGAACAAGGTCCCGTGATCAATGTCACCGATACCGCTAATGTAGTGAAGTCGGTGCGCACACTGACCATCGGCGCTTCCAACGCGTTTGTGTTCGCCGGGCTCGGCGGACCGTATTGGACCGACAGCAACAACGACGGCGTGGTGGACAGCTCCGACACGCCGAATGCCTCCGGAGCCGTCGGCCTCGCGTTGGGCGGCGTGGATTTCGGCCTCGCGTTGCTCACCCCGGTGGATGCCGCTGACCTCAGCCGTTACACTGCGCTGAAGATATCAGCCGCGACGGCGACATTTGTCGGACTGCCGGCTGCGCTCACGTTCACTTTGGCGGACATCAAGGTTTCCTTCAACCGTGCGACGGGCCCCGACGCAACTGCTCCCCCAGCGATAGATTTCAGCAAGCTCGCGGACGGTGGACTATCGGTCGCCACGGGCAACGCCCCCGTGATACTCGATTTCACGAAGTCCGTGGTCAGTGTGTCCGTTGGCAATGGTCAGTTGAGCATCGCCAATTTTGTTACGATTTCGGGGGCGTTCGCATTTGAGAAGTCTACGGACTTGGTGGTTGTCGCTACCAATGTCACCGCCGGTCTCGCAGTCGGTGATTTCTCTGTCGGTATCGAAAATGGCACGCTTGGCCTGACGATTCTGGCGAATGGTGCAGTGGCCTTGGAAGCCGGCGGGACGTTCTTCATGCGCGGCTTTGATTTTGCCGGTGTAACTGTGACGTCGGTCTCGGTCCAATATAACACGACAGGCATCGATTACGCCGCGGCCAACCGCACTCTTTCCGTCGATGGTATCGACGCTACGCTCACCATGGGCAGTGGCACTACGGCGTTACCGTTCATCGGATTTACGGCGATTGGGCTGCGAGTAAATCTCGGAACCATTGTGAGCATCGGCGGCGACTTCAGCTTCACGCGCGGGGCGGATGCGGCCGGCCAGGCCATCGTCAAGATCGGTGTCGCCAATTTCACCATGCAGCT
>JAUXXD010000156.1 GCA_030681265.1 Candidatus Didemnitutus sp. | reverse complement strand
CAGGCTCCCGCGATTAAAGCGCGTCAGCGCCGAATGCGAATCGTCGGCGAGGGCTTGCGCGTAATGCATCGCGGCTTCGCCGGTGCGGCCCTGCGCGGCGAGGAAATTGGCGAGATTGTTGCGCAGAGCGACATCGCGTGGCGCGAGATTTACGGCTGTTTGCAACGCAGCGAGGGCGTCGGCGTTATCGCCGCGGCGGGCAAGGGCGAGACCGAGGTTAGACTGTGCGATAGCGTAATTGGGTGCCAGAGCGACGGCACGGCGGTAAGCGGCGATGGCGTCGTCGAGGGTGGGTGTGGCATTGCCGAGACCGTTCCAGGCTTCGGCGTTGGCAGGCGCGGCGACGGTGGCACGGTGGAGCAGGTCGTGCGCTTCCGTGACTTGTCCGAGCTCGAGGAGGGTGTTGCCGAGATTGTTCAGCGCATCGGCATAACTCGGATCTAGGGTGAGCGCTTGACGATAGGCGGTGACGGCTTCCGTGCGCTCGTGGCGGGCGGCGAGGGCGAAGCCGAGATTGTGGTGCGCACGCGGATTGGACGGCGCGGCGGCAGCGGTGTCGCGCCAGAGCCGCACTTCGTCTTGATAAGTGAGATTGCGTTGCCACGTGAGGGAGCCGAGCACGACCGCGAGGCCGAGGCAGACTGCCAGAGCGAATCGTCCGGCGAGACGCGTCAGGCCGAAGCCGCACGCGATGACGATGACAGCCAGCGGCAGGTAAACACGGTGTTCGGCCATCGTTTGCGTGGCGATGGGCAACACGCTCGAACTTGGCGCGAGGAGCAGGAAAAAAGTGGCGGCGAAAAATCCGACGCGCGGCGCACGCCACAGGGCAACGGCTGTGCCGAGCAACGCGCAGCCGACCACGAGAAGAGTCGGCAGGGCGGCACTCAGCGAAGTGAGCACGGGCGTGCCGTAGTCGAAGACGAGCGGGTGCGGCCAGAAGACGAGTCGCACATAGTGCACGAGCGCGACGGATTGTTGCAGAGTGTAGTGCCACCACGGCAGGGCGGTGGCAAAACCGACGGAGCCGCCGCGGGCGCCGGTCGTGGCCATCAGCGCAGCGAGTAGCAGCCACGACGCGGCGAGCGCGACGTAGAGGCGCGCGCGTTGCCGCAAGGCTTGGGCAAAGGTGCCCGCGACAAACGTGCGGTCGTAGAGCAATACGAGCACCGGCGTGACGGCGGCGATTTCCTTGGTTGCGACCCCGGCGAAGCAACTGGTGATCGCGAGCAGTGTCCACCATCGCGCGGCCGGAGCGGCGGCGCCGCGTGCGAAGGTGTAGAGCGTGGCCAACATCCAGCAGGCCGCGAGGGATTCGGCGCGCTGCACACTGGCGGTGACGGCGGCGGTGGTTAACGGATGCACAACCCACAGCAAGGCCGCGCCCAAGGCCGTGAGCGCGGCCGCGTCGCGTGCGGCGGGAGTATGTGAGCTTGATTCGGCGGTGTGGCGCACGAGTCCGTAGAGCAACAGTGCCGCGACCAAGTGAATGAGCAGATTCAGTGCGTGATAACTCCAGACGTCGTCGCCGCTGAGGGAGTAGTTGAGCGCGAAGCTGACGTTGAGCAACGGGCGGCCCGCGACGGTGATGCCGGCGTCGGTCGGCGGTTGCCACGCGCTGCTGAGGGAGCGAATCGTGGGGTTGTCGGTGATCGACGGCACGTCGTCGAAAACAAAGGGACCGTGAAAGGAATTTCCGTAGGCGGCGAGGGCGGCGAGGACGAGGAGAAGCGCCGCCCCGCGGCGGTCGGCGAGCCAGCGATTGACTGAGGAAAACGCGAACACGTGCGGCGGTCATTTTGCGCCGACGACGGTGGGCTTGCGAGGCAATTTACGAAACACTGGCGCGGCTTCGTGCTTAATTTGCGCCGCTTCGTGCCGAAATACAGAGCAGTAACCTTTTGTTTAGTCCTTAACCCAGGCTCGATCCATGCACGCGAGAATTGTCCTCGGAGTATTTGCTTTTGTCACTTTTGCCAGCGGTCTATGGGCTGCGGAGAAGGAAGTAAAGGTGCAGGCGAGTCGCGCGATCAAACTCGCGATTGTCGATGCCGACCATCGGGCGCCGGGGCGCGACGCGTTTCACCAAACGTTTGCCGATACGCTCAGCTTCGAGCTGAGCCAGCGTCTGAACGAAATGATGCCGGTCAAAGCGACGCTGCCCGGTCTCGACAAAACTTCATGGGGCCTTGGCAACGGAATCTATGATGTCGCGCTCGTTGTGGGCAGCACCGTGCCGCGGGCGATGGTGGGTTCCGACTTTCAGATTCTAAAAGCGACGCCGGTTTCCGGGCAGGGGAAATTCTTTCTCTACTTTGTGATCCGCAGGGAAGACCCGGATCTGGCGAAGTTGATGGGGGAGGTATTTCCCGAGGCGTTGAAGGGACAATTTTTTCTGCGCGCGCTGGCGCGGCAGCAAGGTGTCGAATTGGAAGATTGGCGCGTAGCGCTGGCGGCGGCGAAGTAAGCACGCGCCAGTGCGGATAGTAAAAAGCCGACCCGTGGGTCGGCTTGCGCGTGTTTAGATCAATCCGAGCTTCATCTTACCTTCCTCGGAGATCATCGATTGATTCCACGCGGGTTCCCAGGTGATGCGCACGTCGGCTTCGGCGACGCCGGGAACGAGGAGAATTTTCGATTTCGCATCTTCGGCGATGACGGGGCCCATGCCGCAACCGGGCGCGGTGAGCGTCATGGCGACGTCGATTTTGTGGCCACCATCGTCCTGCTGCGAGATGTCCATCGAGTAAATGAGTCCGAGGTCGACGATGTTGACCGGGATTTCCGGATCGAAGACTTGGCGCAATTGCGCCCAAACGGCTTCGGGATCGGGGGCGACACCGTCGGCGGAAGGCGCAGCGGCGGCGACTGCAGCCTGCACTTCTTCACCGAGCGCATCGGCATCGGCGCCGTTGATGCGAAACAGCCCGTAGCCGGTTTGCACGGTGTAACTGCCACCGAGCACTTGGTGAATCATCACCGTCTCACCGGACGTGAGCGTGTGCTTGTCGCCGGAAGGAATTTGATGGGCGACGACGTCGCGGGAAAGGATGCGATCGCGGTTCTGCATGAGGGTCGGGTGGGAAGGGAGCTGCAGTCGGGTTGGTGAGGGAGGCTCGGGACAAGGCTGACTCTTAAGCCTGAATCACGGGTTCTGCATCCTTAAACTTCTGGCGAATGAGTTCGGTGAGGCTGTCGTGCAGCTCCTGGTTCTCGATCTTCCCCAGCACTTCCTCGAAGAAACCGAAGACAAGGAGTTCGTCGGCCTGGGACTTGGCGATGCCGCGGGTCTGGAGGTAGAATTCCTGCTCGGCCGGAATGCGGGCGCTGGTGGCACCGTGCGAGCAGCGCACGTCGTTGGCCTGGATCTCGAGGCCCGGCAGTGAGTGCGCCTCGGCCTCGTCGGACAGCATCAGGTTGCGATTGCTCTGGTAGGCATCGGTCTTCTGCGCATCGGGATCGACGACAATCAGGCCGGAGAAGATGGTCTTGGCCTGGTCGAGCAGGGCATTTTTGTAGAGCAGGTTCGAGGAGGTGTTCGGCGCCTGGTGGATCTGCAGCGTGCGTTGGTCGAATTCCTGCGTGCCATGCGCGATGGTGAGGGCGAGCATCTCCGAGTGCGCCCCGGGCGCCTGCAACTGGGAAAAACTCTCGTGCCGCGCCTGGCGCGCACCGGCGTGGAGGTTGACCGAAAGGACGCGCGCGTCGCGGCGGGCGACGTTGGCGTTGAACTGCAGGGAGAGGGCCTCGCGGCTCCAGTCCTGCATCGCGATGTAGGTGAGCTGCGCGCCGTGGGAGACGAACAGGTCGTTGCCGCCGCAGATGAATTGCTTCTCGTTTGCCTGCGTGGAGCGCTGGAAGTCGGAAACGGTGACCTTGGAGTTTTCCTCGGCCACGATGAGCGTGTGGGGGAAGAGCGCGCTGCCGGCACCGCAAACGTAGTGGAAAATACCGAGCGGGAGGGCGACCTCGACGCCCTTGGGCACGTAGACGAAGGCACCGTCCTCGAGGAAGGCCTCGTGCAAGGCGGCAAACTTGGCGGAGTCGAGTTTCGAGGGCTGCGTCAACAAGTGCTCGCGGACAATCTCCGGGTGGTTGAGCAGCGCGTTTTGCAACGTGTCGAAGATGACGCCGGCCTTTTGCAGATCGTCCGGGAGCGCTTCGAAGAGAGCGACGCGTTGATTGGCCAACACGAGGGTGCCGGCCCCGGTGACGCCCATGGCGGCGTGGTGCACGTCGTCGAGCGTGACGGGCTCGGGCAGGTGGTAGCCGTCGAGCGAGAGCGCCAGAAAGTTGGAGAAGCGCCAGCCCTCGTCGGTGCGCGCGGGCATCGGCAGGGTGGTGAAGCGCTCGTAGGCCGCGCGCTTGCGGTCGAGCCACCACGCGGGCAGGTGGGCGACGCGCGCGAGGTGGGCGTCGAAGACCTCGCGGGTGAAGGAGCCGACGATGGAAGGGGGTGAGGAAACGGACATGGAAATTACGATTTCAGAATTACGAATTACGACCTGCGACACGGAAGGGTTGGTAAATCGTCCTTCGTAAATCGTAAGTCGTAAATGGAGAGGTCAGCCGACGCTGCCTTCCATTTCGAGGTCGATCAGGCGCTTGAGTTCGACGGAGTATTCCATCGGGAACTGGCGGGCGAGGTCGTTGATGAAGCCATTGACGGCGAGGCTCATGGCCTGCGCCTCGGAAAGGCCGCGTTGTTGCATGTAGAAGATCATGTCCTCGGAAACCTTGGACACACTCGCCTCGTGCTGCGTGGCGTTGCGGTCGCCGCGGACGGTGATCGCCGGGTAGGTGTCGGTGCGGGAATTGGTGTTGATCAGCAGCGCGTCGCACTCGGTGTTGTTCTTGCAGCCCTTGAGATGCTTCGGGATGTGGACGACGCCGCGGTAGGTGGAGCGGCCTTGGCCGACGGAGATCGACTTCGCGATGATGTTGGAAGTCGTGTTGTTGGCGGCGTGGACCATCTTCGCGCCGGTGTCCTGGTGCTGGCCGTCGTTGGCGAGGGCGATGGAGATGACTTCGCCGCGGGCGCGTTCGCCCTTCAGGACGACGCCGGGGTATTTCATCGTCAGGCGGCTGCCGATGTTGCAATCGATCCACTTGATTTCGGCGTCCTCGTGCGCGACGCCGCGCTTGGTGACGAGATTGAAGACGTTGTTCGCCCAGTTCTGGACGGTGATGTATTGGATCTTGGCGCCCTTGAGCGCGACGAGTTCGACCACGGCGCTGTGCAGTGTGGAGGTGGAGAACTTTGGCGCGGTGCAGCCTTCCATGTAAACGACCTCGGCGCCCTCGTCGGCGATGATGAGGGTGCGCTCAAACTGGCCGAAGTTTTCGGCGTTGATGCGGAAATAGGCCTGCAGGGGCTGGGCCACCTTCACGCCGGGGGGCACGTAGATGAACGAGCCGCCTGAAAAGACCGCGCTGTTGAGGGCGGAGAATTTGTTGTCACCGGTCGGGATGACCTTGCCAAAGAATTTTTTGAAAATCTCCGGATGCTCGCGGAGGCCCTCGGTCGAGTTGCAGAAGATGACCCCCTGCTTGGCGACGATTTCCTTGATGTTCGAGTAGGCCGCCTCGGAGTCGAACTGGGCTTCGACGCCGGCGAGGAATTTGCGCTCCTGTTCGGGAATGCCGAGACGCTCGAAGGTCTTCTTGATGTCGTCGGGCACTTCGTCCCACGTGCGCTTCGGCGTCTGGCCTTGCGAGAGGTAGTAACGGATTTTGGCGAAATCGATGTTTTCCAAATCCTTCGTAGCCCAATGCGTCGGCATGGGTTTCGCGAAGAAGGTCTTGAGGGCCTTGAGGCGGAATTCGAGAATCCACGGCGCTTCTTTTTTCACCGAGCTGATGTAGCGGACGGTGTCTTCGCTCAGGCCGGTGCCGGCGTCAAAGGCGTAGGTGACGTCGTATTTGAAGTCGCCCTTGGTTTGATCGATGCCGGCGACCGGATTTTCGGTCGCCGCAGTTTCAATTTCGGTGAGTGGTCTCATGGGAGTAAGGGGAGGTGGATCAGGCCTTGGCGGCGTGTTCCTGTTTCACCCAATCGTAGCCCTTGGCCTCAAGTTCCAAGGCGAGATTTTTGTCGCCGCTCTTCACGATTTGGCCGTCGTGCATGACGTGGACGAAGTCAGGGACGATGTAATCGAGCAGGCGCTGGTAATGGGTGATGAGCATGATGCCGAGCGGTCCGGCGCGGAGCGCGTTGACGCCGTCGGCGACGATGCGCAGGGCGTCGATGTCGAGGCCGGAGTCGGTCTCGTCCATGATGGCAAACTTCGGCTCCAGCATCGCCATCTGCAGAATCTCGCAGCGCTTCTTTTCGCCGCCGGAGAACCCTTCATTGACCGCGCGGGAGGTGAACTTCCGGTCGATCTTGAGCATGTCCATTTTGCTGTAGAGACGTTTGTAGTAGCCGGTGGCGTCGAGTTCTTCGCCCTCGACCATGCGGGCCTGCACGGCGGCGCGGAGAAAGTTGGCGATGGAAACGCCCGGGATTTCGCTCGGGTATTGAAACGCGAGGAAGAGGCCGGAGCGGGCGCGTTCATCGACTTCCATGCCGAGGATGGATTTTCCGTCCACCAGCACGTCGCCGCCCGTGATCGTGTAATCCGGGTGACCGGCGATGGCCTTGGCGAGCGTGCTCTTGCCGGTGCCGTTCGGGCCCATGATGGCGTGCACTTCGCCCTGCTTGATCGTCAGGTTGAGGCCCTTGACGATGGATTTCTCGCCGATGCTGATGTGGAGGTCTTTGATTTCTAGTTGGCTCATTTGAGGAAGGAGGGGGAAAGGGGGTTCAATTCTGGGCAAAATTGCGCCGGACACCGGCCGCGCCGCGGAAACTGAGTTCGATCGCGCAGGCATCATAACCGTGCGGGAGCAACTCGCGCAGCTTCACCATTACTTCGGCCGGCACATCGATATCGTGCACCGCACCGGTCGTCTCATCGTGAAAATGCGCGTGTTCGTGCAAGTTCGGGCAATAACGCGTCGGCGCTCGGTCGAAGTTAACCTGCCGCACCAGCCCGTTTTGCACGAGGGTTTCGAGGCAGTTGTAAACGGTGGCGAGCGAGATAGTCGGCATCTGCGCTTTTACGCGCGCAAAAATTTCGTCCGCCGTCGGGTGGTCGCGCTTTTCGAGGATGACCTTGAAAACCACTTCGCGCTGCGGCGTCGCCCGCAGACCAGTGTCGGTCAGGCGTTTCGTGAGCGCGTCATGTGTTTCAGAAAGGGAGGCCATGGGTCGTGAAGTGTTAAGCGAAGTCCATTGGGACTGAGTTTCAAGAAGGAATTAGAATAATTCTAAACAAACTGTGGTCGAAATCAAATTTTAGGGCCGCATGTCCGGCGGCGGCGCAGTGAAGCCGAGCTGCGGCGTGACCGTTGGCGCGCCCCGTAACCGGTGTGAACGGTGAAACTCAGCGGCGCGCCCGCCAGCACCAATGCCACGGCTCGAAGCCGATGCGGTGTGGGTTGCGCGCGGGGTAGGAAAGCGTGAAACCGAAACGCGCGGCGTTCCGACGCAGCCAACGATACTCGGGCGTGCGCGCGAATGCGCCGTCGAGGTGCAGATTCGACGGCGCTGCGAGATCGATCGCGCGGCCCGTGTGGTGTTCGCTGCAACCCGGTGCGGCGACGAAGCGCAGGATTTCGTTGATGGATTTGCCCGTGGCAAGTTGGCGGCGAATCACGCGCGTCTGTCGCGCGACGCTGCGATAACCGGAGAGGAGCAACAGCGTGTGACCATCAGCCGCCGCGGCAACACGCAGCCGACGCCACGCGGCGGCGGCGGCGGGGGCTAAGCGAATGAGTTGGTCGTCATCCGCAGCGCGGTCGACGCGCACGAGGCGCGCGGCGACGCGTTGCACGGGTAGATGCCGCGATCGCGCATAATCCGCCGGGATGCCCAGCTTCGCCCACAACCGCTGGAGTGGCGACGGCACGCGAAATCACCCGCCGTGTTCGGCGAGCCAGCGTTCGGCTTCGATCGCGGCCTGGCAACCCATGCCCGCGGCGGTGATCGCCTGCCGGAACACATGGTCGGCGCAATCACCGGCGACGTAAACGCCGGGCGTCTTCGTGCGCACTTGCGAGCCGAGCGTCGGCTGGAAATAGCCTTGGTCGTCCGTGTCGACGGCGTTCTTGAACGGCTCCGTATTCGGCACGTGACCGATGGCGACGAAAATTCCCTTCACCGGCAAAACGGATTCGGCGTCGGTCTTCACGTTACGAATTTTCAGGCCGCTCACCGCGCCTTGTTCGACGCCTTCGATGGCGAGAGGAACGCTGTCCCACACCATTTGAATTTTCGGATGTGCGGTGGCGCGGTCGGCCATAATCTTCGAAGCGCGCAACGAATCGCGGCGGTGCACGAGGTAAACCTTGCTCGCGAAACGCGTGAGGAAGAGCGCTTCTTCCGCCGCGCTGTCGCCGCCGCCGATCACGGCGACCTCCATGTTGCGGTAAAACGCGCCATCGCACGTGGCGCAGGTCGTCACGCCCTTGCCGCCGTAGAGTTCCTTTTCGCCCGGCACGCCCGTCAGGCGTGGCGAAGCACCGGTGGCGATGATGACGATCTTCGCCGTGATCGTGCGGTCGGCGAGCTTAAGCGTGTAAGGCCACTGCGCGATATCGAGACCGGTGACCGTGCCGCTCTCGTAGCGTGTGCCGAATTTCTCCGCCTGTTTACGCAGGTTTTGCATCAGCATGAAGCCGTCAACGCCCTCGGGGAAGCCGGGAAAATTCTCCACCTCCGAGGTGGTGGTGAGCTGGCCACCGGGCATGATGCCTTCCAGCACGAGTGGTTGGAGATTGGCACGGGCAGTGTAGATGGCGGCGGTCAAACCGGCGCAGCCGGTGCCGACGATGACGACGTTTTCAACTTGGGCGGTCATAGCGGATAAGGCAGGCAAGAGAGCCCAACAATCCGGACAGCGCAACCCCGCAGTGCCGCCTAGCGCGAAAGAACCATTGCCCAAGTCACTGCCATTCCTATGGTGCGCCGATGCCTGACGCGCCCCGCTCGCACCGTGATTTTTTCACGATCGATACGCATATCGATACGCCGACGGCGTCGCTCATGCGCGAAGGCTGGGATTTCGGCGCGCGGCACGACCGCGCCACGGATCGTTCGCAATGCGATTTGCCCCGCATGGCCGAGGGCGGCATCGATGCACTCGGTTTTGCGGTTTATGTGACGCAGGCAATCCGCACGCCGCGCGGTCACGCGCTGGCACACGAGATTGTGTGCGAGACCCTCGAACGCACGCTCGCTACTGTCGAACGTCACGCGGACCGCTGCGCACTTGCGCTGTGTGCCGAGGATGGCCCGCGCCTCAAAGCCGAGGGGAAACACGCGCTCTATCTGGCGATTGAGAACAGTTATTCGCTCGGACGCGACGTGGGCAACGTCGCAAAATTTCACCGGCTCGGCGTCCGCCTGCTCGGGCTCAATCACATTTTGCACAACGAAGTCGCCGATTCCTCCACTGATCCGCGCGGACCGGAGTGGGGCGGGCTGAGTCCGTTTGGTCGCGAAGTCGTGGCCGAGTGCAACCGGCTCGGCATCGCGCTCGATGCGTCGCACGCCTCGGATGACGCGTTGTGGGATTTGCTCGAATGTTCGCGCACGCCGCCCTTGCTCACGCACACGAGTTGCCGCGCGCTGTGCGATCATCCGCGCAACATCGGCGATGACCTGTTGCGCGCCCTCGCGGCGAAGGGCGGCGTCATTCAGCTCAACGCGCTGCCTATTGCCGTCGTGCATTCCAAGGACCAGTTACTCACCGAAGCATTGGCGGATTTTTCGCTGCGCGTGGGCGATGTCGAACTTACACCCGAGTCACGTGCGATGATCGGTGCGGAGTGGACGCGCATCGAGAAGCAATACGAACAGCCGTGGTGCAAATTGGAGGACTACGTGCGCCACATCGAGCATGCGGTCGCGGTGGCGGGGATCAATCACGTCGGCATCGGTTGTGATTTTGATGGCGGCGGCGGACTTGAAGGACTCAACGAAGTGAGCGATTACCCGAATATCACCGCGGCGTTGCGCGCGCGCGGCTGGACGGACGAGGCGCTCGCGAAACTGTGGGGACAGAACACACTGCGGGTGTTGCGCGCTTGCGAGGCCGCAGCGGCGACGCGCTAGACGTCGTGCTTCGCGCCGATTTGGAAAACGGTGAAGTCGTTCCAGACGTCGTCGTAGGGCCGGTCCTGTTTGAAAATTTGCAGGATGCGCGCGTGCTCCTGATCGTTGGTCGGAAAAATGCGCGCGGGTTCGCCCGGCAAAAACATGGCCGTGTAGGAGAGTTTACCGTCGTCGAGGCGGCGAATCACTAGCATCGCGCACAGCAAAATCGACTTTGCGCGAAACGCCAGCGCGCCCGACTGAAGCGGGAGTCGTGCGGCGTGCGACTCAGCGCCAATTGTAGTTGAAGCTGACGCTGATGCGTTCGTCCGCGCAGGGGTTGGCGGCCACTTCGTGGCGAAGCCAGCTCTCGAAGAGCAGCACCCAGCCGGCTTGGGCCGGGTAGGTGATGTGCGTCTGGTTTTCGGGGCGGGCCTTGGCGAGTTTCGGCGGTGCCGCCATGAATTTGCTCAGGCGCGGATCCTCAAACTTCAGACCGGGGCAACCGGGCGGCGTCACCACGTAATAGGTGCCCGAGATAAACGACAATGGATGCAAATGGAGACTGTGCGCGGAGCGCTCCGGCATGATGTTGACCCAAAAATCCGTCATGTAGATCTCGCGGCCGCGCAGGTCCATGTCGAGTTCGCGCGCGAAGCGGCGCACGTGTTGCGTGAGCTTGCGTTCGAGGCCGGCGAAAGTGGACGAGAATTCGTGCAACCGGTTCAACGTCGCGTAGGAGGTGTAGCCGCCGGGGTAGTTTTTGTCCGACCAGCGCCGTCCGTCGTCGTCGTAATCACGGATTTGCCGACACTCGACAGCCAAGTCGGCGTTGAAGCGGTCGAGACCGCGCTTTTGGAGCGGTTCATGATAAAGTGTGGTCGGAAACCAAGCGCGCGTGGCCATGCGGTGAATGCAAGCGGCCCGGCGCGGTGGCGCAACTGTTCATCCAACCGACGACCGCGCGGCTTCCCGGCAGTTTCACCAAATTTTTGATTGATCTAGGGTTAAACCCCTAGAACCATGCTGCTTTTATGCAACAAGCCCTCCTTCGCCGCGGCCTCCCGCTCATGGCCCTTCTCATTTCCCTGTCGTTACCCGCCTTCGCGGATCGCCTCGAACTCACCGATGGTTCGGTGCTGGTCGGTAAGCTGATCTCCGCCGACGCGGGTAAATTCAAACTCGAGACGACTTTTGCGGGCACGATCGAAGTGGCGCAAGACCACGTGCGCACCTTCACGACGGACGAAGCGGTCAATGTCGCCCTCGCCGCGGGCAGCACCGTGCTTGGCGTCGTGCAATCGACCCCGACCGGCATCTCGGTCGTCGCGGCTGATGGCCAGATGAGCGCGGCGGCCAACAAGGTCGCGGCGATTTGGCGCGTCGGCACCGACAATCCCGAAGTCCGCGCGGCCAAAGCCATCGCAGAAAAAGCCCGCCGCACGTGGTCCTACGAAGCCTCGGTGGCCATTTCTGGTCGCACCGGTGTAAGCGAAAAACTCAATGCCGCCGCCGGCTTGAAAGCCACGTTCGAAGGCGCGACGGACAAGCTCGTGTTCTCCGCCCAAGCCGAGCGCGCCGACGACAACGGGATCGAAACGGCCAACCGCCAAAAAGCCGGCGCGGATTTCTCCTCGTTCACCGGCGCCAACGGTTGGTTTGCCCGCACGGAATTGGAGAAGGACAAAATCAAGCAGCTCGACCTGCGTTCGACCACGGCCTTCGGTTTGGCGCGCAAACTCCGTAAGACTGACGTGCAGGACATTGAGGCGCGATTCGGTGTGAATTACCTCTTTGAGAGCTACGATACCGGCACCAATTTCGAGTCGCCCGGTCTCGATCTTTCCCTGCAACACACCTACCGCTTCACTACGTCGCGTCTGACGCAGGTGCTCAGTTTCACGCCGGCCTTTGAGGATTTCGGCAACTTCCGCGTGCACCACGAGTCCGCGTTCGAACTGCCGATCGCCGCCAGCTTGTGGAAACTCAAGATCGGCCTCACCAATGGCTACAACAGCACGCCCGTCCCTGGCACGGCCAAGCTCGACACGACCTACTTCACCAGCCTTATCCTGAATTGGAAGTAAACCCCGCGCCAACGGGCGACGCTTGCCACGGTGGGGCCTCGTCGCTCCGGCGTTGCTCGTTGGCCGGAGCCCGCGCCGCACACTAAGAGCAGCGTGGCGGGGGCAGCGTCGGCGACCCTAGGGGACAACGATATCGAATTCGTAGCGCAGCTTCTCTTCGCCCGCTTCGTTTAAGCCACGGAAAAGGACATGAAGCGAACTCCCGAAATCTTCGATGCGCACCAGCCCGAACTGGCCTTCGCCTTCGCGGGGCAACACGGGGGTTACCGACCATGGCCCCCCCTTGAGTGAACCGCTGCGGTCGAGCGGCCCAGCTTGCAGCGCGGGAAAATTTGGCCCGCCGTTCTTGGCGTAAATATTGTTCCGGCCATCATCCGCGGCGAGCATGTGCGCGTCGCCGCCGAGAAAGCACACACCCTTGATGCCGTTTTCCACCATCCAATTGCTCAACTCCGCGCGCTCCGTCGTGTAGCGCCCCCAGTTATCGCGCTGCTTGGTTTCGTTCGAAATCCACGCGACCGAGCTGACGATAAACGTGAGCGGAAAACGTCCTTTGGCGGCGAGCAATTCGCGCTGCAACCACTCCTTTTGCCACGCCCCGAGCATCGTCTTGTTGGCATCATCGCG
>JAUXXD010000127.1 GCA_030681265.1 Candidatus Didemnitutus sp. | reverse complement strand
CCGCCAGCCGATCGCGAACGCATCGAAGACATCTGTCACAATGCTCGAGCTGTTCGCCGACTGCGTGTAGAGCGGCGTGGCGGTAACGGTTGCCCCAGCGTAGAACGACGTCGTGAGATTCAACGCGGCAGCGCCGGTTTTGGTGATGCGATAGACGACCGTGTAAGTGCCGCCGTTTTCGAGCGAGGCCATCGTTGACGAAGCCGTGGAGCCGACGGAACTCGCGCCCGCATACGCGAAGACCACGTCCTGGTTATTGGCTTCCGCCGGGGCGCGCGCGGTGCGCGAATAGAAACCGTTGGTGCCGCCCGCGAACAAGAGGCGGTTGACGTAACCCTGCCAGGTTTGCGCGAAGCCGGCGATGGCGTTGTTCGCGGTGCCATTGATGCCGCCCGGAAACGGCTCCACCTGGCCCGCGTTGTAGAGGCCGACGTAGAGCGCGCTGGCGGCGGCGTTGGGTCCGGTGAGCACGCCACCCTCGGTGGAAAACACCGTCGTAAACTCGATGTAGTTGCCCGTGTTGACCAGCGTCACGGGATAGCGCGTGAAAAGCGCCTGCACGTGGTTCATCCCCGATGACGTCGAGACGATGCCGGTGCGCAAATTTCCCTCGGTTATCACCGGCGGACTCGGGAAAAACAGCTTCGTCGCCAATTGCTGGTAAGCCACGGCAGTCGGCGACGGATTCGTCGGACTCGCCGGATTCGAGTTAACTGTGCTCGCGCCGGTGAAGGTGTCGTTGAGCACCTTGGTCTGCGCCAAAGCAGTCGGCAGTGCGAAGGAGAGCAAGAGGGCCGCAAGCGTGAGCGCGCGGAGGCAAAAATGAAGCATGGGGTGGCGTGACCTTGCGCGGGGTCAACGACAGCGTAAGCGCAAATAGAAGTGCACCGACATGCGCGGCTGGGGGAACAGCGCCCCTTTGCGATACCAAACCGGAAGCAGAAACCAAGACTGATTCCTGTCATCGGCGTATTTGTCCGAACCGGCGCTTAGCTACGCATGACAAAAATTGCGCGAACCTCACCGCAAGATTCGCCTTGTTTCCCTATGTTTAATTTCGATTGTGGAACACCACGGGCCCCAACTCCAAAATCAGTTCCCAATATGATTGCTCCGGTTCCGTTCACTCCGCCCGTCGGGCTCTCCCCCTCCAATCTCAACGTCGCCAAAGAGCGAACCTATCACCTCTGGGTGGTGGTTCTTTCCGTGCTATTTTGGGGTGCACTTGCGATCACCGTCATCGGCCTGTTCTACGCTGTATTCATCGGGTTTTTTCTGTGGCTGGGCAATGGATTGCTCATTGCCTACCTTCGGGCTGAAGCAGTGCGGGTTAACGAAAAGCAAATGCCCGAACTGTTCGCCTGTTTCAAATCGGTTTGCGAGCAATTCGGGCTGAAGCAAATGCCCTCTCTTTACGTGTTGCAATCGGGTGGCTTGCTCAACGCCTTCGCCACGCGGCATTCGGGACGCGATTTCGTCGTCGTCTACTCGGATTTGCTCGAGGCTCTTGGCACCGATTCGCCGGAACTTCGGTTTCTGCTCGGTCACGAAATCGGTCACATCAAGAGTCGTCACATCGTGAAGCAAATCCTGCTGGCGCCGGGCATGTTTTTTCCACTCGTCGGTCCCGCGTATCGGCGCGCGTGGGAAACCTCGTGCGATCGCTACGGTGCGTTTGCCGCCCAGGACGTCGGTGCTGCGTTACGCGCGATGCTGATCTTGTGTGGTGGCAAACAATACGGGCGGCACTTGGATGCGGCTGTCTATGCGGGGCAACATTACGAAGACCGCGGGTTCTTCATTTCGCTGCACGAATTGACGTCGTCGTATCCCACGCTATCCCGACGTGTCACCGATTTGCTGGCTCTAAAAGATGGTGCTCCGGGCCGTCGCGCACCGCGTCATTGGCTGGCGTATTGCCTTGGGGCATTTTTCCCGGGTGGCGGGGTCGGCAGTGGCTCTCCTGCCACTGCACTTATCATGGTGCTGGTAATTGGCATGATGGCGGCCATGGCGATCCCCGCGTTCACCAAAGTCCGCGAAACGTCGCAGCTCAAGGCCTGCTATAACAACGAACGGATGCTCGAAAGCGCGCTCGATCAATATTTGCTCGAAAATGGCAAAGGAGCTGGCGAGTGGAATGACGTGGTCGGGCCCAACGGTTACATTAAGACCATGCCCGTTTGTCCGTCATTGGGCACTTACTCGGCCGGCCACGACGAGAAAGCCGGCTACCTCGTTAATTGCACCAAACACGGCAGCGTGCATGACGCGCCGCCGCAGACGCGCTAACCCCCTACTCCACCCACGCGAGCGCCTGGATCTTGCGGGCGAGCGCCACGTCTTTGGCCGTGACGCGATTCCCGGCGTCGTGGGTGCGCAGGGTGATCGAGACGCGGTTATAGACATTGCTCCACTCCGGGTGGTGGTCCATCGCCTCGGCCTCGAAACCGACGCGCACCATGAACGACAGCGCTTCCTTGAAGCTGCCAAATTGGTAGGTGCGTTGCAGGCCGCTCGTATCGCCGGTCCATCCCGGCAGGTCAATGAAGGCGGCAGTGAGTTGGGCTTGGGATAAAATTTCAGTCGCCATGCGCGAAATCTGCGTCCGGGCTTCGGCCTTGTCAAACGGGCAGCCGACCCGCTCAATCCTTCCCCTTACATGACCCAACCCGCGCCCCAACCGCCGCCGCAACACGTCGCCATCATTATGGACGGCAACGGTCGCTGGGCCAAAGCGCGCGGGCTCCCGCGGCTCGAAGGACACCGGCGCGGCGTCGAAACCGTGCGCACCGTCGTCGATACCGCACGCGAACTCGGCATCCGTTACCTCACCCTCTACGCGTTTTCCGCCGAAAATTGGAAACGCCCCAGCGAAGAAATTTCAGGACTGATGGGCCTGCTCGATTTTTTCCTGAAACGAGAACTGAATAACCTGATCAAGGAAAAGGTGCGCCTGCACACCATCGGCCGGATCGACGCCCTGCCCGCCAACGTGCAGCGCGAACTCGCCCGCGTGAAGGAGGCCACGCAGCATTTCACCGAGTGGAATCTGGTGCTCGCGCTCAACTACGGCGCGCAACAGGAGGCCGCCGACGCCGCGCGCGCTTACGCGACCGCCGTGCAGGAAGGTCGCGAAAATCCCGACGACGTCTCGTGGGAGCGCTTCAGCCAATATTTCGCCACCGCAGGGATGCCGACGCCCGAATTGTTGATTCGCACCTCAGGGGAGTTGCGCCTGAGCAATTTCCTCATGTTGCAACTCGCCTACGCCGAACTCGTGTTCACGCCGACGCTCTGGCCCGATTTTGGCCGCGCCGATTTCGTCGCCGCCGTCGAGGAATTCCACCGCCGCGAACGCCGCTTTGGCTCCACTTCCGAGCAACTTCCCTCCGGACCCCGCTAATTTTTCAACCCTTCCCCTCTGTGCTTTCTCGTATTCTCAGCACTCTCCTTCTCTGGACCGCGATTCTCAGCAGTCTGTGGTTCTTCGGACCGCACGCCGCCGTCTTCATCCTTACCGCGCTGGCGGTGCTGACGCTCCACGAGTTTTTCCTCATGGCGGAGAAGCTCGGTTTTCGTCCGTTCCGCTGTATGGCCTTTGGCTTCAGCGTGCTGATGATTGCCGCGCCCTACTACCTGACGGAGTATTTTTTCAACGGCGACGAATTTGTCGGCCTCGTGCCCGCCCTCCTCGGCCTCGCCGTTGTGGCGTGCGCCTTTCGCCTTCTTGGCGAACGCGACGAAACCAACCGCATCGAAACTCTCGCGGCGACCATCGTCGGCTTGGTTTACGTGCCGTTCATGCTGCATTTTCTCGTGCGGTTGCTGCTCCTCTTCGGCGAACCGACCGTCGGACTCATGGTGTGTCTGTGGGTCGTGGCGGTGGCGAAATTCTGCGACGTGGGCGCGCTGTTGAGCGGACTCGCGTTCGGCAAACACAAGATGTCGCCGCAAATCAGCCCGAAGAAAACCTGGGAAGGTGCCGTCGGCGGGGTGCTCATTTCCATGGGCGTCGGCGCGGGTCTCGCATGGTGGGCCGGAGATTATCTGCCGGACAACTTCACGCCGCTGAACGCCGCACTCGTCGCGCTGCCGCTGGCGATCGTGACGATCGTGTCGGACCTGATCGAGTCGGCCATGAAGCGCCGCGCTGACCTCAAAGACACGGGCGCCGTCATTCCCGGCATCGGTGGTGCGTTCGATCTGACCGACAGCCTCATTCTCACAGCGCCGGTGGCGTATGTTATTTTCCTGTTCCTGAGCTGATCCTGTGGCGGACTCCCTTCCCAGACGTCGTGTTGTATTGCTCGGTGCCACCGGCTCGATCGGTGACAGCACGTTGCGCGTTCTTCGCGCACACCGCGATCGCCTCGAACTCGTCGGCATCGCCGCGCACGGTCGCCATGCGGAACTCGCCGCCATCGCCCGCGAGTTCAGCGTTAAACACGTGGCGCTGTTCGACGAAGCCGCCCTCGCGGCCGCGCGCGTGTCCGGCGATTTTGCGAGCGACACGATTTATTACGGCGGTGCGTCCGGCCTGAGCGAACTCGCGGTGTTGCCCGACGCCGATGTTGTGCTCGTCGCGGTGGTCGGCACGGCGGGGTTGCAACCGGCGTTGGCCGCCATTCGCGCGCGCAAGACACTCGCCCTCGCCTCAAAAGAGTTGCTCGTGATGGCGGGCAAATTCGTCATGGCCGAGGCGCGCGCCAGCGGCAGTCAACTCCTGCCAGTGGACAGCGAACACAACGCCGTCTTTCAATGCCTGCAAGGCCATCGCGCCGAGGACGTGCGCCGCATCGTGCTGACGGCGTCCGGTGGCGCGTTGCGCGATTGGCCGCTCGAACGGCTCGCGCAGGCCACACGCGCCGATGCGTTGCGCCACCCGAATTGGGCGATGGGCCCGAAGATCACCGTCGATTCCGCCACGCTCGCCAACAAAGGCCTCGAACTGATCGAAGCGCAGTGGCTTTTCGGGCTGCGCGCCGAGCAATGTCAGGCCGTCCTCCACGCGCAAAGCATCGTGCACTGCCTCGTCGAATTTTGCGACGGCTCATTGCTCACGCAGCTTTGTCCGCCGTCGATGACGTTTCCGCTTCAACACGCACTGCTCTTCCCCGACCGCGCGCCGCAACCGTCGGAGGCGGCGCTCGATTTGACGCGTCGCTTTGCCTTCGATTTTCAACCGGTGGACGCCGCGCGTTATCCGCTGCTCGGACTCGCCCAAGCCGCGATGGCGGCGGGCGGCGTGGCCCCAGCGGTGTTCAATGCTGCCAACGAAGTCGCCGTGGCCGCCTTTCTCGCCGAGCAAGTGCCGTTCCTTGCGATTTCGCGCGTCGTGGAACAAACTCTCGCGGAGATGAACAATTTCGAACCCGCCACGTTGAATGATGTCTTGCAGGCTGACGCGACCGCCCGCCGACTCGCGCAAGCACTCCTGCCCTCCGCTTCCTAATCTCGCTGCTCGCTTTTCATGGATTTATTCACTTCCGCCCTCGGTAACCTTTGGTCGATCTTCCTGATCGTGCTTTTTTTTGGTGGTTCGATCTTCGTGCACGAACTCGGCCACTTTCTCGCGGCGCGCCGACGCGGAGTGAAGGTTGAACGTTTTTCCATCGGCTTCGGGCCGCGTATCTTCGGTTGGCGCGGCAAGGATGGCGTGGAGTATCGCCTCTCGTGGTTTCCCCTTGGCGGTTACGTGGCGTTGCCGCAACTCGCCGACATGGGGGAAATCGAAGGTCGCTCGGAAACCGACGCGGGCGTGCCGCCTCCGCTGAGTTACTCGACCAAAATGATCGTTTTCGGCGCGGGTGCGTTCTGCAACATTCTCTTCGCCTTCGCGCTGGCGTGCATTTTGTCGCTGATTGGCGAACCAACCAGCGAAGATCTTTCGACCACCCGCATCGGCTATGTTACCGCTACGCTCGCGCTGGAAGACGGCGGCACCGTGCCGAGTCCCGCGCTGGAAGCCGGTTTGCGCATCGGTGATTATGTGCGCGCCATCGACGGTCAACCAGTCGCGGATTGGCCGGAATTGTTGCAAACACTCGTGACCAGCTCCGGTCGCGCTGAAGACGGGCGCCGCCGCGCGGTGTTCACTATCGAACGCGACGGACAGCTCATCGATCTCACCATTTATCCGCGCCTCTCCGGCGACGAACGCGTGCGCCGCATCGGCGTGCTCTCCGGTTACACCGCGATTGTGGCGGCGGTGCCCGAGGAATCCGAAGCGGCATCCCTCGGACTCCGCGTCGGCGACCGGCTCCTAACACTCAATGGCACGCCGTTGCTCAATCTCGTGACGTTGCACGACGCGCTGCAAGCAGCCAACTCCCCCGGCTTCACCCTCGGACTCGAACGCGACGGACAGCCCGTCGCCATCACCGTGCCCGGCCCGCGCCCCGCCGACGCGCGCGGGTTGCTCGGTGCGGGTTTCCGCACACGGGTCGGCCTGTTGCACAAAAATCCTTTCACGCAAATCGCCAACCACATCAGCAGCACCATTCGCGTGCTGTGGAGCCTGATCCATCCAAACTCCGACATCAACGTCTCGAAGCTCAGCGGCCCGGTCGGGATCGGCAAAATTTTCTGGGACGCTTCGGAAGCTGGGATTCGCTACGTGCTCTGGATTGCAGTGCTCGTGAACGTGAATCTCGCGATCTTCAACTTGCTGCCGATTCCCGTCCTCGACGGTGGCCACATGCTTTTCGCGACCATCGCAAAACTACGGGGTCGGGCGATCCCGCCGAACTTCGTCGCCAGCGCGCAAAGCGTCTTCATCGCCCTGCTCTTCGGCATGATTATTTACGTGAGCTTCTTCGATGTGCGCCGCATCTTCCGCGACACGCGCACCGAACCACCGGCACGGGAAGCCGTCGAAAAATCGCCGGCGACCGAACCGACACCGGCGAAACCCTAACCGCGTCGCGCGGCACACGTTGCGTTGTCTCTCGCTCGCTGCACCGACTCGCTCACCCGACATGTCCTACTGCGCTTCTCGATTTCACACGCAACGCCGCCGCTCGGTCGTCGTAAACATCGGCGGCGTCGGAGTTGGCGGAGCGAATCCAGTGCGCATCCAGTCGATGACCACCAGCGATACGCAGGATATCGACGCGACCGTGAAGCAATCCATCGCGCTCGCGGAAGTCGGTTGCGAGATCGTGCGCGTCACCGCGCCGAATGTCGCCGCGGCGCAATGCTTGCGCGAGATCCGCGCCAAGCTCAGTGCGGCCGGCTTCGGTCACGTGCCGCTCGTGGCGGATATTCATTTTTTGCCCAAAGCGGCGCTGGAAGCCGTCGAACACGTCGAGAAGGTGCGGGTGAATCCGGGCAATTATGCGGACAAAAAGAAATTCGCGGTGAAGGAATACACCGACGCGGTTTACGAACGGGAGTTGACGCAGTTGCACGACGCATTTTCGCCGCTGGTCCTGCGTTGCCAGACGCTCGGTCGCTCGATGCGCATCGGCACGAATCACGGTTCGCTCTCCGACCGCATCATGAATCGCTACGGCGACACGCCACTGGGCATGGTGGAGAGCGCGCTGGAATTTGTCCGCATTGCGGAGTCGCACGGCTACCACGATCTCGTGTTGTCGATGAAGGCGAGCAACCCGAAGGTGATGATCCAGGCCTATCGATTGCTGGCGGACCGGATGGACCGCGCGCATCGCCCCTACCCCCTGCATCTCGGGGTCACCGAAGCGGGCGACGGCGAAGACGGTCGTATCAAGAGCGCGATCGGCATCGGCAGCCTGTTGCTCGACGGACTCGGCGATACCATCCGCGTGTCGCTCACGGAAGATTCCGTTTACGAAATTCCCGTCGCCCGCGCGCTCGCCGACAAAGTGATGAGTCTGTGGCAA
>JAUXXD010000126.1 GCA_030681265.1 Candidatus Didemnitutus sp. | reverse complement strand
GCGCCGTCCTGCAACGCGCGGGCGACGAGCGTCTGCATCTGCGCGGTTTCCTCCGGCGTGGGCGCGCGGTCGAAACTGCCGTTCATCGCGGCGCGGCGGACGGTGTTGTGGCCGATGAGTGTGGCGAAGTTGACGGAGGATTTCTGCTGGTCGAGTTCGCGAAACAATTTGCCCACATCGAGCGCGGACGAGCCGCAATTGCCCGCGACGACCGACGTGACGCCCATACGCAGGAAATTTTCCGCCAGTGGCAATTCGAGGATTTCGTCGGCATGCGTGTGCACATCGATGAAGCCCGGCGCGACGACGAGGCCGGTGGCATCGATCTCGGTTTGGGCGGAGCCGTCGATCTGCCCGAGCCGCACGATGCGCCCGTGGCGCACACCGACATCAGCGGCGAAGGCGGCGCGGCCCGTGCCGTCGATGACCTGTCCGTGCCGGATGATGAGGTCGTATTCCTCGGCGGCGGCGCAGCACGGGACGACAGCGAGCAACACGGCGAAGCACGGAAGGAATTTCATGGGGGTAGTGAGTAGCGCGTAGCGGGGAGTGAGTAAAGAGGGGAGGAACCGCCGAGGCGCGGAGGAATCGGAGGTCACCACGAAACGCACGAAAGACACGAAAATGAGGAGTAGGGGCGTGGCTCGCCCACGCCGCCAATCCGATTAGGAATTGAACCACAGAGACACAGAGGTGCGGTGGCGCGGAGGAATCGGAGGTCCCCACGAAACGCACGAAAGACACGAAAATGATGCGTTGATCGAGGCGTAGGGGCATAGCTCGCAATAGGTGGGAACGCACTAGGTGGGAGCGAGCTTGCTCGCGACAGCCCGCCGCTGCTCGCGACCCGCTATTTCTCCCTTTCCTTCCCCTCCGTGTCTCTGCGCCTCGGTGTCTCTGTGGTGAAAATTCTGATCGGATCGGTAGCGCGCTCGCGTGCCATCTAAGTGTTCCGACCTGCAAACCGGTTTCGTGTTTTTCGTGTGTTTCGTGGTGGCCTCTTAAAATCCTCTGAGCCCCAGTGCCTCGGTGGTTTATTTCGCGCCGAGGCGTTGGGCGGCGCGGTAGAAGGCGAAGAGGGCGAGCAACTGCAACACGTGGTAAAGGTCGTTGTGATTAAACGCCGCCGCCGGGGCCACGCGGGTTTGTTGCACGCCGGCCGCGACGACGGACAACGCGAGCGCGGCCAGCATCCACCGGCTCCACGCGCGGCGCCACCAGAGCGCGGCCACGGTCCACGCGAGCAACACGAGTCCGTAATCGAGCACCACGACCGTAAATTCCGGATGCCAGATCGCCACGAACGTAAACGCGACGAACTTGCCGACGATGAGGCCGTGCCAGCCGCGTTGACGGTCGGGCGGCACGGCGGTGTGGAGCAGGCTCAACGCCATCATGGCGGAGACGACGAGGACCGCGACGAGCGTGGCGGTCCACCACAGCGTTTGGAGCGCGGGCGCAAAGTTGGGCGCGAAGCCGTGGTAAGTGCCGCCGAGGAACGCGGAGAGAGCGGTGACGGCAAAGACGCGGACCCACCACCTCGCGGCGAGGTCGCGTGAGGCCGCGCCCCGATGCAACCGCCACGCGAGAAACCCCGCGAACCCCGCGAGCAACAAATCCGTGATCAGCGTCGTGGGTTCGTGGATGGTCATGGCAACGAGTGTTGCGGGCTACGTGCGGTGCCAGACACCGCGCGACGGCTGGGTGAGAAAACCGCGGTCACGCAGCACCTGCAGTTGTTGGCGAAGCTTGTCCTTAATGTGGCGATTGCCCGGGTAGAGCAGCGACAGCTCGGCCTCGAAGGCGTAAACTTCGTCGTTCGCAAAAGTGGCATGCGGTAATGTTTCGACGCAACGCAGCACATCCAGCGTCCACCCACGTTGGGCGGGTTTGAGTTCCTGGATGCGCGAGATGCGTGCAAACTGGGCACGGACCGTTGTTGGAGAAACTTCGCTACCTTCGACGAGCAACGAAATCTTTGCAGCGGCGGGAACAAGGCCGAGGTCGAGTTTGTAGCCGATCCACTGAGCACGGCGCGCGCTCGCGGCAAGTGGGGCGCGCTTTTGGATGACCGTGGGAGAAATCGCGAAACGCGGAATCACGACCAAATTGCGCACGAACCACTCGGGGAGTTGGTAATGCAGAAGGAAGAAATTGGGTGAACGGTTGCCGAGAACGGCAGCGAGCATCTTCTGGTAGTTTGAACCGAGAATGGAGCGACCGAGTTTGCGGCTCTGGCTTTTGAGCTGGTAGCGACCGACGCAGCTCGGACACCGAAAATCAGTGACGGATGTATTGGTGGATTCAGGCAGCAGTTTGTCGGCAACGCAGGCGCAGCAATAAAGATTCTCGGTGCCCCACGATTCGGAAACACAGCGCGCTTGTTGCGACGGGCTTTTATAACGTGCGCCCAAGTGGGCAGGCATCCGCAGGTCCATTCGCCGTGACTAGATCAGCGGAGAATTTGAGCATCAATGCGAATTCGGCACGCGTTGATCGGATCGATCCGTGGGGGGAAAGGATCAAGCTAGATTGTTTAGTAGCGAATAGCGGGGAGGGGATGTCGCGAGCGAGCTCGCTCCCACAGGGTGCGGAGGGGGCAAGGCACTCCGCGGGCACCACGAAACACACGAAAGACACGAAAGTGGTTGGATCGGCTGCGCGTGGGCGATGGCGCAATCCTCTGTAGCTAGCGGGCGTGTCACCGTGTGCGCCGATTGAACAAAAGGACGGGATAGCGTGATGGCATGATGCGCCGATGCGTAGATTCCCCCTTCCGATGGGAGTAGTCCGCTCCCTTTCGCCATACTTGCGCAAGCGTTATACTTAATTGGTCGGTTCGATCCCCCTTCCGGCCCCTTCCCGCTGCCCGCGGTAGCATCAACGAACGCTCAATGAAAATTCCTTACTTCACGGTTTCGCGCGGCCTCGCCGCAGTCAGCGCCCTGTTTCTTCTACCTTCGTTCGTGCTCGCCCAATCGTTGACTTGGGAGGGCGGTCCGTCCGGAACCAATCAGCAGATTCGACTCGGCACCAACTGGCTGGATGGTGGCGCCAATAACACGGCACCGAGCGACACCACGGACCTGACGATCGGCACGACCACGAATACGACCATCCCGACGTTGCTGATCAACGCCAGCATGGCGACGCGCTCCTTCATCTTCGACAACAGCGCTGGCAAATACAGCGGGACCGGCCTGCGCATCGCGACAACCTCCAGCACCACGACGAGCGTCACCGCCGTCGTGACCTTCAATACGGCCACGACAATCATGACGGCCACCAATAACGCTAACGTCTCATTCCGTCCGGTCAGCTTTACCAACACTACGGTCAACAGCACCGCCATTCCGCTGCCGACGATGAGCCTGAACCTCAACTACACCGGCAAAGGCGCGATCAACGTCGATGCCACCTCGCTGATCCAAGTCTCGGAGATCACGAACAACCTCACCGGCGCTCGCTTCATCGGCACCGGCGGGATCAACAAAACGGGCGCAGGCTCCCTCCGCCTGCATGTGGAGCATACATTTACCGGCGGATTCGAATTGAGTCAGGGCACGGTGATCACGAACGGCAGTTCGGCGCAATCCGGCGGCACAATCACCAGCGGCCCGATGGGCACGGGCACACTTATTCTCAGTGGCGGCAGTCTCCTCGGCAGCACCACCACAGGCAGCCGCACCTACCACAATCCCATCACGCTCAACGGCACCGTTGCCATCAACACCAACGCCACGACCGCAGTTGCGACTATTTCCACCGCTGGCGGCGGCAGCACCACGCTCGCACGTAATTCCACTATCGACGTCGGCAGCGGAGCCTCGGACGGCGGTGTGCTCTGGAACCAAATCATCAGCGGCGCCTTCAGTCTGACCAAAAACGGCACCAATCCACTCACGCTCAACGGTGCCAACAACTTCACGGGCGGGACCATCATCAATGCCGGCACCCTGACCGGCGACGTGGCGGGCGGCGACCTGCAAGTTGTTACCGACGCCACCTACAGTCTTGGCAACGCTGACCGGGCCGTCGCCGCGCTCTCCGGTGCGGGCAATGTCAGCCTAGGTAGCCAAACACTCACTGTGGGCAGCGCGGCGAATTCCACTTTCTCCGGTGCCATCGCCGGTAGCGGCGCTCTCAACAAGGTCGGCGGTGGCGTGCTCACCCTCTCCGGCACCAACACCTACACCGGCGCCACCACGGTCTCCGCGGGCATGCTGATCATCAACGGCTCCACGGCATCTGGCAGTGCTGTGACGGTCGCCTCGGGCGGCACGTTGTCCGGCAGCGGCACGGTGGGCGGAGCGACGACGGTGCAAAGTGGCGGTATCCTCGCCCCGGGCAACAGCCCCGGCCTGATGACCTTTAGCGATGGGCTCACCTTGGACAACGGCAGTATCACCAATTTCGAAATTAATGGCACCACCCGTGGCACGACTTACGATGCGATCAACCTCACGTCCGGTCTGATGACTTACGGCGGCACCTTCAATTTGAGTTTCGGCGATGCGATTGCCAACGGTAGCGTGCTGAGTCTCTTCGCGCTTTCGGGCAGCGGTAGTGCGGGCGCGTTTTCGTCCATCGCCGCGACCGGTAGCTATACCGGTTCCTTTACCAACGATAGCGGCGTCTGGTCACTGACCAGCGGCGCGCAGGTGCTGAGTTTCTCTCAAAGCACAGGCAACCTCTCGTTTGCCGCCATTCCCGAACCGTCCACTTACGCGGTGATCTTTGGGGCGTTGGCGCTGGTGGGGGTGATGGTGCGGCGTCGGCGACGCGCGGCCAGCTGAACGCGGAAGACTCACGGGGATGTCGCGAGCAAACTCGCTCCCACAGGGGGCAAAGGGGAGGTAGCCGGTAAAGACAAGCGGGTAGGGGGCGGACCTCGTGTCCGCCCGCGCGGGCGTGGGCAAGCCACGCCCCTACACGTTCGCACGCCACGTTGCGCGGCAAGTCTATCGTTTTCGTGTTGTTCGTGTATTTCGTGGTGACCTCTGAATTGCCCGAATCAGTCCCTGCTTCCTCCGCGCCTCCGTGTCTCTGTGGTTCAAAAACCCCAGCGCGGGCGGTCGCGAGCAAGCTCGCTCCCACAAGCATGAAAAAGGCCGCGGGGTGAGCCGCGGCCTTGGAAACTTGGCGGGCATTTGGCCCGCAGTGTGTGTAGCTCGGTTACTCGAGGCCGATCATCTGCGCAATCATCGGGGCGAAACGGACGATGAGGCCCGCGAACACCACCGAGACGATCGAGATGAGCTTGATGAGGATGTTGAGCGACGGGCCGGAGGTGTCCTTGAACGGATCACCGACGGTGTCGCCCACCACGGTCGCCTTGTGATCGGGCGAGCCTTTGCCGTAAACGATGGTCTGCGGGCGGCCGGCGGTGATCTCGTCGTCGGCGCGGGCCACGATGGCTTCGCGGACTTCGGCGGGAATCTTGTTGCGGATCTCGGCCTTGTTTTTGACGTCGTCAGCCGTGATGCGGCCGTAGGATTCGAGGAGCTTCTTGGCGTTGTCCCATGCGCCACCGGCGTTGGCCATGAACACGGCGACAGCGAAACCGGAGACGAGTCCGCCGGCCAGCATGCCGAGCACACCGGCGACGCCGAGGAGCAAGCCGAGGGCGATCGGGGCGGTGATGGCGAGGATGGAGGGGACAATCATTTCCTTTTGGGCACCGGCAGTGGAGATCGACACGCAGTTGGCGTAGTCGGGATATTCGACGCCCTCGTGGGTGACGCGCTTGGGCCACGACTCGGGGTTGGCGATGTCGGCTTCGCTCATGCCCGCGGCGCGGAAGGCTTCGCGCATCTTGCCGAACTGGCGGCGGCACTCCCGCATCATGCGGTAGGCGGCGCGACCGACGGCGTTCATCGTCATGGCGCAGAAGAGGAAGGTGAGCAGCACGCCGATGAAGAGGCCGGCGATGACCTTCGGGTTGGTCAGGCTGACGTCGTAGTAACGCATGATTTCGTCGGTCGTCGCCTGGCGGGACGAGACGATGTCGAAGGAGGCGTTTTTCTCCGGCCAGACTGCGGTGTAGCGGTTGGCGGAGAAGGCGTCGGAACCGACGAAATTGACCGGGAGTTTTGCGCCGACCGGCAGGTTTCTGAGGGTTTTGCGTGGCAGTTCGTGCGAGGGGAGGAAGAGGGCGCCGTCGTAATAGTCGGCGCCGTCGGCCATGGCTTTCGGGAACGCGACCGCGAACTTGCCGTAACCTTGGTGCACGGCGACCGGCTCGGCTTGCTCGCCGGCGTGGGCCTTGCCGAACGTAACCGCTTGGGACGTGATCTGCGTTTGCACGATTTGCACATAGGCGGCGAAGAGAGCGAGGGCAGTGAGGGCGGCGGAGCCGATGGCGAAACCCTTGCCGGTGGCGGCGGTGGTGTTACCCAGCGAATCGAGCATGTCGGTGCGCTTGCGGACTTCGGGCGGTTGGCCGGACATTTCGGCGTTGCCGCCGGCGTTGTCGGCAATCGGGCCGTAGGCGTCGGTGGCGAGTGTGATGCCGAGGGTGGAGAGCATACCGACGGCGGCGATGCCGACGCCGTAGAGACCCATGAGGAAGTTCTCCGGGCCACCGGCGAAAATGAACGCGCCCATGATGGCGATGGCCGTCGTGAGCAAGGAAGCCCAGGTGGACTTCATCCCTTCCGCAATACCGGCGATGATGACGGTAGCCGGGCCGGTGAGGGCTTGGTTGGCGATCGATTGCGTCGGTGGTTTTTCGTAGGAAGTGTAGTATTCCGTGGCGTAGGCGATGACCAGACCGGCGCCGAGACCAAAGACGATCGAGAAACCAAGGCGGAACCAGGTCGTGCCACCTGCGGCGAGGGCCGCAGCGGCCTCGCCGGTGCCGAAGAGATGATAGAGCAACGCAAACGCGCCGACCGTGATCAGCGCGGAGGCGACATAGACGCCGGCGTGCAGGCTCTTAAGGAGTTGCGCGAACGAGGCGTTTTCCTGCGCGCGAACGCAGAAGATACCGACGATGGAGCAAAGGATGCCGAGGCCGGCGAGCGCGATGGGCGCGGCGGCGAGTTGGAAGGCGAACCCGGCGGCGGCGTTGGTCACGCCGAGCACGGAGATCGCGGCGGCCGCACCGAGGGCGAGCGTGGCGAGAATGGAGCCGTAGTAGGATTCGTAAAGGTCGGCGCCCATGCCGGCGACATCGCCGACGTTGTCACCGACGTTGTCGGCGATGGTGGCGGGGTTGCGGGCGTCGTCTTCGGGAATGCCCGCTTCGACTTTGCCGACGAGGTCGGCGCCGACGTCCGCGGCCTTGGTGTAGATACCGCCGCCGACGCGCGCGAAGAGCGCTTGCGTGGAGGCACCCATGCCGAACGAGAGCATGATGGTTGTCAGCTCCGCGATGTTTTCCGCGGGACCGTTGGTCAGGCCGAAGGATGCGCCGAATTTGTTGAGGACGATGAACCAGAAGGAAATATCGAGCAGGGCGAAGGCGACGACATTGAGGCCCATGACGGCGCCGGAGCGGAACGCGACGACGAGACCGTCGTTGAGTGATTGCTTGGCGGCGTGGGCGGTGCGGGCGCTGGCGTTGGTCGCCATCTTCATGCCGAACCAGCCGGTGAGGCCGGAGAGGAGGCCCGCGAGCGGCACACCGATCATGGTGAGGCCGGGTTGCAGGCCGAGCAGCCAGAGGAGCGCGAGGAAGCCCACCAGCGCCACGAACACCAGCGAGACCACCTTGTATTGGCGGAAGAGGTAGGCGATGGCGCCTTCGCGGACGGCTTGGGCGATGCGGACCATTTCAGCGTCGCCTTCGGAGCGCTTCATGACCGACGCGCTGAAAACGCGGGCCATGATGAGCGCGATGAAGCCGGCGATCGGAGCGAGCCAGAACAGCGACGGGATTTCAGAAATCGTGGCCAACGGCCACAGGACAGGAGCGTGCATAGCGTGTGTCAGGGTTAGTTAAACAAAACCAGGGGGAGGTTAGTTATCGCGCGAGGTTGGAAATCCTCGCGCTGTATGGCCAGCGTATTTGTCATAACTTGCAAAACTTGCCGTCGCCCAACGCTTGTGGCGAAAATCGCTTTATTCCCAGTGGGTCCAATACCCCGGAGCTTGCTCCGGCTTGGATCGAATCTGTGGGAGCGTGCTTGCACGCGACAGTCGCGTCCGAGGTCGCTCCCACAAAAATACCGACCAAACTGTCTCGATCAAATGCCCCCGGAGCTTGCTCGGGGGATCTTTACTGAAATGCGGCGACGGTGCGCCCGTCATGCGGTGCGGGCGGAACCGGTTGACGCAGTCTTGGGATTAGCGTTGCGTGGCCAGATTCGACGAATGATGCCGCTGCTCGAACTCAAAAACCTGACCAAGACCTACCACCGCGCCGGGGAGGCGCCGCATGTGGTCGTGAACGTCCCGCATTTCACCCTCGCCGAGGGCGAACAACGCGCGCTGCGAGGCGAGAGCGGCTCCGGCAAGACGACCTTTCTTAACCTCATCGCGGGCATTCTCGCGCCCGACGCGGGCGAGATTCACTTCGAGGGACGCAATCTCGTCGGATTCGGCGAAGCGAAACGCGACCGCCTGCGCGCCGAGAAGCTCGGCTACATTTTTCAGACCTTCAATCTGCTCCAAGGCCACACCGTCCTCGAAAACGTCGAACTCGGAATGGCCTTCGGCGGCGGCGTGGATCGTGCGCGCGCCGAGGAGTTGATCCGCCGCGTTGGTCTCGGCGAGCGGCTGCATTATTTCCCAGGGCAACTTTCGTCGGGCCAACAACAGCGCGTGGCGGTGGCGCGCGCGCTGGCCAACCGCCCGCGGCTCGTGCTCGCTGACGAACCGACGGGCAATCTCGATGCGCGCAACGCCCGCGAGTCACTCGCGCTCATTCGCGAAGTGTGCCGCGAAAACGGCGCGGCGCTCCTCCTCGTGAGTCACGACGAGGCCGTGCTCGCGCAATTCGAAAACATGCAGGATTTCGCCGCGCTTAACCGCGCGCTCGTGACTAACGGAGGTGCGGCATGATGATTCTCAACCTCATCTACCGTTCGCTCCGCCAACACGCGGTCTCGACGATCGTGACGGCGGCGAGCATCGCGCTGGCGACGGGATTGCTGCTCACCGTGTGGGTGGTGAAGACGCAATCGCAGGCCGTGTTTTCCGCCACGAATTCCGGCTACGACGCCGTGCTCGGCGCGCGCGGCTCGAAACTGCAACTGGTGCTCAACGCGATTTTCCATCTCGAAGCCTCGCCCGGCAATCTCGCCGCCGCCGACGTGGAAGCCGTGCGGCGCCACCCCGCGATCAAGACCGCGGTGCCGCTCGCGGTCGGCGATAATTTCTACGGCTGGCGCATCGTGGGCACGACGCCGCAGTTCTTCGACGTGGAATATCAACCCGGCCGACGCTACACGGTGGAGGCGGACGGAAAATTATTTGCCGATGGCGCGCGCGAAGCCGTCCTCGGCGCACTCGCGGCGCGACGCTTGCAATTGAAAGTCGGCGACACGCTGCATCCTTACCACGGTTTGAGTTTTGATGCGGCGGCGAAGCACGAGGAGGAATACACGGTGACGGGCATTCTCGCGCCGACGAACACGCCGGTGGACCGCGTGATTTGGATTCCGCTCAGCGGCGTGCAAACGATGGCGGGCCACGATCCGCGGACGGCGACCGATGTCAGCGCCGTGCTCATCCAGTTGCGCGCGGCGTCGGCGGGCGTGATGCTCGACACGATGATCAACAAACAGGGCAACCGCATGACGTTCGCCTACCCGATCGGCACGATTGTCGCGGAGATGTTCAACAAGATCAGTTGGGTGGACAAAGTGCTCGCGTTGGTGGCGTGGCTGGTGGCGGCGGTGGCGGCGGGCTCGGTGTTGGTGAGCATCTACAATTCGATGAGTGCGCGGCGGCGTGATTTGGCGATTTTGCGCGCACTCGGCGCGCGGCGGCGCACGGTGTTTGGCGCGGTCGTGGGTGAAGCGGCGGCGATTGGAGCGCTCGGTGCGCTGCTCGGTTTCGGCGCGTTTGCCGTGCTCTGTTCGGGCGTCGCGACCATGGTGCAGGCGCAGACCGGAGTGGTGTTGGAACCATTTCAATGGAATCCGGTATTCTGGTGGGGCCCGGCGGCGTTGCTCGGTCTGGCCGTGCTCGGCGGACTCCTGCCCGCGTGGAAAGCCTACCGCGTGCCGGTGGCGGAATCGATCGCTCCGGTGTCGTGAGTTGCACGGTTTCGCTTGGTTTTCGCGGCAAGGCGTGTTCGCTTGCGGGGCATCAATCTATGAAGACCACACTTCGACTCTGGGTAATGGTGGGCGCGGCGGCGGCGCTGTTGTTGAGCGGCTGCGAAAAAAAGCAGCAAGGCATCACGACTTACGGCAGTCCGCACACGCCGGGTGATCCTCATCGGCCAGCGGCGGCGCATGCCGCCACCGGCCACGTGCACACCGCACCGAATGGCGGCGAACTCGTCGAACTCGGCGCGCATCAATTCAACCTTGAGTTCAAATACGACGCGGCGCGCGGGATGTTGCGCGCTTGGGTGCTCGATGGGCACGCGGAGAATTTCGTGCGCGTGGGCATGGCGGCGTTTGAGGTGCAGGAGGATGGCGGTCTGCGTCGCGTGATCACGTTGCGCGCACTGGCCAACGACCTCACCGGGGAAAACGTGGGCGATTCGTCCTTCTTCGAGGGCGAGGCACCGTGGCTGAAGGAGATCAAACATTTTGACGGCGTGGTGAAGGCGGTTAGGGTGCGCGACATGGATTTCCGCGA
>JAUXXD010000111.1 GCA_030681265.1 Candidatus Didemnitutus sp. | reverse complement strand
CGAAACGATCGTGTGCACCGAAAGCACGAGCGGCGTGCTGACACCGGCGAGGATCAGGTAGGCCATTTCGTAGTTGCTCCAGTGGCGGTTGGAACCGCGCCAGCCCATCGCAAAGAAACCGTAGATGCGCGCCTTGAGCAGTTTGCCCGCCGCGGTGAAGCGGTCGCGCAAGGTGCCGAGGTCGGGAATCAAACCGACATACCAGAACAGCACCGACACGGTGCCGTAGGTCGAGACGGCGAACACGTCCCATTCCAGCGGCGAACGAAAGTTCTGCCAGAGGTAGTTGGAATTCGGAATCGGGAAAAGATACCACGCAAACCAGATCCGACCGACGTGGAAGACGGGGAAGATACCGGCGCAAACCACGGCAAAAATCGTCATAGCTTCTGCCGCGCGATTGATCGACGTGCGCCACTTTTGCCGCAGGAGGCACAAGATGGCGGAAATCAACGTGCCCGCGTGACCGATACCGATCCAGAACACGAAGTTGACGATGTCCCACGCCCAGTTGACCGGATTCGCGTGACCCCAGACACCGACGCCGGTGCCGACGAGGTAGATGAGGCCGGCGACGGTGAACGACGCGATGAACGCCGCGACGCCGAAGCACCACCACCACCAAGTGGGAGTTGTGCCTTCGACCAGACCGCAGACTTTATCGGTGATCCATTTGAAGTCGCGGTGGTTTTCCACCAACACGGCGCGCGGGAGCGGCGTGGGATTGACTTCGGCGAGAATCGCCGGAGCCGGATGATTTGCGGAGTGCGCGCCCATTAGTGCTTCCCTCCGTTCTGGCCGTCGTGCGAGACGTGATTCTTGTTGTTATACTCTACCCGGCTGAGCGGGAGCGCGTAGTAATCCGGCATGTGCGGGTTGGGATTGCGGAGCTTGCCCAAGTAAGTCGTGCGGGGACGGACGTTGAGATAACCGAGGACGGCGTAGTCGCGTTCCTGCAACTTGAGTTGCGAGACGCGGCTGTTCGGGTCCTTGATATTGCCGAACTCGATGGCGTCGACCGGGCAAACCTGTTGGCAAGCCACCTTGATCGTGCCATCCGGCACTTCGATGTCGCCCGAGGCGCCGGCTTTCCGTTTCTGCGCAATCTTGGCCTGTTGGATGCGTTGCACGCAGTAGGTGCACTTTTCCATCACCCCGCGCATGCGCACGGAGACGTCGGGATTCTTCACCATCTTCACCAACTCCGGCATCTCCTTCTGGTGACCGAGCGGTCCCATGTAGAGAGCGTCGGTGGCGCGCTTGTTGAAATCGAAATAATTAAACCGGCGGACCTTGTAGGGACAGTTATTGGCGCAGTAACGCGTGCCGATGCAGCGGTTGTAGGCCATGACGTTGAGGCCTTCGTCGTCGTGCACCGTCGCATTGACGGGGCAAACGATTTCGCACGGCGCGGCTTCGCAATGCTGACACGTCATCGGCTGGACGATGGCCTGCGGATCTTCCGGAATCTCCTTGTTACCTTCGCCGCCAAACGCCCCTGCGTCGGCTTTGCCGTCGGAGTAATAGCGGTCGAGGCGGATCCAGTGCATTTCGCGGCCGCGCATGACCTGATCCTTGCCGACGATCGGAATGTTGTTCTCCGCTTGGCAGGCGACAACGCAAGCGTTGCAACCGATGCACGTGTTGAGATCGATCGACATGGCCCATTGGTGCGTGCCTTCGAAATTCGGTTGCTCGTAAAGCGAGTTACCACGCGGCGTGTTCGTCGCGAGGAACGCAGCGGATTGGTTCGCATCCTTGCCGTAAACGGCCGGGGTGTGCGCTTCCATACCGATGCTGTCCACGAACGCCGGATTCTTTTGGAACTCGTCGTGGTTGGCTTCGCGAATGATGTCGCGGCCTTCCATCGACCAGTGCTCCTGCGTGTTCGCGAGCTTCATGTGCTCGCCGGTCAGACGCAGGGTCACGCCCGTGGCGTAGCTCATCGTGTCCGATGTGCGCACGGTGTAGGCGTTGAAACCTGCGCCAGTGCCGATGTGACCGGACTGCGTGCGGCCGTAACCGAGCGGCAGCACGATCGTGTAATTCGCCAGACCCGGCTGGATGTGCAACGGGCCGCGCACCGTGCGACCGTTGATCGTGATTTCCGCGATCGGGGCCTTTTCCTTGCCTTGCGGGAAATCCGCCTGCTCGACGCGGGCGACCTGCAACTTCGTGCCGCTGGGATAAACGCCGATCTCCTTCGCCAAACGTGGCGAGATCAGAATCGCATTGTCCCAGGAAATCTTAGTTATCGGATCCGGGCACTCTTGCAGCCAACCGTTGTTGGCGAAGCGACCGTCATCGACCTTGTGGTCGGTCGTGAAAAGCACTTCCAGGCTGTCTTTCGACAATGTCACTGGCGCGACCGCCGTGCGAAGCAACTCACCCGCGGATTGCGGGTTGAAGGCGACACTGACCGCTGGGTAAGCCGAACCTTCAAGTAAACCGTCGTGCAGAAACTTCTCGAACGCCTTCTTCGCCTCGCCGCTGCTACGGGTGCCGATTGTGGCGAATACTTGCGCATAGGCTTCGGGATGCTCTTCCCCCGCGAGACGGGCGAGCAACTCGACTTCCATCAACCCGCCGAACAGCGGGAGAATCATCGGCTGCACCGGCACGATCGTGCCGTCCATCGTGCGCGCATCGCTCCAAGATTCCAAATAGTGTGTGCTCGCGAGCACGGTGCCGGACAGCGCCGCCGTTTCGTCCACGGAGTAACCGAAGCGAATGACGTCGGGCACGGATTTCAGCAGCGCGCCAAAATTCAAATCGGCGGGCGCATTATAGGCCGGGTTGCCGTTGAGCACGAAGAGCGTCTTGACCGAACCGGCCTTGATCGCCGTGGCGAGCGCTTGAATCGTCGAAGCCGTTGGCGCGTCGACGGCGACGAAATCAACCGTCGCGCCAATGTTACCGAGACGGGCGTTGATCGCGTTGACCAGGACATGCACGGCGGCGGGCAAATGCGCGCCGGCGACGACCGCGGATGCACCACCGTTTTCGACGAGGTCCTTGGCGCATTCTTCGACCCACTTGCGGTCGACCGTCAGGCCTTGCGCGAGCGAATCAAAAACATTAGTGCCGAGGACGCGGGCGGCCAGCGCGGCGGCGAACGCCGTCATGTGGCTGCTGGCGAGACGCAGGCGGTGATCCGCCATGCTGCCGGTGAGGGTGAAATTGCTCTCGACCGCGTAGAGGCGGTTCATCGGGTCGGTCGCCTTGGCGACGCGGCGGCCCTTGGCGAACTCGCGGGCGTAGTAGAGAGAACCGGACTCGGCGTGGAAAATATCAGCGTCGAGCGTGACGATGCGCTTGGCTTTCGCGAAACGGTAAATCGGTTTCACGCTGCGACCGAACGATGCGTGCGCGGCGGCGACCGGCGGCTCGTCCTGCACTGCCTCGTATTCGGCCCAGATGGCGCGCGGGAATTTTTTGCGCAGCGACGCCACGAGGCGCGCACGGGTCGGCGAACCGGTTGCGTCGGCGAGGAACGCGAGCCCTTCCCCGTTGCCATCGTATTGCTTGGAGATCTTGGCGAGGAGGTCGTTGACCTCGGCGGAGCTCAGCGACTTCGCGCCTTTGGAGTGCGCCGTGGCGCGGTCAGGATCGTAAAGATCGAGGACAGACGCTTGGGCAACGAGCGAAGTCGCACCGCCGTGCGGCGTGTAGCTCGGATTGCCTTCCAACTTCGTCGGACGGCCTTGGTGCGTCTCGGCGAGGAGCGGAATGGCGGATTTGCGCAGCGGCATCGCCGTGGCGTAGTAAAGCGGGAGACCGGGAATTGTGTATTCGACGGCTTTGCCATAGGGCAAGATGTGCGCTTCCGGACGGCGGCAGCCGGCGAGGCCGACCCCACCGAGCGCGAACGAGGCGGCCATGATCTTGACGAACTGGCGGCGGTCGACGCCGTCGATGGACGAGGCGCCGTCGGGAAATTCGCGGGCCATTTGCTCGCGGAAGCCGGGCGTGTCGGCGAGCTCGTCGAGACTGCGCCAGTAACGGGGGCCGTTCGAGGCCGTGGGATGGTCAAATTTGCGTTTCATCAGCGGTGGCAGCCGGAGCAGCTTTGCGGGGGCTTAACCTTCCAATCCTTAATCATCTTGTGGGCCTCATCGATGCGGCCTTGGTCGGCCAGCGTCTTCGAGTCGAGATTGAAGACATCCTTCGGCTCGCGGATGAATTTTTCCGGAGCGCGATGGCAGTCGAGGCAGAAGCCCATGGAGAGGGACTTGTCATGCCAGACGGTGGACATCTCGTTGACCTTGCCGTGACACTCGACGCAGCTGATGCCGCGATTGACGTGCACGGAGTGGTTAAAATAAACGTAATCGGGCGCTTGGTGGACCTTCACCCATTCCACCGGCTCGCCGGTTTCGAAGCTCTTGCGCACCGGCTCAAGCAGTGGGCTGGTCGTCTTGATAATACTGTGGCAATTCATGCACGTCTGCGCGGGCGGGACGCTGGAGATGGCGGATTTTTCCACCGACGAGTGGCAATAGCGGCAATCCAGACCGAGCTGACCGGTGTGCAGGCCGTGGTCAAACGGGACCGGTTGCACCGGTTGGTAGCCGACGCGCACGTATTTCGGTGTGGCGTAGTAGGTGACCGCGGCGGTGGTGACACCGCCGAGCACGAAAAGGAAAATGACGATCTGCAGCGGCAGAGCGTTCGCGGATTTGGGAAAAATCTTCGACATGGGTGTCGGTGGGCGCGCGGTGGCGGTTAGTAACTGCCCTCTTTGCGCACGATGGCCCGTTGATCGGGACGCACCGCGAGGGTCGGATGGGAGGGCGCAGCCGCACCCTTCTCACTCTTGGCGAGAACTTGCGGGAGGATGCCAACAGCAGCAATTAAGCCGCCCAATTTGGCAAAAAAAGATTTACGCGAACAGTGTGGACTCACGGTGTGTGTGGATCGAAACGTTTAGAAAAGGTCGCCGCTGTTACGATGTAAAACAAAAATTCCAGACGAGTTTTGCCGACGCGGATTATTAGCCACCGCCGCCGCGCAAACTTCCATCCTAATCTTGTCCGGCAGGTCTGTTTTGCCGCAGCCAGCGACTCCACCGCCCCAGTGCCCCCCCAGTTTGGTCAAATATGCACTGGCTCCCAAGCGCTTTAACGGACTACGAATACTCACCATGTCTCCTGCGTCCGCCCACCAATTGGTTGTTGTGACGACCGAATTTCACCCGCAACGCAGCGGACCGGCCGTCTTGACGGCCGAAATGGCCGCCGCCGCCACGCGCGCCGGCTGGAAAACCGAAGTTTGGGCACCCGCCCTGCCCACGGGCAAAAACGAGCGCACTTGGCCGTTCACGGTTCGCCGCCTCGATCTCGACGGTTCGACGGGTTGGCGCAATCAATGGCAGTTGGCCCGTCACCTGCGGCGTCCAAAGCAGGATTGGGATAGCACCATTCTTTACGTGTCAGAGCCGGGCGCTCTCCCCGCCCTGTTGCTTTTGCAATTTTTCGATCTTCTGCCCGCGGCGCGAATCCACCTGACCTTGCACGGCTCGGAGATCCTCGATCTCTCGTCGCGCCCGCTGATTCATTGGAGCGCACGCCGTCTCCTCGCCCGCGTCGAACGCATCAGCGTCGTCAGCCGCTACGCCCAACGCCTGCTGACCGACGTTTACCCCGTCACCGCCGGCAAAGTCGTCATCACGCCCGGCGCGCTGCGTTCCACTTTTCAACAAGTCCCCGCCCCCACGCCAAAAACCGAGACCGACCGCGTCATTGTCCTCACCGTCGCACAACTTCATCCGAAGAAAGGCCAACTCCACGTGCTCGACGCGCTCACTGCACTCCCGTCGCCCGTCCGCGCTCGGCTCGAATACTGGCTCGTCGGCCCGAGCGGCGATGCACCTTACGAAGCGAAGTTGCACGCCAACGCCGCCGAATGCGGCTTTCCCGTGAAACTCCTCGGCGACGTATCCGATGATCAACTCAGCGCGATCTACGCGCAGGTGGATATTTTTGCGATGACCAGCATGGTGCATGAACGCAACGTCGAGGGCTTCGGCTTCGTCTATCTGGAGGCTGGCGCGCACGGCCTGCCGGTCGTCGGCCACGACATCGGTGGCGTGCCCGACGCTGTCATTGATGGCGAAACGGGTCTGCTCGTGCCGCCCGATCAACCTGCGGCGCTCACCGCGACACTGGGGCGCTTGATTAACGAACCCGCCTTGCGCCGCCAACTCGGCGAAGCCGGTCGCGCCCGTGCGCTCGCGCCGAATTGGGACGATGCCGCGGCGGTGTTATTCGGTCAGCCCGGCCCAGTTCCGCCGCCTGTGCTATGATCACGTCGCGTTCGACCATTCAAGTGCGCTACGCCGAAACCGACATGATGGGCGTCGTCTATCACGGTAATTACCTCGCGTGGTTCGAAGTCGGGCGCACGCAACTCTTGCGCGAATGCGGCGTCGTTTACCGCGAGTTGGAGTCTAATGGCTTCCGCCTGCCCGTCATCGAAGTCGGCTGCAAATACCTGCGCCCCGCGCTTTACGACGACCACATCACCGTCGTCACCACGCTCGCCGAGCGACCGCTCTCGCGCATCCGCCTCGCCTACGAAGTTTTTCGCGGCGACACGCTGCTCGTCACCGGATTCACCGTGCACGGTTTTATCAACCTGCAAGGCGCACCCGTCCGCCCACCGGCGATTTTTCGCGAAGCGATGCGCGCGCACTTCGGCACCGACGCGTAACGCGCACGGATAACTTAAACGTGCGCCGCGTCGTATTCCGCGAGCACGTGCGGATCGGTTTCTTGCGCACGCGCCGCCGCCAGCAATTCCGTCGCCTCGCCGCCGGCGAGTTTCCGCACCGCCCACACCGCATGCGCGCGCACCACGGGGACGTCGTGCGCAGCGAGCGACACCAATGGCGGCAACCACGCGCGTTCGCCGGAGTTGCCCGCGACCACACACGCGTTGCGCAACAGACCGGTCAACTTCAACCGCTTCACTGCGGTGCGCCGAAAAACTTCCGCAAAGCGTGCCGGCGTGAGCGCGAGCAATTCGCCGAGCGTCAACTCCGCGAGTTCGTGGCGCGTGGCGAGCAACAATCGCCGTCCTTCCTGCGCGAAGCGATTCCACGGGCACACCTCCAAACACACATCGCAACCGTAGACGCGATCGCCGATGCCCGCGCGTAGTTCGCGCGGAATCACGCCCTTGTTCTCTATCGTCTGATATGAAATGCAGCGCCGGGCATCGACGACACCCGGCTCCGGAAACGCATTGGTCGGACACGCCGTAAGACAACGCGTGCATTTTCCACAAAGCAGTCCCGCGGCTTCGTCGCCGCTCTCCGTCGGCGCGTGGCGCAACGGTTCATCGGGCACGATCGGGACACGAGCCACCACACTGGCGAGAAACAACCAATTCCCATGCTGCCGCGAAATCAGCATTCCATTTTTCCCGCGAAAACCGAGTCCCGCGCGCGCCGCCCAGCCGCGCTCCAACACCGGCCCCGTGTCCACATAGTAACGGTAATCTGTCGCGCCGAGCCCGAGCACTTCCTCCAACACGCGGCCCGCCGCGATCAGGCCGGACTTCATCGTGTCGTGATAATCCTCGTGCAACACGTAGCGCGCCCAAACCGGCGCGCCCGCCTGCCCGCGCTTCGCATCGTGGGCCTTGCCCGGCCAGTAATTCACCCCGAGCACAATCACCGTGCGCGCTTCCGCCAACACGAGATCAACCGCACCGCGTTTTTCCACCGTGCGTTCCATCCACGCCATGTCGGCGTGATTCCCCGCGTCGCACCATTCGCGCAACGCCGCGCCGCCCGCCGGCTCGGCGCGCGCAAAACGAACTTCATCAAATCCCAGCGCACGCAACTTCTCGCGCAACGACTCGCGCGCCGCTCCCGCCAACGGCGCGACGGCGGCGGGGTTCATGACGTCGCCGGACTCCAGCGGTCCGCCTCCGCGCGATAAATCCGCAGCACGTGCGCGACGATTTCGCGCAACGCGCGTCCTTCCGTCAGCACGACGGCTCCCGTGCTTCGATAAATTTCCTCCCGCGCCGCGTAGAGCGTGCGCAGGCGTTCCGCACGGTTTTCCACCTGCAACAACGGGCGATGTTCCGTGCGCGACGTGCGTTGCAACACCGTCGCCAGTTGCGCGTGCAAACAAATCGTGACGCCACGCGACTTCACCAACGCGAGCATGCCTTCCGGCACAATCAACCCGCCGCCGCACGCCACCACACAACCGCTCGCCGGATGGCCCGTGACCATGAACTCGCGTTCCATGGCGCGAAATCCCGCTTCGCCATCTTGTGCAAAAATGTCCGCTACCGAACGATTGTGCGTCGCCTCGATCGCGTGGTCGCTATCGACAAATTCATACTCCAACTCGCGCGCCGCCAACCGTCCCACGGTGCTTTTGCCCGTGCCGGTGAAACCGACGAGGTAGAGGTTGATCCGCGCGTCTGCCATCGCCTTGAACGAAACCGCACGCGGGCCGTGGAGCAAGCGTGCTTCCACTTCGCGCTCGGCAAGCTGCGTCAAATTTTCCAGCGTCGCGCATGGCTGCGTCCTCTCCGCCCGACTACACTTTCGCCAGCGACAACACCGCCGGCATCACACCCGAAGCGCTGGCCGCGCTCACCGCCGCAAATTGCGACCCCACGCCTTCCTATGGCAGTGATCCGTGGACGAGTCGCGCCAAGCAACTCATCGCCGATGTCTTCGAGCGCGACTGCGCCGTGTTTTTCGTTTTCAACGGCACCGCGGCCAACGCGCTCGTGCTCTCTCATTATTGCCGCAGTTATAACAGCATTCTGTGTCACGATCATTCGCACGCCGACACCGACGAGTGTGGCGCGCCGGAATTTTTCACGGGCGGCTCGAAGATTCTCCCGATCGCTGGACCGCACGGAAAACTCCGTGCCGCTGACTTGCCGCCGGTGCTGGCGCGCGGCGAAGGCGTGCATTTCCCGAAACCCGGCGCGCTCTCCCTCACGCAAGCGACCGAACGCGGCACCCTCTACACGCCGGATGAAGTTCGAGCGTTGAGCGACGTCGCCCACGCGAACGGCCTCGCCGTGCACATGGACGGCGCGCGTTTTGCCAACGCCGCTGCGGCGCTGCGCTCGCGCGGATTTTCTCCCGCAGATTTTACGTGGCGCGCGGGCGTCGACGCACTGTGTTTCGGTGGCACGAAAAACGGCATGAACACGACCGAGGCGGTTGTCTTCTTTGATCCGGCGCAGGCGCGTGATTTCGAATACCGCGTGAAGCAAGGCGCGCAATTGGCGTCGAAACAACGCTTCGCCGCCGCGCAGTGGTGCGGGATGTTGGAGGACGGTGCGTGGTTGCGCCACGCCGCACATGCCAACGCGATGGCGGCGCGACTCGCTGGCGCGCTGCGGGAGATTCCCGGCTTGGTGTTTATCGCCGAACCGGAAGTAAACGGGATTTTCGTCGAACTCGCGCCCGCGGTCGTCGCCGCGTTGCGGGTGCGCGGTTGGCAATTCGGACTTTTTATCGGCGCGAACGGTTACCGCTTGATGACTTCGTGGGCGACCACGCCGGAAAAAATCGACGCCTTCGTCGCCGATTTACGCGCTGCCGTCGCCCCGCAGTAAATCGCCAAGCATCGGCGCAAAAAAAACGCCCTGTCGCAAAGACAGGGCGGGAAAATTAAGCGGCGTTTTGCCGGCGAGCGTTACTTCTTCGCGCCGGCCTGCTTCGGTGCGTCGGCGACCGAGAAGAGTTCGACTTCGAAGATAATCGTGGCGCCCGGAGGAATGCTTTGTGCGCCTTCGTCGCCGTAAGCGAGGTGCGGCGGGATGTAGAGCTTCCACTTGGAGCCAACCGGCATCTTCAAGAGCGCTTCCGTCATGCCAGCGATCAAAGCGCCTTCCTCAACCAGAGCCTGCACTGGCTCGACCGGTTGACCTTCCTGAGCTTGGAGCGAGCTATCGAAAACCTGACCATTGATGAAGGAGCCAGTATAATGGAACGTGGCGATCTGGCCGGCTTTGGCGACGGCGCCCTTCGCGTCCTTCAGAACTTCATAGCGGAGACCACTGCCCGTTTCCTTCACGGCCTTGTTGTCCTTCAACTTGGTGAAGAAATTCGCGGTGTCCGCGAGATTCTGGTAACGAATCTTCGTGATGAATGTTTCCTGCTTTTTGCGCAGCAGTTCTTCCAGTTGTGGTCCGATTTGTTGAGCGTCGTAGGTCAACTGGCGACCCGATGCAGCAATTGCGAGGCCCTTGGCCATGCCTTCGATTTGCGCCGGAGTGAACTCGAGTTCGGCGAGGTTCATGCGGGTGCCGAGCATCCAGCCGTAAACTTCCATCAATTGCGCTTCGCTGAACTTTGGAGCCGGCGCAACTGGCGCGGCAATGGCGGTGGCCGCCGGAGCGGTTTGGGCCGGGGCGGCGGTAGCGCCGACCTGCGGAAGTTCAAATTTAACTGGCGCTTGCTGCGCAGAAGCGACCGCAAGCAGACCAAGGCTGCAAATACCGGCGCTGAGGATAGGGATGAGTTTCATGGGAGATAAACGTGTCCTGTTGAGTAACGGCCGAGACACTTTTGTGCCGATAAAAAAACCGACGTTGTGGAGGGCCGCAGAAAAATCAATCCCATTGGCGAACCCTTTTCGCCGTACGACGCCGCAAACGTCCCGCACCTGCCATCGCGGGCTTGTCAGCCCGCCGCCGCTGCACCAACCTCCCCAATCCCATGAATGAAAACCAATTCTGGCACAGCACCGACGGCCAAATTCTCACGGTGCGTCCCAAAACGGGCGAAGGCGCCTCCTTGACCCTCGTTTTTTGGCCGCGCCATCCGGCGGAGATGGAATTCTTCCGCACGCACCTCGCCAGCCTTCGTTTCAGCGAGCGCAGCTCGCTCGCGCGTATCGGCATCGAGATGATCGCGCAAGGCCCGCCGACCGTCGATGGCAACCGCCTCCTGCTCGAAGTCGAGTCCTCCCTCTACGACAAAAATTTCCCCAACGCCCCGTATTGGAAGAAACTCCTGCGTCCCGGAGTGCCCGCCGGTCGGTTGTTCTACGCGGCGGCGGCCGCCAAACTCTCCTCCACGGAAATCTGGCAGGCCGTGCAGGACAACCTGATTAAGCTGCCCAACACGACCTCGATCGACAGTCTGGGCCGCGTTTTTTTCACACCCCACCCGGTCAGTTACACGCTCAGCCCGCGCCTGCAGCGGCTCAATTTCGAACACATCGTCAGCGGCTACGCCGGACGCAGTTTCCTGGACAAGGTCCAGCTCCGCCACGATGCCATCACACTGACAATCCCGCCGCGCTCGGGCATCCTTACGAGTTGCTCGATGTTCTTGAAAGAGCACCACGTCGTGCTCAACCCCGGCGACGGCAACTTCGGTCTGCATACCAGCGCCGTGCTGCTCGATCCGGTGAAAACTTTCGGCACGAACGTGATGTTGGAAGTTTACAACATGGGCGACCAACCCGTCGTTAACCCGATGGTTTCGGTGGAAGTATTTCGCAGTCCTCCGCCGGAAACCTCCGAAGTCAAATCGCTGACCAAACGCCGTCAGCGACTGCTTGTGACGGTGCAGAGTCTTTACAAGTGCCTCGACGATTCCCCGCCCGTCGCCTCTAGCGGCGCGCGACCGAAAACGAAAATTTCCGTGCGCGGCCAAACCGCCACGATGATCAACCGCACCCTGCTCGTCCGCGCCAACGATGACGAAGTGCGCCGAGTCTCCGAAGGCGCGGCCTGCCCCCTCGGCGCGCAAACCATGATCGAAGCGCTCGATACCGCGCCGGCCGATGCCGACACGCTCGTCGTCGATTACTTCCCCGACCTGCTCGAACACACCGAGCTCATCACGCGCCTCGGCGACGTGAAGTTGCGCCGCCTCATCTTCCGCCGCGCCTCGCGCACGCACGGCTATTTCCTCTCCAGCAACGCGCACGCCCGCCTCGACACGTTTCACTCACTGGGGATTTCCGTCTATTGGCACGACGAGATGACCAACGATCTCTACCTGCACACCTACAAGAAAGGCCACGGCTTTTTTGTGCGTGAGGAGATGGCGCGGAAATTTCAAGAAAGCCCCATCCTCGCCTTCTACGGTTCCGCCGTGGAACTCGGCGACCACGACACGCAGCGGATCTCCGACCTCGTGGAGAAACTCAGCAGTTTCCTCGGCCCCAACATCGGCATGCTCACCGGCGGCGGCGGCGGCGTCATGCGTCTGGCCACCGAAAGCGCCCGCGCGAAAGGCGCGCTCACCGGTGCCTGTTTCCTCGAACTCGAAGCCCAGCCACCCGAACTCGGCGTCGATTTCTTCAACACTTTCCAGGAAACCTCACGGCACTTCCGCCAAAAGTGGTTCGAAGTCGCGGATTTCTGCATCTTCAACGTCGGCGGCGTCGGCACGCTCGAGGAAATCGGCATCGAACTCTGCAATCTCAAACTCGGCATCCGCCCGCGCACGCCCTACGTGTTCTATGGCTCCGGTTTCTGGCAGAATTTGCGCCACCAACTCGATTTGATGATCACGGAACGCCGCGCGCCCGCCTGGATGAAGGACTACATCATCTTCACCGACGACGCCGACGAAGTCGTGCGCTTCTACCGCAAGACGCTGCAAGTGCTCTGAGCCCGCGCTGCATTGAGCCATTTGGGTCATAGTTTTGCCAAATCACGGCAAAAGGCTTTCCCCTCGCGCGGCAATTCCACTCAATCATCCGAATGTCGCTTCCCTCCACGATCCTCGTCGTCGGTGCGGGCGGACGTGAGCACGCGCTCGTGGTGTCGCTGCTCGCCTCGCCCGCGCGCCCGCGTGTGCTCTGTGCACCGGGCAACGCCGGCATCGCGGCTGACTCGCCTTGCTTCTCTGTCGCCGCGGACGACATCGCCGGCCTCGTCGCCTTGGCGCAACACGAGCAGGTGGACTTTGTCGTGGTCGGCCCCGAAGTGCCGTTGTCGCTTGGCCTCGTTGATGCACTCCATGTGGCGGGGATCGCCGCCTACGGCCCAAAGGCTGACGGCGCGCGCTTCGAAGCGTCGAAAGTTTTCACCAAACAACTCCTGCTCGCGCACAACATCCCCACCGCCGCCACGGGAATTTTCACCGAAGTCGAGCCCGCCCTCGCCTACCTGCACGCGCGCGGGGCGCCGATTGTCGTCAAGGCCGACGGGCTGGCCGCGGGCAAGGGCGTCATCGTCGCCCAATCGCTTGCCGAGGCCGATGTGGCCGTGCGCGACATGCTCGCGGGCAACAAATTTGGCACCGCCGGCAATCAGATTCTCCTCGAAGATTGTCTCACCGGTGAAGAAACGTCCGTGCTCGTCGTGGTCTCCGGCCGCGACTACGTCATCCTGCCGGTTTCGCAGGACCACAAGCGCATCGGCGACGACGACACCGGTCCGAACACCGGCGGCAT
>JAUXXD010000110.1 GCA_030681265.1 Candidatus Didemnitutus sp. | reverse complement strand
CGAGAAAACAGAGAGTGAGTGGGCTTAGCCGGCGATGCGGAACGCGGGTTCGGCGCGCGAGGTGGTGAGCGCAACGCGGCCGTTGGGCGCGTAAGTCTGCGTGAAACTCTCGGGGCGCAGTGTGCGCATCAGTTGTTGCTGCGCTTCGAGGGTGCGGGTGAGCAGCGAATGATTGTGGCGTGAAACGCGGCGCACGCGGTGAATGAGAACATTGATCTCCGTGATCAACGCTTCAATCAAGGGCCGCACATCATTGATGAAATGCGGGAGCAACGAGCGGAGCGTGCTCGACGGTGATTCGTTGTGCGCGAGGGCAAATGCCGTCACGACGCGCTCGCGTTCACGGCGGTTCTCATGGAGCGCGTGGGATTGCGCTTCGATTTCGGTGCTCAAGCGGAGCACGGCATCGGCATCGCGGGTGAAGAGAAAGCGTTGTTGCTCCTCGAAGAGAAAGAGGAGACCGCCGTAACCGGCGATTTCTTGGCGGAGGGCTTCCGCGACGTCATGCCATCGTGGATTCATGGCTATTCAGGGTTTTGCGTTGCGGGGGCAGCCGCGAGGGCGGTGCGTGGTGAAAGTTGTTGTTGCAGCACCTTGCTCATGCCGAGGCCGCCACTTTGAGAAATCTGATTGGCGAGCGCATCCGTGAGCATGAAGCCGTAAACACCGCCTGCGACGCCGGCTTCTTTACCACCCATGATGCTGCCCACGCTTTCTTGCAAAAATTGGCGGAGTAACACGGCCTCGAACTGCTTGGAAACTGCCTCAACCTGCTCTTTCGGCGAGAGGTGCGAGAGTTTGCCCGGCTGGGTCATCAACGCAGCGGCGGAGGGAACGGCGGCACTGACGGGAGAAATTTGCATCGGTTAATTGATGATGAGATCGGCTTGGAGCGCGCCGGCGCGCTTGAGCGATTGGAAGATCGCCATCATGTCGCGCGAGGAAACACCGAGTGCGTTCAACGCCGCAGCGAGGCGATCAATGGTCGGCGGCTCATTGAGAATGGTGAAGCCGCCCTTCGTCTCGGTGACGTCGGTCTGCGTGGTGGGCACGGCGACGGTGGCACCACCCGGAGCGAAGGCGTTCGGTTGACTGACGCCGACATTGTTGGTCACCGTGATCGTCAACGCGCCGTGCGCGATGGCGACTTGCGAGATACGCACGGTCGAGGTGGCCACAATGGTGCCGGTGCGTTCATTCAAGACAATACGGGCGAGGGTGTCGGGTTGCACTTCGACGGTGCCGAGATCGGCCAGAAAGGCGACGTCGCGACCGCGGTATTCATCGGGAATGTTGACTTGCACGGTGGCCGAATCGATCGCATGGGCGAGCGCACCGGGCCACCGGAAATTGACGGCATCAGCCATGCGCGCGGCCGAGGTGAAATCAGGATTGTGCAACAAGAGTCGTATCATGTCGTCGCGCACGAATTGCGCGGGAATCTCGCGTTCGACGATCGCCCCATTGGAAATCGTGCCGACCGTCGGATGATTTTTTTGCACAGTCGCGCCACCCGCGCCACCCGCGCCACCGAAGAATCCACCGATGGCAATCGCACCCTGACCGACCGCATAGACGCGTCCGTCGGCGCCGAGGAGCGGTGATTGCAACAGCACGCCACCTTGCAAAGTTTTCGCGTCTCCCATCGACGACACCATCACATCGATCCGGGCACCGGGCTTGAGGAACGGGCCGATGTTGGCGGTGAGCATCACGGCCGCGACGTTCTTCGCTTTGATATCCTGCGCCGACACCGTGATGCCGTAACGCTGTAAAGTATTCGATACCGCGCGCAACGTGGACGCCGCATTGCTGTCGCCCTCGCCCGCCAGACCGACCACCAAACCGTAACCGACCAGTTGATTCTCGCGCCCGCCTTCGACGAGCGTCAGATCCTTCAACCGCGCGGCGGGCAACCCAACCGTCACGACACAGCTCAGCAGCGCGCACGCCATGGCGCGACGCCACGAGGAGAGCGCGTGAGTGAGAGGGTTACATCCTGTAAAATTCATCCGTGATCCTGGTTGGAGTGAGGTCTAGTGCATTGCGGGCGACTCAGAAGGGGCGCAGTTTTTCGTAGAGCTTGGTGATCCAGCCGCGCTTTTGGGCGTCGGTCAGATTGCCTTCGGCCACGAATTCGACGCGGGCATCCGCGATGTTGGAGGAAAAAACTGTGTTGGCGGACGAGATGTCGTCGGGGCGCACGAGACCGTGCAGCACGACGTATTGTGTTTCGCCGGAGAAAGTGACGACGCGCACGCCTTCGATGACGAGGTTGCCGTTGGGCATGACATCGGTGACGAGCACGGCTGCGCGACTGGTGAGCGATTGGTTGTTCGAAACTTCGCCGCCGCCGGAGTAGTTCGCTTTGCCGGTGATGCTGGTGCTCGGCAACTCGCCGTTGTGTGTGCCGAGTTTACTTGTGGCCGCGCTAAAGAGGAAACGCTGCACCGCGTCCTCAAGTGAGGATTCGCGCGTGGATTTCTTGTTCTGCGTATTTGTCGCGTAAGCGCTTTCCGAAACGACCACGGTCAAAATATCCCCCGCGCGCGCGGCCTTGCGATCGGCAAACATGCTGCGATCGCCGGCCGAAGCCGTCCAAAGCGAAGCCGCTGTCGCGCTTACCGCGCCGAGCGCGCAGCATGTTACGAGCAGCGTCGCGCGGAAACTAGAAGCGGACTTGGACATGGTTTTCATCGACGACAAAGGCGGAGAAATCTTTCTTGGAATCGAGATTACGGATGGTGACCACTTCACCTTGCGCGCCGTTTTGCATCGCGAGTCCCTTCATGCTCAAGACCAACTGCCCGGCGGCGGCGGAGACTTCGACTACTTCGCCCTTGCGCACGAGTGGGCGGCGGGCGATGTCGCGCCAGGTGAGCAGGCGGCCGGCTTGCACACCGCGCACGAAGATGAAGGAGCGATCACCAACGGTGGCGGGTAAGGAGTCGCGGTCGCGGAGGAAATCGACCCGACGCGTTTCCAGCATGGTCGGTTCAAAAGTAGCGTTGTTCGCGACGGGCTGGCGCGCCATCCACGCATCGCGCCAGAGGGAGGCGCGGAGCAAGAGGGAGTATTCGCCCACCAGTTGACCATCGGCGATGATGCGACAACGCAGCAGCATGGACGCAGCGGGCAACGATGGGTAATCGGCCACCTGAATCTGCCAATCGCTTGCGACGCGATCCGGTGAGGACCAAGGACGGAGAAACTCGAGCTGCAAATCGCCTTCGAGATTGAAGTGCGTCGCGAGGTCGCGGGAAAGTGCGGCAGCAAAACTTTCCTGCGAAAGGGGCCGGAGCGAACGATCGGCGTCCTGCGCTGACACTGTAGAAACAAGCAGCGCAATGACCAGGAAACGGGAGAGGAGAGCACGCATGGGGTCAGCGCTTCATGTTGGCGACGTTTTGCAGCATCTCGTCGGAGGACTGCACCGATTTGGAATTAATTTCGTAGGCGCGCTGCGCGATGATGAGATTCACCATTTCTTCCACGATGTTGACGTTGGAAGTTTCGATGTAGCCTTGGATCGTGCGACCGAAGCCCTGTTCGCCGGGGTTGCCGCTCTCCGGCGTGCCGGATGCCGGCGTCTCTTCGTAAAGATTGCCACCGAGCGAGCGGAGACCGGCGGGATTGGCGAAGCGCGTCATCGTCAGGCGGAAAGTTTGCGCGCCGGACGCGGAGGTGACCGTCACTTGTCCGTCTTCGGAGATCATCATCTCGCCACCGGGAGGCACTTGCTGGAAGCCGCTGAGAATCGGGAAGCCGTCGATATTCACGACTTGGCCTTGGGCGTTGAGTTTGAACGAGCCGTCGCGCGTGTAGCCGATCGTGCCGTCGGGGCGTTGCACTTCGAAGAAGCCGTCGCCTTGAATCGCGAGATCGAGCTTCTCCCCGGTGTTGGTGAGCTGGCCTTGCGTGAAAACCTTGGAGGTCGCCGCGACGCGGGAGCCGTTGCCGACTTCGATGCCGGTCGGGACGAGATTACCGCCACCGGAATCGGTGCCGGAGGCGCGAGGCTTCTGATAAAGCAAATCTTGAAACTCGATCTTGCTGCGCTTGAAGCCCGGGGTGTTCACGTTCGCGAGGTTGTTGGCGATCGTGTTGAGATTTTGTTGCTGGGCTTCCATGCCCGTAGCGGCGGAGTAGAGCGAAAGATTCATGAGCGGCGGGTGCTGGGGTGAACCGAAGCGGTAATGATCGAGCGAAGCGCAAACAGGACTGGGTCCGCCCCGGCCCCATACCGGGCACGAACTGACAGTCCTGTTTGCTTTTCGCTAGAGAAGTGTTTCATGGCGCACTGTGGCTCAGCCGAGCGCTTCGAGGGCTTTGCCCATTTGCTGATCGATGGAAGTGATAATCTTCTGGTTGGCCTCGTAGGCGCGGGCGATGAGCACGAGATCGACCATCTCGCGAAGAGACTGGACGTTGCTTGCTTCAATGTAGCCCTGCATGATCTCGGGATCATCAACGGAGTGTTTGCCCGTGTTATTGCCCTCGATGAACATGCCACCCGCGATCGCGATGAGGTTTTGCGGATGGTCGAAGCTGTGCACCGCGAGTTTGCCGAGGGGCACGGCGCCTTGGATAATTGAACCGTCGCGATTGATGGTGATCGGGTCTGTGCCGGGGCGTAGTGTCACGGCATCACCGGAAGCGGTCATCACTTGCAGGCCGGCACCGGCGACCAGCAAGCGTTCCGGCGTCATGCGAAACTCACCATTGCGTGTGTAGAATTTCTGGCCGTCCGGCCCTTTCAATTCGAAGAAGCCCTCGCCTTGGATGGCGACATCGAGATCCCGACGCGTCGGTTGTGTTTCGCCGTGGAGGAAATTGATCCCGTTGGTGGCGCGGGTAAAGAGCACTTCGTGCTCATTTTCACGACCCGCATTCTTGGCGGACGGATTGATGTTCCACTTACCCGCAACCTCGCTGGAGAATTGAATGGTGCGTTTGCGATACCCACTCGTCTGTGCAGAGGTGATGTTCTGCGAAACGACGTCCTGCCACCGCTCCAGAGCGGAGAGGGTGGCGGCACTTTGGTAAAGCCCAACATTCATTGCCTCCCTCTAAGCAACAGCGATGCCAACACCGCACGCCCAACCCCTACCCGCTATTTATCATTAACTTAAAAAATTCGCGGTAATTTCCAAGTGACCCGCTCCGGCCTGGGAGCGTCTTGGCGGCAAACTTTGCCGAGCTGGGCAGATAGTGCCGGCGACAAAAAAGCCGCGCCCCGGGCGCGGCTTGAATAATCGGCCAATTCGCTGCCTTCCTCAGAAGAATTTTTTGGCTTTTTCAAAGAAATTTTTGGACACCGGTTCGTCGGCATCACCGCAGGCTTGGGCGAATTCCTCCAAACGCTTGCGTTGTTCGCCGCTCAACGACGTCGGCACTTCGACGTGCACGCGAATTAGTTGGTCGCCGTGCGCCGAGCCGCGCAAGTGCGGCATCCCCCGCCCCTTCAGGCGGAAGGTTGTGCCGGATTGCGTGCCCGCTGGAATCTTCAAAGTCGCTTTGCCTTGCAGTGTCGGCACCTGAATCGTGCCGCCGAGCGTAGCCAAGGTAAACTTGATCGGAATCTCGGTAAACAGATCGTCGCCCTGACGCTCGAAGACTTCGTGCTCCTTAACGTGCACGACAATGTAAAGGTCGCCGGCGCTACCGCCGAGGACGCCTGCTTCGCCATTGCCTGCGGAGCGCAATTTCGAGCCCGTCGCCACGCCGGCGGGAATGCGGACGTTGATCTTGGTCGTTTCCTGCACGCGACATTCGCCATGGCACTTGGCGCAGGCTTTTTCGAAGCGTGAACCCGCGCCATGGCAACTCGGGCAAACCTGCCGGACATGAAAGAATCCTCGCGAAGTCGTGACTTGGCCACTGCCGCGACACGTTTGGCAGGACATGCGCTTCGAGCCCGGCTCAGCCCCCGCACCATTGCAATGCGAGCACGCGCCGAGGCGGCGGAAGGAAATCTCTTTCTCGACGCCGTGCGCAGCCTCTTCGAGGGCAACCTCGATGTCGTAACGCAGATCGGAGCCGCGGCCGGCGCCACCGCCGTTGCCTCCGCCACCGCCGCCACCGAAGAAATCGTCGAAGACACTACCGCCACCACCGCCTTGACCACCTTGACCGAAGACTTCGCGGAAAATATCAAACGGATCGTGAAAGCCACCGCCGCCGCCACCGCCGCTGGGGCCACGTGCGCCGCCGCCAGGTCCTTGAAACGCCGCATGGCCGTAACGGTCATAAGCTGCGCGCTTATCCGGATCCTTCAACGCCTCGTAGGCCTCGGAGACTTTCTTAAACATCTCCTCCGCATCCTTGTTACCCGGATTTTTGTCGGGGTGAAATTGCACGGCCTTCTTGCGATAGGCCTTCTTCAACTCTTCTTCCGTCACACTCTTGGTGACTCCGAGTAGTTCGTAATAGTCCTCTTTCTTCGACGTCGCCATGGGGTTTAAGCCTTTGCGACGGGTTTGGCGGGGCCGCTGGAAACAACGACCGAAGCGGGGCGCAGCAGACGCGAATTCAACGAGTAGCCGAGTCGGACAACTTGAATCACCTGTTCTTCCGGCGCTTTTTCATCCGCTTGGTGCGAAATGCAATCGTGCTGATTGGGATCGAACGGTTGGCCGACCGGATTGATTTCCTTAAGTCCGTGGCGCGCCAGCGTGCTCTTGAATTGCTCCAATACCATCGTGACCCCTTCG
>JAUXXD010000104.1 GCA_030681265.1 Candidatus Didemnitutus sp. | reverse complement strand
GTGCCGTCGAACGACCCGACCATGATCCGCCTGTGGTCGACGCTCGCCGCCGCTTGCATGACCGGCGTTTTCTGGCTCGCCCTGCAAATGCTGAAGACGGTTTTCCGCTTCCAGCGCTCCAATCGCAAATAACTGCCCTTTGTCGGCAGCGCTCACCGTGGCCGGTTCCTCTTCCCCGTCTCGCCACCGCACCACGGTCGCGGCGGAAGACTACCTCGAAAAAATCGAGCAACTCATCTCGCGCAAAGGTTACGCGCGCGTGGTGGACATTGCGGGTGAGTTAAAGATTTCCCAAGCCAGCGTCACCGCCATGGTGCAGAAATTGGACGCGGAAGGTTTCGTGAAATACGAAAAATACCGCGGCATGGTGCTCACGAGCACGGGGCTCGAAGTTGCCCGCCGCATCGCGCACCGCCACCAACTTCTGACAGATTTCCTCAGCGTGATCGGCGTCGGTGATGAGAAGATCATTTACGACGACGTCGAAGGCATGGAACACCACATCAGCCCCGAGACGTTTCGCGCCATCGAGGCGCTCACGCGTTACCTGGAAAAAAATCCCGGCGTCATGACCAAGGTTACTGCCGCCGCCAAGAGCGCGGCCAAGGGCTAATGCATCCGTTGCCGGCGTTTCACCAACGCGGAAGCCCAGATCGCTGCTTCGTAGAGCAAGATCAACGGCACCGCAAACAGCGTTTGATTCACCGGATCGGGCGTGGGCGTCACAATCGCCGCGATGATGAACATCACCACCACCGCGTGGCGCCGGTATTTCTTCAACGTCGCGACCTCCACCAGCCCCATGTAAGTGGCAAGCACCACGAGTAGCGGAAATTCAAACGACGCGCCTACGCCGAGCACCATCCACATCAGCAATCCGTAATATTTGTCCGCCGTCCAGAGCACCGTGAAGCCGAGTAGTTCGTTCAACTCGAACGCCACGCGAATCGTGCTCGGCACGAGAATAAAATAACCGAACGACGCCCCGGCGAGAAACAATGCCAGCGCCGCGAGCACAGTGGGCAACAGCACCTTCAATTCACGCTTCGTCAGCGCGGGCGCGATAAATTGTCCGAGGAACAACAGGAAAAACGGCAGCGACAGCACGAACCCGCCCGTCACGCAGATGCTGATGACGACACTAAAGATACCCATCGGGCTGTTCGTCACCAAATCGGTCTTGAGCTGCGGGTATTCCGCCCGGACCTGTTCCAGCGGCAGATTCAGCAAGTAGGCGAAATCCTTCAGGAAATATGCAATCACCGCGACGATCAGCGTGAAGACGACGGCGCACTTGATCAGCGTGCCGCGCAACTCCTCCAAGTGATCAAGAAACCCCATCGATTTTTCGCGCGGCGCAACGCTCGTGGGGCGCAGCGTCGCCTCACGGTCGAATTCGGTATCGGGATTCTCGTCACTCACTCGGCACCAGTGGATGCAGGTTTGCGCGCGCGGCGCAACCCCGCGCTAACAACCATGCCACACGATGGCCTCGCCTTGCACGGGCGCGTGGCTAAGTTGCCACCGCCATGATTCTCGACGCGCTGCTGCACTGGCTCGAAAGCTCCCAGTTGCTCCGACTCTTTTTCATTATCGCTCTCGGCTACTTGCTGGGCGACCTGCGGCTGCCGGGCAATTTCCGCTTCGGCGTCGCCGCCGTGCTGTTCGTCGGCATCGCGTTCGGCGCGTGGAGTCCGACGCTGCGGTTGTCCGAGGAAATCCAGAGTCTCGGCCTCGTGTTGTTCGTTTATTGCATCGGTCTGCAAGCGGCCGCCGGCTTCTTCAGTTCGCTGCGCCGCGATGGACTCGCGCTCAACGCCGCCATGTTGCTCGCACTGCTCACCGTGTTCGGCGCGTTTTGGTTACTCGCGCGCCACGGTGTGCTGTCGCCTGATCTGGCGGCGGGACTTTTCTGCGGCTCGATGACCAACACACTCGCACTCGGCGCGGCCACGGAAGCCGCGCAACACGCCGGTTGGGCCGCGGACTCCGTCGATCGCATCGTGCTCGGCTACGGCGTCGCCTACCCGCTCGCGATTGTGAGCGTGCTGTTGCTGATTCAATGGCGCGCCTCGCGGGCCAGCCCGACCGAGCCCACCACCGCGCCGGAAACACCCACCGCGATGACGATTGAAGTTACCCGCGCGACACAAGCCGGGCTGGTGATGGCGGAATCCGGCGTGATCCTCACGCGCCTGCGGTTGTTGGACAATTCCATTCACCTGATCTCGCCGTCGACGGAGTTGCCGGTCGGCGCGCTCGTCGTGGCGGTGGGAACCAAAGCGAAATTGCGCACGGCGCTCGCCGCACTGGGTCTCGAAAGCGACTCGCGCATGCACGTCGATCACGACGGCTACGAGCTCAAGCGTTTTCTCGTTTCCAATCGTGCGCTGGTCGGTCGCCGGCTCGGCGATCTCGCCGTCGAAACTCACGGTGGCGTGGTCAGCCGGGTGCGCCGCGGGGACGTGGAGTTGCCCGTGTCGCCCGAGACGGTGTTGCAACTCGGCGATCGCGTGCGCGTCGTCACCACGCGCGAACGCCAGGATGAGTTGGCCAAATTTTTCGGCGATTCGCTGACGATGGCGAGCGAGATGGGCTACTTGAGCTTTGCGCTCGGCATCGTGGCGGGATTGGCCATCGGGCAAATTCCGTTTCCGCTCCCCGGCCTGGAAAATCCCGTGCGTCTTGGCGCGGCGGGCGGTGCGTTGATCGCCGCGCTGATTCTCGGGCGGCTGGGGCGCACGGGGCCGTTCATCTGGCAACTCACTTACGGCGCGAATCTCTCGCTGCGGCAATTGGGCATTCTGTTGTTCCTCGCCTGCGTCGGCACCAAGGCCGGCGGCGGACTCGTCACGCTGTTGCAGGACGACGGCCTCATGCTGCTCGCCTTGTCGCTCGCGGCCACGGTCGGCGCGCACGCGTTGTTGCTCGGACTGTTGTGGCTCTTCGGGCGACGCACGACGCCGGGCATGTTGGGCGTGATGTGCGGTTTCCAAACGCAACCCGCCGCGCTCAGCCTCGCCGCCAGTCGCACGGAAGTCGGCGCGCTCAACGCTGCCTATGCCACCGTCTACCCGCTCGCGCTCATCGCCAAGATCGTCCTCGTGCAATTGCTGTTGTTGGCCTGAGGACACCGAGCGTGACCAGCGGTGGTGTCATAAAAACCGGCGACTTCACGCCTGCTGAACCGTGCTTTCTCCTCTGGTGCGCCGTGCTGAACGCAACTAATGCAGTGAAATTCGCAACGCTGCGCCGTTGACACTCTGGCGCGCAATCATTGCGCTAGCCGCTCCATTTTAGCGCAAGTTCCCTCTCGTTTCTCAACCCACCATGGCCAAAAAATCCTCCGCCAAAAAGCCCGCCAAGAAAGCGGTCTCCCGTAAACCCGCCGCCCGGAAAGCGGCCAAGAAATCCGCGGTCAAGACCGCCCCAGCCGGCAAGGCACCCAAATACGTCTACACGTGGGGTGCCAACAAAGCTGACGGCAACGGCTCGATGAAGCCTCTCCTCGGCGGCAAAGGCGCCAACCTCGCCGAGATGACGCGCATCGGCCTGCCAGTGCCTCCGGGCTTCACGGTCACGACCGAAGTCTGCACCTATTACTACGCCCACAAGCGCACCTACCCGGCCACGCTCCAAGCGGAGATGGAAGCCGGCATGCGCAACATGGAAAAGATCATGGGCACGAAGTTCGGCGCCACCGACGGCATGCCGCTCCTCGTCGCCGTCCGCTCCGGCGCGCGCGACTCGATGCCGGGCATGATGGACACGATTCTCAACCTCGGCCTCAACGACCAGTCCGTCATCGCCCTCGAGAAGGCCACGGGCAACGCGCGTTTCGCGTGGGATTGCTACCGCCGTTTCATCCAGATGTATGGCGACGTGGTGCTCGGCCTCCAAAAGCGCCCCGACGAGGATCACGAGCCCTTCGAGACGGTCATCCACGAATACAAGCACGAGGTTTACCACCGCGACCTGATCGACAGCGAACTCACCGCCGCTGACCAACAGGAGCTCGTCAAACGCTTCAAGGCCTTGGTGAAAGAGCGCACCGGCCACAGTTTTCCGAATGATCCGTGGGAGCAGCTGCGCGGAGCCGCCGGCGCCGTCTTTGGTTCGTGGATGAACGACCGCGCGATTGTTTACCGCCGCAAGTATGGCATCCCCGCCGAGTGGGGCACCGCCGTCAACGTGCAGGCCATGGTGTTCGGCAACACCGGGACCAACTCCGGTTCCGGCGTCGCGTTCACCCGCAACCCCGCCAATGGCACCAATGAATTCTACGGTGAGTTCCTCATCAACGCGCAGGGCGAAGACGTCGTCGCCGGCGTCCGCAGGCCCGAGCCGGTCATCAACCTGAAGAAGGAGATGCCGAAGTCCTACGCCGAACTGCTCAAGGTTCGCGCGACGCTCGAGAAGCATTTCAAGGACGTGCAGGACATCGAATTCACAGTTCAGGAAGGCAAGCTGTTCATGCTCCAAACGCGTAACGGTAAGCGCACCGCCATGGCCGCGCTCAAGTTCTCGATGGACATGCAAAAGCAGGGCCTCATCGACTGGCAGACCGCGATCATGCGCAACCCGGCCGACCAGCTCGACCAGTTGCTCGCGCCGGTCTTCGACCTCGAGGAAGTAAAGAAGGCCCCCGTCATCGCCACCGGTCTTCCGGCCGGTCCCGGTGCCGCCTCCGGCCAGATCTACCTCAACGCCGATCGCGCGGTCGTCGCCGCGGCCAAGGGGCTCAAGGTTCTCCTCGTCCGCGTCGAGACCTCGCCCGAGGATCTGCGCGGCATGATCGCCGCCGAGGGCATTCTCACCGCGCGCGGTGGTGTCTCCTCGCACGCCGCACTCGTGGCCCGCCAAATGGGCAAGGTCTGCGTCTGCGGTGCCGCCGCCGTCGAAGTCGATTACGCGTCCAAGACCGTCACCGTTGCCGGCACGACCTACAAGGAGGGCGACTGGCTCTCGATCGATGGCACCGCCGGCAAGGTTTACGCGGGCGAAATCAAAACCGCTCCGTCGGAAATCATCTCCGGCCTGATCGACGGCAACAAAGCCGCGCAAGCCACCGAGAAGTTCAAGAGCTTCCAACAGCTCATGAAGTGGTGCGCCAAGGCTACCAAGATGTCGGTTCGCACCAATGCCGACTCGCCTGAGCAGACCAACAACGCCGTCGCCTTTGGCGCCGTCGGTATCGGTCTGTGCCGCACCGAGCACATGTTCTTCGAGGGCGACCGCATCGACGCCATGCGCGAGATGATCCTCTCCGAGACGCTCGCCGCCCGCGAAGCCGCCCTCGCCAAGTTGCTGCCCTACCAGCGCGACGACTTTGCCGGCATCTTCCGCGCATTGAAGGGCTTCCCCGCCACCATCCGTTTCCTCGATCCGCCGCTGCACGAGTTCCTCCCGCACACGAAGGAGCAGCAGGCCGACCTCGCGAAGAAAATGGGCCTGCCGGTCGAAAAGATCGCCGCGCGCGTGCACCAACTCCACGAGTTCAACCCGATGCTCGGTTTCCGCGGCTGCCGCCTCGGGATCGGTTATCCGGAAATCTCCGCGATGCAGGCTCGCGCCGTCCTCGAGGCCGCCGCGCTCGTGCAGAAGGAAGGCATCAAGGTCCGTCCGGAAATCATGATCCCGCTCGTCGGCTTCAAGAAGGAACTCGATCTCCAGATCGAGATCGTCCACACCGTCGCCAAGCAGGTCATGGCCGAGCAGAAGGTGAAGTTGAACTACATGGTCGGCACGATGATCGAAGTCCCGCGCGGTGCCCTCACCGCCGACGAGATCGCCGAGAGCGCCGAGTTCTTCAGCTTCGGCACCAACGACCTCACGCAGACCTGCCTCGGCATGTCGCGCGATGACTCGGGCTCGTTCCTCCCGCACTACGCCGAACTCGAGATCGTAAAGAAGAATCCCTTCGCCACGATCGACCAGAGCGGCGTCGGCCAGCTCATGCAAATCGCCGTGACCAAGGGCCGCTCGACGCGCCCCGACATCAAGCTCGGCATCTGCGGCGAGCACGGCGGCGAACCCGACTCGGTGAAGTTCTGTCATCAGCTCGGTCTCGACTACGTTTCCTGCTCGCCCTTCCGCGTGCCGGTCGCCCGTCTCGCCGCCGCCCAGGCCGCGATCACCGAGGCCCGCGCCGCGAAGAAGTAAGCCGGTCGACGTTGCCGCAAGTTTTCAAGACCCGCACCGTGATTGGCGCGGGTTTTTTCTTGGGCAGAATCCCCGGCGCTTGCGCGACCCTCCATCGGCACACCGCGCCGGGAGATTAATTCGACTCCAACTCGGCCATCATTTTATCGCGGCAGGGCACACAGATGCCGTGGCTCAGCCGCGGCATTGCCTCATCCTCAAATAGACGCAGTTGCGCCACCGCTTCCTCCACCGGCAACCACAAAGTTGCGGCCACCTTCACTTGCTGGCACCAACTGCAAACAATCACGAGATTGTCGTTCCGCGCGCACCCTTTTTCCAGCAGCACGACGGTCGGACGCTCCTCTTCGCGTATAAGCAACGACTCGAACTCGACGGCCCCCTCCGCAACCGGACGCACCGTCATCGCAAAGGTCCGGCGCCGGTTCGGCGCGTCACACCGGTAGTCGAAAGACACCGCCGCACCGCCGCGCACGCGCTTGAGGATCTCCCGGTAGAGTTGGCGGACGGACGGATCGGACACCGCTTGCTCCCATTTCATGCCGAGGATGATTTCCGGCAGGACGGATCCGCCATCGTTGGCCTGCGCAAAGTGCGCCCATTCGCCATTGACCCAGACAATGCGGTCCGCGGCGTCGATGCGATAGGAGATGGGGACAAATTGTGCGGCAGTCGCCATTGGATTAGGTTTCGTCGGGTGGTTGATCCTATTGAAGGAGGGGCTTACTGCGGAGAAAAACACTGTTTTGCAAGTGGTTCTATTCTCAAAGATTGCCGACTATCGGTTTGGCGGAAGGCGGCTGCGCAAGAGCATGGCAAATTTACCTCGCTTGATCGCAAGTCGCCGCGCTCGGCAGAGCGCACCCCGGCTCCACTCCGCGCCCGTCGCAGCAACGCGCGCAAATGCCCCGCCCGCAGCGTGGCGCGACGCGAAGGGAACTTACCCCGTCGTTAGCCCCTAGGCGATTGAGCAAATTGCCCCTACGATGCATCTCTTTTTTACCCGACGCGGACAAACGTTCCTCAAGTTACTTTCGTGCCATCCGATGTCCCGAATGGTTCATCATCTTCGGCCCCTCTATGTCCGCCACTCAGCAGATCACCTCCAAGCTTATTCAAGAAACCATCGTTCGCGCGGTGCAAAACGTCAGCAACACCCTGCTGCATTGCCCCGCCCAACTGATTGCGCCCCTAGAGCCGGATATCCCTGCCTATTCCGCAGAACCGTATCACGTGATCGGCAACGTCGGCTTCGTCGGCGACGCCAACGGGATTATTTATCTGTGCATGACCGCTGAGTTCGCCCGCTTCGCCGTCGGCCAAATCCTCGGGTTGAGTCCCGCCGAGGTCGATTTGCACGGCCCCGACGTGTTGCAAGATGCCATCGGTGAGATGACCAACATCACCGTGGGCGGATTCAAAAACGAAATTTGTGATCTCGGCTACCCGTGCAGGCTGACGCTGCCGACGATCGTGCTCGGCACTGGGCTCACCGTTGCGTCGATTAAGGGCGCCACGCGCCACCGCTTCAGCTTCCGCTGCCGCGAGCACCACTTCGTGGCCGATCTGCAGCTCAAGGCGGACTGAGGCGACTGGGTTTGAACCCCAGGACACAGAGGCGCAGAGAAGGCAGGGATGTTCGCTTTCCGCATCCCCCCAATCTCCTCCACAAACAACTTGTGGGAGCGAGCTTGCTCGCGACTCTCCGCCTGCCCTACCCCCCAAAAATCTCCTCCACGGGCAGCTTGAAGAGTTTCGCGATCTTCAAGGCCAGCGGGAGACTCGGGTCGTATTTTTCGGTCTCGATCGCGTTGATCGTCTGACGCGACACCGCCAGCCGCTCGGCCAACTCGGCTTGCGACCACTCGCGCGCCGTGCGCAATTCACGCACTTGGTTTTTCATTGGTAACGGCGGTTGGCCAACCCCAGGCCCACGAGCCAAAGCACGAAGACCAGCATGCCCGCACCCCACAGGTTCAGCCCCGGCTGCATGCCGCCCAAGGCGACACCGTGGGCATTGAGCGTCGTGAGCACGATCCCGACGATCACCGTGCCCATCAGCGCAAACAACCACGCCTCGGTTTGGATGCGCCGCTGCAATTCATCCAAACCGCGAATGAACCGCAGACACGCCCGCAGATAAAGCATCCCCGGCCCGAGCGCCGCCAAACTGACCAACGCGCGCGTCAACGGACTCCACTCCGGATTGTGTTTCAGCAAAAACAACGCGACGCCGTAGACGACGGCCGCGACACCCAGCCACGCGTTCAACCGCAGATCCTGCTTCAGCGAATACTGCCCCGAACACGGCGTCACCGACTCCATCAAATTTGGCTTTTCCATGATTGAGTGATGTAAAGCTTACTTGTCTTATGTCAAGCAAGCTTGTCATTTGATTTTCAACCCAGCGGCAGGAATCCACCACGGATTGCGCGGATGCCACGGATCGGACGGAGCACGAAGCCGCATTCAGAATCAAGCACGTTGCCCGCTGCGCTTCGCAAAAATCTTCGTCAACTTGTGACTCATCGTCCGTGGTCTGATAGTCCACATTTCGGTAATGTCTGACGGTGCCAGCCACCCATCCTGCCCTACGCAAATTTGGAGACATCGTTCGAGCCGAACGTAGCACCTGCAATTGAACTACGGAGTCACAGCGAGCACAGAGGCTGAGGGGGCACGGAGACATCGAAATAACTTAACCCTACGTTTTCGCAGCAATCGCTCACTCATGAAGACTCAGCAACCCATACGCTCCGGCTACGCGATATTTTGCCACTACTTTTTTCAAGGAACTGTTCCCTCTTGTTATGATGAGACGAACAGTCCTGTCGTTTTCACCACGGAAATGGACGCTCAGCGTGAGATTGCCGACAATCAGCTTAACCGCATCCAACAGTTCCTAGATGGGGAACGTGATTTTGATGACGCCATCGCTACCGACGAATTCGTCCTCCCTGTCGCTGTTTGGCCCGATGGCAGCATTTCCGTCGAAGACGGCCGCATGTTGGGAAAGGTCAAGTAGCTACCGCTTGAACATGACGGCCAGACGCTCATCGCGGCGGCGTTCAATTGCCCGATCCTCGGCCTTCCTTTTTGCCATCCGGGTCAAAAAAGACAACTTGTCAGACTTTGTCCGCACAAAGCCTCGCGCAGCACATTGCCCAATTTCGGTCGTCTTAGTCTTGGGCGTCATACTCAAGTCTGAAACACCGCTGTCCGATGAATCGCAAGGAACTTTTCGTCCGGCAGGACCGCATCCTTGGTCAACTGCAACGCAACACCTTCGTAGGCAGCGAAATTTTCTGCCACGGCTCGTTGCGGTAGTGCTGATTTTAGCCGCTTTGACAGCTTAAGCCGGAGCTCAGTGTCGAATGCAATGAGTCCGATATCGAAGGCCGCGTCGTGCAGCCGTGAGAGGCAGAGTCCGTTGCGAACATTCAGCCTTTCCGACTCATGCTTGCCCCACGGCAAGATGTGCGAGGCGATAAGCAACTCCCGCACATCTAATCCAGTCACACCGCATCGACCGCCAAAGTTGTTCAGCACGGCCTGTCGGAAATACTCCTGTCCGCGGCGCACTTTGAGCGTTGCTGAAGTTACGGTCGGACCAGTCGGTGCCTTATGGACTCGCACACCGTTCTTGGGCGTGACGTCCATTTCGCTGGCATCGGCAGCACCAAACAAAGCCCGAAATGCCACCTCACTCGCTGGTGCTGATTCGACCAAGTTTGCATGAAACTCCTCCCACATTTCTTCATCAAGAACACTGGCACCGGTCAGTCCCTTGATACCTCGCATCTTCAAGGCGTGATCAAACGAGGCGAGATTGCATAGCTTCATGCTGAGTCCACCCGGCTTGCGGCCCAGCTTGTTGGCCACCGCAATGATTACAGGATTGCGCGCCGTGAACTGCCCAAAAGTCAGCTTGTGATAGAGATTCAGAGCGATCAGCAGTTCATCGCGCGTCCAGCGTTTGCCTGTAGCCATGACCGAAAGCTGCCATATTTCGCGCGGAATACCAGCACGGGGCTAAACCTGTCTTGACCCATTTTGGGGATGCGGCAGCTTCCTACCGTCGGTCGGGCCACCGACTGGTCCACCTCGCCTGCGTGGCCTGCCGGTTGTATGACTCTAAAAGCCCCCACCAGTCTCACATATATCGACCTGTTCGCAGGTTGCGGTGGACTGTCACTGGGTCTCAAACAGGCCGGCTGGGAAGGATTGTTTGCCGTCGAACGTAATCCCATGGCGTTCGAAACCCTAAGCCATAACCTGATCGAGACGTCACCAAGTCACTTTCCAAACTGGCCCAAATGGCTCCCGAAGAAACCGTGCAGCATCCAAAGCTTAACGGACGAGTATGCCGACAATCTTCGCGCTTTGCGTGGTCAGGTAAGCTGGCGAGTATTCTAGCATGCAAGAAAGTGCTCGATAACTTCCCCGAAGACGTGATCGAAGTGCGCAATGCGCTGGCTCATCAGATGGCAGAGCAAGGTAAGGCTGGGCAGGCCGCTGTGCGAACGCGCAACAAGAAGGCGGCTCTTGTTGAATTTACCGAAGCGAATTGTGCGAATATCCGAAAGAACCTGCGGCGTCATCAAGCGAATCTTGCAGACTTGTTGAAGCTCGTCTGAACACCCTTGGTGCGAATCGGGCAAACCCAAGATATTGGTCTGTATGACCGACTTCCTTACCAAGCACGTGCGATCGAAACGCATGAGCCTTATCTACGACTCGAGTAACAAGGCCACCGGAGCTGCGGCTGATCCAGATTTTTCCCGCGAGTGACATCACGGGCTGGCGACGGGGCTGCGTCATCAGAGGGCCGAAAACGGAGGGCAGAGAAAAAAAGAAACCTTTCTCAGTCAGGCCGGATTTTGTGTTACCCAAGCTGAAGTTGGCAGTGTTCGTTGACGGGTGTTTCTGGCACGGGTGTCCGCAGCATGCCACGTGGCCGAAGACGAGGGCGGCGTTCTGGCGCGCCAAGATCACTCGCAACAAGGAGCGCGACACGGAGGTTGGTCGTGCCCTCCGCAAACTCGGCTGGAAGGTGGTTCGCGTGTGGGAGCATGAGCTGAAACGACGCAACGAGGCCCTGCTCCTTAAACGACTCCGGCGTCATCTCTAGGCTCCCTCCTCTCTTCTCCCTCCGATTCGGTTCCCTCTGTGTCTCCGTGGTTCCATTCCCACCCGTTCCGGGGATCGAACTCCGTGCCCTCCCTCCGACTCTGTGCCCTCTGTGACTCAGTGGTTCAAACTTCTCCCCCTGGCCCCGATCCGCGCCCTACTTCCGCGCGTCGAGTTCTTCCCAGCGGGCGAAGGCGGCGGCGTGGTCTCGCTCTAACATCTCCAGTTTCTTTTTCGTTTTCGCGACGTCGCCGGTGTCGCTTTTGTAGAACGCCGGATCGGCGAGCTTTTCGGCGAGCGTCGTTTGTTCCTTTTCCAGGGCTTCGATGCGCGCGGGGAGCTCGTCGAGTTCGGCGCGTTCTTTGTTGGAGAGTTTCTTCGGCGCGGCGGTCGCGGTGGCGGCTTGCGGCAACACTTTCACCCCGGCGATGTAGTTTTCCGTCGGCGCGGCGTTGGCGTCGCGCGCGGCTTGTTTCTTCAACTCGTTTTGCCAGTCGGTGTAGCCGCCGACGTAGTCGCCGATGCGGCCATCGCCTTCGAACACGAGCGTGCTGGTGACGACTTCGTCGAGGAATTCGCGATCGTGACTGACGAGCAGGAGCGTGCCTTGGAACTCCACGAGCAAATCCTCGAGCAGGTCGAGCGTCTCGGCGTCGAGGTCGTTGGTCGGCTCGTCGAGCACGAGCACGTTGGCCGGTTGCGTGAAGAGGCGCGCGAGGAGCAGGCGGTTGCGCTCGCCGCCGGAGAGCACCTTGGCGGGTGTGCGGGCGCGGGTCGGGTCGAAAAGAAAATCCTGCAGGTAACTGATGACGCTGCGCGTGCGGCCATCGATGGTGACGGTGGAGTTGCCGTTGGCGATGTTGTCGGCGACGGTGCGGTTGTCGTCGATCTGCGCGCGGAGCTGGTCGAAGTAAACGACTTCGAGGTTGGTGCCGTGCTTGATGACGCCGGAGGTCGGCTGCAGTTGGCCGAGGAGTAGTTTGATCAGGGTCGTCTTGCCCGCGCCGTTGGGGCCGAGGATGCCGATCTTTTCGCCGCGCTGGATGGTGAGATTGAAATCGCGCAACACCACGCGGTCTTCGCCCCAGGTGAAGCCGACGTTTTCCGCTTCGATGACTTTCTGGCCGGTGCGTTCGGACTCGGCGAGTTTGAGGGAAGCGCTGCCAACGCGGTCGCGGCGCGCACGGGCGGCGGCGCGCATGGCTTGCAACGCGTGGATGCGGGCGGTGGCGCGGGAGCGCTGCGCGCGCACGCCGCGGCGGATCCATTCCTCTTCCTGCGCGAGTTTTTTGTCGAAGGCGGCGCGTTGCTTCTCCTCGGCTTCCAACACGTCCTGTTTGCGCACGAGGTAGGTGTCGTAGTCGCAGGCCCAACCGGCGAGGCGGCCGCGGTCGAGTTCGATGATGCGCGTGGAAATCTTGCGCAAAAACGCGCGATCGTGCGTCACGAAGAACAGCGTAGGCTTCTTCTCGAGCAGGAAATTTTCGAGCCAGAGAATCGATTCGAGATCGAGGTGATTGGTCGGCTCGTCGAGGAGCAACAGGTCGGGTTGCGCCGCGAGGGCGCGGGCGAGTAAGGCGCGGCGCTTGAGGCCGCCGGAGAGCGAAGCGAACTGATCGGTCGGTTGCAGGCCGATGGCGTGAATCAAATCCTCAACGCGCACGTCGCGTTCCCAGTCTTCCTCATGGTGGTCGTCGTTAGGCCGCAGACCGCTGAAGACAAGATCATGGACGTTGCTGTCGATGTCGGTGGGCACTTCCTGTGTAAGGCGGCGGTAAACCGAGCCTTGCGGACGGAACACGTCGCCGGTGTCGGGTTTCATTTCGCCCACGATCACTTTCATCAGCGTGGATTTGCCCGCGCCGTTGCGGCCGACGAGACACACTCGTTCGCCCGGATCGATCTGGAAGTTGACGTTTTCCAGAATCGCCGGCCCGCCAAAGTGCAGGGTGACGTCGAGTAAAGTGAGGAGAGCAGCCATGAGAATTGGTCAAATTGAGCCGCTCCGCCGCCGCATGCAAGCCACCGGACGAGGAAGTTTTGCCGCGTGGCGTCGCACTCCGCCACGCGGACTCGGCGCGCCCCACCGCCCGCCCGAGGCTCCCCCGCGCGCAGCGCAGCTAATACGAGCCGCTTTCCGATGGCGGCAAAATCGGCTATTTTGCACGCCGCGCGACTGGCTAAATTCCATCATCACAAAATGTTCTGCGACCGCGAAAATCGCGCCGGGCAGTAGCAGAAGTATTGGCGGGGTGCAAATCGACCCCGCATTATCTCGGCAAATAATGCACAGCGTTGGGCAAGTCTTGGCATGACTCCGCGCGGCATCTGGGGCATCTTGATGGACTTTATGGTTAGCCCCACATCTTCCACGCCCGGTGGTCAGACCGGGTCGGCGGCCGCTTCGCCAGCCGCCATCACGCTCCCGGATGTCGTTATCCGACTCGCCGGTAATTCGCAGGATGGCATCCAAGCCATCGGCGGTTTTCTCGCCCGCCTCGCGGGTCGATCCGATCAGGAGGTCATGACTTACATGACGATCCCGTCGACGATCTCCGGCGGTCCCTCCATCTTCCAAGTGCGCATGGGCTCCGGCGAAATTCTCTCGGCCGGCGACCGCGCCGACGTGCTCGTCGCGTTTTACCAACATAGCTACGAGGGCCACGTCGGGTCGCTTCGTCCGGGCGGTCTGCTCATTTACGATTCCGATCACGTCACGCCGAATCCCAACGACAAAAATATCACCGCAATCGGCCTGCCGATCACCTCGGCAACCGTCGAAGCACTCGGTGGCTCGGCCAAGGAGAAGGGCAAAAACATTTATACGCTCGGCTTGCTCGCACGCGTGTTCGATCTCGATGTCGCGAAGTTGACGCAGTTGATCAAGGAACGTTTCGGCGGCAAATCAGAGGACATCGTGCGCAACGCGCTCCTCGCGTTCGACTCCGGCTACGCCTACCCGGCGGACAATTTCCGTTCCTGTTTCTTCCAGTTGCAAAAAGCCGAAGCGCGCGCTGATGCACGCCCGCAAGTCACGACTGATGGCAACACCGCCCTTGCCTACGGCCTCATCGCTGCGGGTGTGCGGCACGGTGCAGGTTATCCGATTACGCCGTGGACGACCGTGATGGAGACGCTCCGCGTCGAGTTTCCAAAATACGGCGGCGTGTTTGTGCAAGCCGAAGATGAAATTGCCGCTGTCTCGACGGCGCTCGGTTTCGCCTACGGCGGCCATCTTGCGATGACCGGCAGTTCCGGTCCCGGCATGTCGTTGAAGATGGAAGCGCTCGGCTGGGCCACGATGGCGGAAATGCCGCTGATCGTCGTCAACGTCCAACGCGGCGGCCCCAGCACGGGCATGCCGACCAACGTCGAGCAAAGCGATCTCATGCAAGCGATCTACGGCAGCCATGGCGACACGCCGCGCGTGGTGCTCGCGCCGAAGAATGTCGAAGACTGTTTCTACATCGCGCTCGAAGCCGCCCGCATTGCCCGCGAGTTCAGCACACCGGTGTTGATTCTGACCGATCAATCGATTGGGAGTCGCATCGAAGCGTTCGATGAACCCGATCTGGCCAGCCACATGGTGGACCCGAAACCTGATCTCTCGGAGCGCGGAGCTGATTTCAAACCCTACCCGCTCGACCGCCAAACGCGGCACGCACCTCCAGGTGCGAAAATCGGCTCTGGCAAATACCCGACCGTCACCGGCATCGAACACGACGAGATGGGCCATCCCTCGGCCAATGCCGCCAATCATCAAAAGATGAACGCCAAACGACGCGAAAAAATCAAAGCCGTGGCCGCCACACTGCCCGTGCCGGATGTTTTCGGTGACAAACAGGGCGACGTGCTCCTCGTCGGTTGGGGTTCCACCTACGGTCCGACGCGCGAAGCCACCTCGCGCCTGCGCGTGGCGGGCGTAAAAGCCGGTCACATGCACCTGCGGCACGTCAATCCGTTGCCCCCGGGCATCGAAGGCATTTTCGCGAATTACAAACACATCCTCGTCGTCGAAATGAACGACGAAGGTCTCTACGGCTTCGGCCAACTCGCCACGCTGTTACGCGCCCGCTACGTCAACCCTGCAATCCGCAGCATCACCAAGACCGACGGTCTCACCTTCAAGGTCCGCGAGATTGTCGAAGGCGTGGACAAATACATCGGCCACGTGGACACGACGGTCGGCACGAAGACCGAAAGCTCCCTCGCCACCGCCACCCACGCGCCCTTCTCGCAATCCTGAGTCGGTCCCACGCAACCTTCCACTCCCTTACTGCCATGTCCTCTCCCGCTCCTGCTGCCGTTGCCCCCGCGCCCGGCGCTCTCCTCACGAAAAAAGTCCTGACCGCCGACCACCCGACGTGGTGTCCCGGCTGCGGTGACTTCGCCGTGCTCGCCTCCTTCTACAAGGTCCTCGAAAAGCTCCAATACCCGCACGAGAAAATCGTGACCTTCGCGGGCATCGGTTGCTCGTCGCGCTTCCCCTACTTCGTCAACACCCATGGCGGCCACTACATTCACGGTCGCGCGTTGCCCTTCGCCGCCGGCATCAGTCTCGGCCGCGACGACCTCCATGTCTTCGTCTTCGGCGGCGACGGCGACGGTTTCTCCATCGGGGGCAATCACCTCGTCCACACCGCGCGCAAAAACGTCAACCTGACCTACGTCATCATGGACAACTCCGTCTATGGTCTGACGAAGAAGCAGACGTCGCCGACCTCGCCCATCGGTTTCAAATCAAAGACCGACCCGTGGGGTGCGATGGATCAACCGATCAATCCGATGCGCACGTTGATCAACTCCGGCGCGACCTTTGTCGCCCGCAGTCACGCCACGCAAGTCAATCACATGGTCGAGATGATGCTGCGTGCCTCGCAGCACAAGGGCTTCTCCGTCGTGGAAATTCTCTCGGAATGCGTCGAGTTCTACGAAGGCGCGTTCGATGCGGCCGTGCCGCGCAAAGGCGGCGCCTGGCAGACGATCGAACTCAAGAAAAACGACGGCACGCCGGAAGACGAAGCGCGCCACGATCCAACTGACCAGATCGCCGCGATGAAACTTGCGGTCGAGCCCTGGCCGGGCCGGTTCGGCGTTTATTTCGAAGTGAATCGTCCGACCAAGAACGACCTCGAAGCCAATCTCATCACCAAGACGCGCGAAAAGACGAAGGGCGCGAGCGACCTCGAGTTGCTCCAACGCACTTTCACCAAGATGCGCTAACACGCCCGCGTGTTAATTGCTTTCCACCGGCAAGCGCCTCGTGCGTTTGCCGGTTTTTTAGGTCCGCGGGCGACGATGGCGCCTCACTGACGGCGCAACAGAAACGCACCCGCGCCGTCGTGGCCATCGATCCAGGGCAGAGCGACGACATGGCGATCCAACCGCCAGCCGCGCGCCTGCTTGAGGAACCGTTGCACGACGTCTCCGTTTTCCACCGGCTCGATGCTGCAGGTGCTGTAAACGAGGCGTCCGCCTTCGCGCACGAGGCGGGCGGCGGCTTTGAGCAAGTCGACTTGTTGCGTGGCGTGTTTGGCGAAATCGCCTTCCTGTAAACGCCACTTCACGTCGATGCGGTGGCGCATCACGCCCGTGTTGCTGCACGGCGCGTCGAGCAAGACGGCGTCGTAATTGGCGGGCAAATTGCACGATTCGAAATCGCGCGCGCTAACGCTGCGCAAATCGGCAGGCATCAGCGAGACGGTGACGTTCGTCGGCACGCGGTTGAGATTTTCCTTCAAGCGATCGAGCCGCGCACTGGGTTCGTCGAGCGCGACGACGTGGCCGAGACGCGCGCCCGTGGTATCCGTCGGTGCCGCAGCGCTCAACGCATCGGCGATCATCAGGCTTTTGCCGCCCGGCGCGGCACAGGCGTCGAGCATTATTTCCGCGCGGCGCGGCGCGAGGAGTTCGAGCGCGAGGCGCGTCGAAGGATCTTGTAAATAGAGATCACCGCTCTGCGCGAGCGCGCGCACGGCTTCCCAGTTGCCCGCCTTGAGTTCGTAGAAGCCCGGCCAGCGACTCGCCGTCAAAAAGTCCGGCACCGGTGTCGCCGGGTTGCGCCAACGCGCATAAACCGGCGCCGGCTGCTGGTTCCATTCGAGGAGTTGGCGCGTGGCATCGGCGCCGAACTGGCGTTCCCAGCGCGCGACCAGCCACTCCGGATGCGCGTGCGCGTCGGCGAGCGATGTCGGCGTTTCCGCCAGGCGCGAAGCGAGTTTGCGCGCCACAGCGTTGATCAAGCCGGCTTCTTTAAGGCTGGTGACCGTTTTGGCGCGACCGACGACGTAATGCACGACCTTGGCGGCCTCGGTGTCGGGCGAGAGCAGTTCAAAGCCCGCGACAAAAAGCACGGCGCGGACTTTCGTGCGTGGCGGACGGCTCATGAGGCCTGCGAGCGCCGATTCGATGCGACCGGCCCAGCGGACGGCACCATAGAAGAGATGTTGGGCTCGCGCGCGTTCCTGCGGGGGCAGGCCGGGCGTAAGTTGCTCCAAGAGCGCATCCACGCGGTCTTGGCGGGCAAGCCAGCGCTCCGTGAGCAGCACGGCAGTTTCCCAACCGTCGGAACCGGGATTGAGAGGCAGAGGACGGGGCTTTTGAAAACCCTGTTTGACAGGTATGGGCATTACGTCCTCAACTAATCGGTTCACCGACTCGCTACGCAATTATGAATTCTGACGCCGTTACCGCAATCATCGCCAAAAACCCCGCACTCAAGGCGCACAAAGCCAAATTGGAGGCGATGGTGCCCGGCTCCTTTTGCATGCATCGCAGCTGGGGGTTTGGCCAGATCAAGTCCTTCGACGATTCGTCCGGGAAGTTGTATATCGACTTCAAGGACAAGAAGTCACACCCGATGGATCCCGCTTTTTGCGTGAACACCATGGATGTTCTGCCGGCCAATCATATTCTGGCCCGAAAGGAAACGGAAGCCGCCAAGATCAAGGAATTGATCGAGGACAATCCTGTGCAACTCGTTATCGAAACGCTCACCGCTTACCCGAATCATGCCGCGAGCGCGATCGAGCTCGAGATTACCCTCGCCCAAGTCGTCGGCGAAGAAAAATTCAAGCGCTGGTTCTCCGGCGTGAAGAAGCAATTGATGAAAGATCCGCGCGTCGGCGTGCCGGTTAAAAAGACCGATATCTACGTCCTGCGCGAAGAACCGATTTCCACCGAAGACGAAATCCTCGAGGCGTTCACCGCTACACGCTCGTCCCGTCGCCGCATCACCCTCGCCGAAGACCTGCTCGCCGCTTCCATTAAGGAAGAGGCCAAGCCCGCGCTGCAAATCGTCCTCACCGGCCTCATCGAAGCCGTGCGCGACAGCAACCAAATCGATCCCGCCGAGCGCCTCTACGGTGCCTTCGTGCGCGACGAACTTTCCCGTATCCTCGGTCACGGCACCACCGCACACAACCCGCCGCAAGCCGAGTTGATCAAGGAAGTCCGTGGTCTGACGTCGATCGCCGAGAAAATTCCGGTCCACTTCCAGTCGCGCTTCCTCGACCTCGTCAAGGACACGCACCCGCTCGAATGGCGCGAAATCGTCTTCGCCCTCCTCAAGACCTCGCAAGGCAAGTTCACCACCGAGTGCATCAACTTCCTCATCGAGCAAGGCCAGACCGCCGAGCTCGCGGCCACCCTCGCCCGTTGGAAGACCGAGCAAAACTTGCGCGCTCCAGTGCTGCTCTGGGCAATCAAGAACCGCCACTCCAAGAAATTCTCCAAACTGCTCCAGCCGCTGGTCACACCGCGTCTGCTCAGCTCCATTTTCTTCGCGATCGATTACGAAGCACTGCAATCATCCGGCACGCGCCGCATTCCGCTCGGCGAAGTGCTCAGCGATGATCCGGACCTCATTTCCGATCTCCTCTCCACGGCCGACACCGAAACTGCGCGCGACCTCGCGAACACGCTCTTGTTGAACCAAGGTTTCGAGGAACTGACGAAGAAGTCGCTCCTCGCGCGCTTCATTAAACTCTTCCCCTCGCTCCAGTCCCTCGTGGCCGGTGAATCAGAAACCAAGGAAGAACAACTCTTCGTCTCGCGCTCCAGCTACGAAAAGAAACGTATCGAATACGAAGACATCGTTTCCCGGCGCATTCCGGACAACTCCAAGGCCATCGCCACCGCGCGCGAACACGGCGACTTGCGCGAGAACTCCGAGTTCAAAATGGCGAAGCAGGACCAGTCCGTGCTGATGGGCCAAAAAGCCCAACTCGAACGCGACCTCGCCCGCGCCCGCATTTCCGATTTCGCCGAAGCCACCACCGAGCAAATCTCCGTCGGCACCATCGTCGATCTCCGCGATGTGATCAACGGCCGCGCCATCCGCTACACACTCCTCGGCGCGTGGGATTCGGATCCGGACAATCATATCATCGCCTACAAGACCCCGCTCGGCCAAGCGCTGCTGGGCAAAAAAGTCGGCGAACATGTGAAAATCAAGATCGCCGACACGTCGCACGAGTATCAAGTGGCCGGCATCACGCGCTACGCCGACGCCAAGAGCTGAGCGACCGACGCGCACTTTTCTTTCAGCCCGCCCTTTGGCGGGCTTTTTTTGGACACGCCGCGAGGCATCGATGAAACGCGTTGCGCCTTTGGGTTTGTCTCGCCCCGCTCAGCGAGCGACTCTGCGTGCACCCCGGATGTTTTTCCAAGGACTTCTCATCGGCTTTGCCATCGCGGTGCCCTCGGGCTCTGGCCGCTCGGACTTTTCGCCGTCCAGTATTTCCGCTAGGCCTTGCTCGCAGCTCAACCCGGCATTGCCCGCCCGCCGTCTCCGCCCTACACCTTTCACCGAACACCGATGACGAACTCCTGGGACAGCCTCAAACTCCTCTCTGATTCCACCCGCCTGCGCCTGCTCGCCTTGTTGTGCAAAGAAGAGCTGTCCGTCGCCGAATTGCAGGAAATCCTCGGGATGGCTCAGTCGCGCATTTCATCGCAACTTGCGCTGCTCCGGCAGGCTGGTTTCGTCTCCGATCGTCGCGACGGCAAACGCGCCTTCTATTCGTTGCGCACCGATCTGCCCGCGCGACAACTCGCGCTGTTACGCGCGGCGACCGACGCCGTCGCCGATTTGCCCGAGTCGAAGGAAGACCGCGACAACGTCGAGCGCATCCTCCTGAAGCGCCGTCGCGTTTCGGAACAGTATTTCAACCTCATTGCGGGTCGCCTCGGCAAAGGCTATTGCCCCGGTCGCTCGTGGGAAGCGCTCGGCCATCTGGCGTTGCGCCTGGTGCCTGCCATCACCGTCGCCGATCTCGGTGCGGGCGAAGGTCTCGTCTCGCAACTCCTCGCGCAGCGCGCCGCACGCGTCTGGTGCATCGACAATTCGCCGAAGATGATCGAAGTCGGCACCGCGTTGGCGAAAAAGAACGGTCTCGCCAACCTCACCTACAAACTCGGCGACATCGAGCAGGTGCCGCTGGCCGACGCCTCGGTCGATCTCGCGATTCTTTCCCAGGCGTTGCACCACGCGAGCCACCCGCAGACCGCGGTGAACGAGGCCTTCCGCATTCTCAAACCCGGCGGACAACTTCTCGTGCTCGACCTCAAGGAGCACACCTTCGAACAAGCCCACGAAACCTACGGCGATCTGTGGCTCGGCTTCAAAGAGAGCGCACTGCACGGCTTCCTCAAGCATGCCGGTTTTCAGCAAGTGGAAGTCACGCTCGTCTCGCGCGAGGAATCTGAACCCCATTTCGAGACGCTGCTCGCAAGCGGCAGTAAGTTGCCGAAAAAATCCGCGTAGTGGGCCAACTCAGTCCGCCGCCATCACGCGCTTGTAGAAATTATCCACCAGCTCGTGTGTGCGTTGCACGTCGGTCTGCGCAAGCGCATCGTGCGCGAGTTTTTCGGCGTCGCTGAACTTCATCGCGCGAATGACAAACTTCACTGCGGGTAGCAGCGGTGGCGTCATGCTGAGTTCATCCACCCCCATTCCCACCAGCAGCGGCGCGAGTGCGGGGTCGCCCGCCATCTCACCGCAGACGCTGACTTTGATCCGCTGCTGGTGGGCCGCGTCAATCACTTGTTGTAACACGCGCAACACCGCCGGATGCGTCGGATCGTAAAGCGACGCGACGCGGTTGTTGCCGCGATCGATGGCCAGCAAATATTGAATGAGGTCGTTCGTGCCGATGCTGAAAAACTGGCAATGGGGCGCGAGCAGATCCGCCGTGAGCGCCGCACTGGGAATCTCAATCATCGTGCCCACGCGAATTTTTTCATCAAACGCCTGCCCGCGTTCGCGCAACTCGGCCTTCGCTTCCGCGAGACGCTGATTGGCCGCTTCGAGTTCCGTCACGCCGCTGATCATCGGATACATCACCTCCACCTTCCCGTGCGCGCTCGCGCGCAAAATCGCGCGCAATTGTTCCTTGAACATCTCCGGATGCTCCAAGCACAAGCGGATCGCACGGAAACCGAGGAACGGATTGGACTCTGGACCGATCAAGCCCGGATTGCTCGGCAACGGCTTGTCGCCGCCAATATCGAGCGTGCGAATGGTGACCGGTGCCGGCGCGAGCCCTTCGGCAATGGCGCGGTAATCCGCGTATTGCTGCTCCTCGGTCGGCATGGTCGTGGCGCTGAGGTAAAGAAATTCCGTGCGGTAGAGTCCAACGCCATCGCCGCGATACTGTTTCACCAGTGCGACTTCGTCGGATTTTTCAATGTTCGTGCGCAGCGTCACGTGCACACCGTCGAGCGTCTCCGGCGGCAGTTCGTTGGCCGCGAGCAGGCGCGATTCGAACGTGCTCTTTTCCTTCTGGATTTTGCCGTAGCGGAAAAGCGTCTCCTCCGTCGGGTGGAGAATCACGAGCCCTTCATAACCGTCGACGATCAACCAGTCACCATCGTCAACCAGCGTCGTAAGATCGCGCGCGCCAACTACCGATGCAATTTTCATCGACCGCGCGACAATCACGGCGTGACTCGTGCGACTGCCGTTATCGGTCACAATGCCGAGTGCCGCGCTGCGGTCGATGCCCGCCGATTCCGACGGCGAAATATCCCGCGCCACGATAATCCGCCGCTCCACCAGTTCCGTGAGTTGTTTCGCCGTCTGCCCGAGCAACACGTGCAACAGGCGCCCGGTCACGTCCTTAATGTCCGCCGCGCGCTCGCGCAGGTATTCGTCGTCGATTTCGGCAAACGCGGAGATGTAACGCTGCGCGATGGCGTTGAAGCACGTCTCGATATTGAGGCCCGTCGACTCGAACTCCCGAATCGTCTCCGCAATGAGCGCCTGATCCTCGAGCACCATCTGGTGCGCGTCGAAAATCAGTGCCTCATCCTCACTCAAGTTCTCACTGACCTGCTGGCGGATTTTCGCGATCTGCTGGCGCGTCGTGATCAGCGCTTGGTCGAAACGCTCGATTTCCGCGATGCGCCGCGACGGCTCCACGTGGTAACGCGGGATCTCCAACTCACTCTGCAAATAGAGAAACGCCTGACCGTAGGCGATGCCACGCGATGCGGCAATGCCCCGGATGACGGTCTCGGTTTTGCCGCGTGCTTCCATGAGTTTAGGGGCGCATTAACTGCCCGCCCAGCAATCCGGTCAATGCTCAACTAGGCTAGGCGCGTCTCGATGATATGCGCTGTCTCGCCCCAACTCTCTGCAATCCGTGTCCGCAACGCCGCCGCGTTCTGCTCAGCGCTCAGCAAGGCAAAGCACGCACTGCCGCTCCCACTCATCCGCGCCGCGACACCGAAGTCGCGCCGCAAGCCGTCCAACAGCACGGGCAGAGCAATGTATTTCGCGAACACCGCCGGCTCCATGTTGTTGCCGAGCAATTCCTCGGCCGGCGCCTCACTGCGCAACCACGCCGCGAGTTGCGCCTCGGCCAGCACCGGGGACACATAATCGCCGCCGCGCGCCACCATCCGCCCGTAAGCCCACGGCGTGCTCACGCCAAACGTCGGTTTGAAAATTAACACGCGCCGCCCGCGCAACCGCGCCGCGGCCGACTCGGGCAACCTTTCCACGATCTCGCCACGCCCGCGTATGATCACCGGCGCGTCGTGCAAAAACAGCGCGCAATCCGACCCGAGCCCCGTCGCGATGGCCGTTAACTCCGTCGCACTCGCCCGCTCGCCGCTTAACATGTTCAGCGCCCGCAACGCCGCCACGGCGTTACTGCTGCCGCCGCCCAAACCGGCACCGACCGGATTGCGTTTGGTCAGGTGGAATTTCGCCGCACCCGACCAACCCGTCGCGCGCGCAAAAGCCTCCGCCGCTCGCAAAATCAAATTGGTGCCATCGACCGGCAACCCGGCGACATCGCAGGTGAGCGCAAACTGCTCCGCCAACTCCGCCGTCAACTCATCGCCGAACGCCACCGGCGCGACCACTGACACCAAATCATGAAAGCCGTCCGCCCGCCGCCCGGTCACGGCGAGGGACAAATTGAGTTTTGCGGGACTAAAAATCGTCACGGCCATGAACTTTTGTTCACTAATGCACACTAATCATCACCGTTCCTAGTAAATTCCCTGTCGGCATTTCTCTCTTTGATTACCGCCGATTCGTGGTCATTAGTAACTCCTCCCGATGCCCTGCGAATTAATTCTCGCCCTCGACGTTCCCACCAAGGAAGAAGCCGCGCCGTTGCTACGCCAAATCCACGGTCAGGTCCGTTGGGTCAAGATCGGCCTGCAAATGTTCACCGCCTACGGCCCCACCTACGTGCGCGAAGTCGCCGAGCAGGGCTTCGCCATTTTCCTCGATCTCAAACTGCACGACATCCCCCACACCGTCACCAAAGCCGTCGAATCCCTCGGGGCCTTGCCGATTCACATGCTGACGCTGCACACCGCCGGTGGCGGCGAAATGATGCGCGCCGCCCGCGCCGCGCAGGAAAAAACCAATCCCCAGTTGCTCCTCCTCGGCGTCACCGTGCTGACGTCGATGGATGACGAGGGACTCCACGAAATCGGCGTCCCATCCGCGGCCACACACCAAGTTGCCCGTCTCGGCCGCCTCGCCGTTGCCTCCGGTTTGCGCGGGCTCGTTTGCTCGCCGCTCGAAGTGCCGTTGCTCCGTCAGGCATTACCCGCCGACGTGCAACTCGTCACACCGGGCATCCGCCTCGCGAGCGAAGCGGGTGGCGACGATCAGAAACGCACGCTCACGCCCGCCGAGGCCGCACGCGCCGGTTCCACCCACATCGTCGTCGGTCGCCCGATATTGCGCGCACCCGATCCCGCCGCCGCCGCCGCCCGCATCATCGCCGAACTCGCCCGCGCGTAACCGCCGATTCTCCTAAACCGCCCTTCTCTCCCCGCTCCTCGCTACTTTCCTTATGAGCCGCACCGCCGCCATTCTCCTCGCCGCCGGAAGCAGTCGCCGCATGGCCGGCACTGTGGCCGACAAGATTCTCGCTCCGCTCGCGGGAAAGCCCGTCTTCGCCCACTCCGCCTCGACCTTTTTCCGCAGCGGCGTCGTCGATTTCTTCGTCGTGACTTACCGCAACCAAAGTCAAATGGTGCAACTCTCCGCCTACGCGCCGACGCCGACGATTTTCGTGCCGGGCGGCGCCGAGCGACAGGATTCCGTCGCCGCCGCACTGGCCGAGTTGCCCGACGATGTCGCCTACGTCTTCATCCACGATTGCGCGCGCCCGCTGGTGCGCCCCGAACATCTCATCGGCTTGCATCGCATCGTGCGCCGCGAGAAAGCCGTCGTGCTCGCGCATCGCGTCACCGACACCATCAAAGTTCACCGCGGCGAAGGCATGCTGCGCACGCTCGACCGCGCTCACCTTTGGGCGATGGAAACGCCGCAAGTGTTCAGTCGCGACCTGATTTGCCGCGCCTACGAGAAAGCCGGGAAAAGTCGCAAGCGCCTCACCGACGACGCGGCCGCCGTGGAGTTGTTGCGCCACCCGATCGCGTTGCTCGAAAATTCGCACCCGAATCCGAAAATCACGTCGCCCGCCGACCTCGCCTACGCCGATTTCTTGCTTTCGCAGCGCGCCGAGTAAGAGTGCTTCCCATGGCGTCCCTGCGCATCGGCCACGGCTACGATATCCACCGCACCGCCCCGCATCGGCGGCTCGTGCTCGGTGGCGTGGCGTTCGCCAGCGACTTCGGCCTCGACGGTCATTCCGACGCCGATTGTCTGACACACGCGATTTGCGACGCATTACTCGGCGCGGCGGGTTTGCCCGACATCGGCCATTTTTTCCCGAACACCGACGCGCAGTGGCAAGACGCGGATTCCCAAGTGCTCTTGCAACACGTCGTGCGCGAACTTCGGGCGCGGGGCTGGCAACCGGTTAATCTCGACGCTTCGCTCATCGCCGAGCGTCCGAAGATCGCGCCGCGTCTCGCCGAGATGCGCACCGTGCTCGCCGCCTCGACCGGACTCGCGCCCGACGCGATCGGCCTGAAGGCCACGACCAACGAAGGCAGCGACGACATCGGTAAGGGACTCGCCATCGCCGCACACGCGGTCGCGCTCATCGAAAAAATCTAGTTCGCCCCGCTTCGTTTCGTTTTCCCCATGCGCTTTCCGTTCCTACGTTCTCTCTTACTTGTGTGGTTCAGTATCGGTGTGATCGCCGGTTTCAGCGGTTGTGCGAAACGCGAAACGCCCGTCGAGCTGGGCAACCGCAACGGCACCTTGCACCGCAGCAACGGTTACGAAGTCAACGAACTCGATCCGCACATCGTCACCGGTCTCGCCGAATCGAAGGTGCTCGCGGCGCTGTTCGAAGGTCTCGTCGCGGTGAATCCCGAGGGCGGCGACGTGTTGCCCGGCGTCGCGGAGCGCTGGAGTGTTTCCGACGACGGTCTCACTTACACGTTCTTCCTACGCGCCAACGCCCGCTGGTCCAATGGCGTGCCCGTCACTGCGGAAGATTTCGTGCGTTCGTGGCAGCGCATTCTCACACCGGGGCTCGCCGCCGACAACGCCCCGTGGTTCTACGTCATCCACGGGGCCGAAGCCTTCCACAAGGGCACGACCAACGACTTCTCCACCGTCAGCGTCACCGCGTCCGACGCGCGCACCTTGCGCGTGTTGCTCAATCACCCCGTCCCCTACTTCCTCTCGCTCATCACCAACATGGCGTGGCGCCCCGTGCCCCTCGCGACCATCGCCGCCACCGGCGATCCCTACCGGCGCGGCAACAACTGGACGCGCCCCGAGCGCATCGTCACCAACGGCCCGTTTACCCTCAAGGAGTGGTCCGCCAACCGCCGCATCGTCGTCGAGAAATCGCCGACTTACTGGGACGCCGCCACCGTGCGACTCAATGCGATTCACTTTTATCCGTTCGACAACAAGGACGCCGAGGAACGCGCGTTCCGCTCGGGGCAATTGCACGTCACCGACGTCGTGCCGTTCGCCAAAGTCACTTCCTACCTGCGCGACCAACCCGAAGTGTTGCGCAATGACCCGACGCTGGGCACCTATTTCTACCGCATCAACACGCGCCGTCCCGCGCTCGGCGATGTGCGCGTGCGCCGCGCGCTCGCACTCGCGGTCGATCGCGAAGCGATTGTCACGAGCATCTTGCGCGGCGGTCAGCCCATCGCCACGACCTTCACGCCGCCGGGCACCGCCGGTTACGAGTTGCCCCCGGGCCTCAAGACCGACTTTGTCGCCGCACGCGCCCTGCTCAAGGAAGCGGGCTACGAAGGCGGCCGCGGTTTTCCGCCGATTGAACTCTTGATGGATGGTTCGCAAAACCACCGCATCATCGCCGAGACCGTGCAGGAAATGTGGCGTCGCGAACTCGGCATCGAACTGCGCTTGGTGAATCAGGATCTGAAATCCACCTACGCCGCGCGGCGCGTCGGCGACTTTCAGTTGCTCCGCTCCGATTGGATCGGCGATTTCCTCGATCCCGTGACGTTTCTCGGCGTGTGGACCAGCGACAGCGGCAACAATTACACCGGCTGGGGCAACGCCACCTACGACGCGCTCCTGCGCCGCGCCGCGCTCCTCACCGACAACACGCAGCGCCACGCGCTGTTTCGCGAAGCGGAGCAAATTCTCCTCGACGAGGTGCCGCTCATTCCGATCTACCACACGAATCACATCTACCTCTTGAAAACGTCGGTGAAGAATTGGCGCCCGACGCAATTGGAAGAGATGAACTACAAGTATGTCTGGCTGGAGGAGTAATTGCTGCGCCGTCTTGCTCGTGCTCGCTGCGCTGCTGCTCGGCGCGTGCGGTCGCCGCGAGTCGACCGACGCCAACGTGCTGCGCGTGAGCCAGCGCAACGAACCAGCGACCCTCGACCCGCATCTCGCGACGTTGCCCGACGAGTTCTTCGTCATCCGCACGCTCGCCGAAGGATTGCTCGTGCCCAATCCCTACGGCGGCCAACCGCTGCCCGGCGCGGCGGAGAGCTGGACGGTTGCCTCCGACGGTTTACTCTATCAATTCACGCTCCGCCGTGGCGCGCACTGGAGCGATGGCACGCCCGTCACCGCCCATGATTTTCTCTTTTCGTTTCAACGCATCCTCACCCCCGCGCTGGGCGCGCCGAAAGCACAGTTGTTCTACGCCGTCAAAAATGCCGCCGCTTACCACCGCGGTAAACTGACGGATTTCGCGCAGGTCGGTTTCGCCGCGCCCGACGACTACACGCTTACGATCGAACTCGCCGCGCCCACGCCGCACCTGCCCGCGCTGGTCGCCAGCGGTCCGTGGCTACCCGTGCCGCGCACCGCAGTGGAAAAAGCCGGCGGCACGATCGCGAGAGAAAGTGGGTGGACACGTCCCGCGCACCATGTGAGCAACGGCCCGTTCACGCTGGTCGAGTGGCGCAAGAACCAGCACCTCTTCGTCCGCGCCAATCCGCGCCACCACGCCGCCGCACGGCTGCATCTGGGCGGCGTGCGGTTTCAGATTTTCGACAACGGCGACACCGAGGAACGCGCCTTTCGCGCCGGACAACTTGACGTGACGATGGCGGTGCCCTCCAGCAAACTCGACACCTACTCGCCGCCGCTGTTGCGTCGCCAGCTGTTGCACGAAACGCGTTACCTTGCGCTCAATCTCTCGGTCGCGCCGCGGCACGACGTGCGGGTGCGCCGCGCGCTCTCGCTGGCGATCGACCGCGACGCCCTGGTGCAAAATGTCCTGCGTGGAGGCCAGTTGGCCGCGGCCAATTTCGTGCCGCCCGGACTCGGTGGTTACACCGGCGTGGAGCGACTCGCGACCGATCCGGCCACCGCGCGCCAGTTGCTCGCTGCCGCCGGTTTTCCCGGTGGCGCCGGTTTTCCGCCGCTGGAACTTTCTACTTGGGGCGCGGCCCCGACGGTGCTGGAAGCCGTGCAACAAATGTGGCGGCGCGAACTCGGCATCGACATCCGTCTTGTGCAACGCGAAGGCCGCGTGCACATGGCGGCCGTGCTCAGCGGAGATTTCGCCCTCGCCTTCATGCCGGCGATTCCCGACTACGACGACGCGTCGGCGCTTTTCCACGACCTGACGACGGGCGCGCCGGGTAATATCGCGCGCTGGAGCGAACGTCATTACGATGCCCTCGTCGCCGAAGCGGTCCGCACCCTCGATGCGCCGCGCCGTCGCGCGCTCTACCGCGAAGCGGAGGAGTTTCTCCTCGCCGAGCTCCCCGTCATTCCCCTCTACTTCAACCTCCAAAATTACCTCGTGGCTCCCCGGGTGCGCGACTGGCGCCAGGACGCCATGTGGAACCGCTTCTACCTCGATACCACGCTCGACTAAATGAATACCCGCCACCTCGTCTTGTTCCTATCGGCCACCGCACTTGCCGCTCCGGCCTTCGCGCAGGAAATCTCCGCCGCCCGCATCTTGGAGCGCACCAAAATTATTTCGTCCGACGAATTCGAAGGCCGCGCACCCGGCACGCGCGGCGAGGAGCGCACCGTCGAATACCTTGTCACCGAATTGCAAAAGCTCGGCCTCGCGCCGGGCAATCCCGACGGCACCTACGTGCAAAACGTGCCGCTCGTCGGCATCACCACCACGCCGACGCTCAGCTTCACCCGCGACGGTGTTTCCATTCCCATGGAGAACATCAACGACTTCGTTGGTCCCTCCGCGCGCATCGCGCCGGATGTCAGCACAGTGGATTCGGAGGTTGTGTTCGTCGGTTACGGCATCGTCGCGCCGGAGTTTGGTTGGGATGATTACAAGGGCCTCGATGTGCGCGGCAAAACCGTGGTGATGTTGATCAACGACCCGCCGGTCACCGACGCCAATGGCCAGCTCGATCCCGCCGTTTTCGGCGGCAAGGCGATGACTTACTATGGACGGTGGACCTACAAATACGAAATCGCCGCCGCCAAAGGCGCCGCCGCCTGCCTCATCGTCCATGAAACCGGACCGGCCTCGTATCCCTTCGGCGTCGTCGTCGGCAGTTTCAGCCGCGAGAATTTCGAAATCAGCGCGCTCGACCTCAACGCCGGCAAAGTCGGCATGGCTGCGTGGCTGACGCTCGACGCCACGCGCCGCCTCTTCGCGAGTTGCGGTATGGAATTCGACACCGCCAAACTCGCCGCCGGTCGCCGCGATTTCCAACCCATCACCCTCGGCGCCAAAGCCAGTTTCACGGCGAAGAACGAACTCCGCAACGTCGCCTCGCGCAACGTCGTCGCCCTCCTGCCGGGCTCCGATCCGGTCTTGCAGAATGAATACATTGTCTTCACCGCGCACTGGGATCACCTCGGCATCGACCCGAAATTGCAAGGCGACCAGATTTACAACGGAGCCGCCGACAACGCCGCGGGCGTCGCCGTGATGCTCGAGCTTGCGCAAGCCTACCAAGCGCTTCCCGCCGACCAGCGCCCGAAACGCAGCCTCGTGTTTCTCGCCGTCACCGCCGAAGAAAAAGGCCTGCTCGGCTCGCGTTACTACGCCTCCACCGATCCGCTCTACCCGCTGGAACGCACGCTCGCCAATATCAACATGGACGGCGCCAACCAATTCGGCCCCACCAGCGATTTCGTCGTGATCGGTTATGGCGCGTCCACGCTCGACGACCTCGCCACCGAGATCGCCGCGTCGCAAAACCGCGAAGTCATTGGCGACCCGCGCCCCGAGGCCGGCAGCTTCTATCGCAGCGACCATTTCGAATTCGCCAAAGTCGGCGTGCCCGCGTTCTACGGTCGCTCCGGTCGCAAGTTCATCGGCCAACCCGCCGACTTCGCCGATCGCATGGTCAACGACTACATCGCCAACCGCTACCACAAGCCCGCCGACGAAGTGCAGCCTGATTGGACGTTTGAAGGCGCGACACAAGACACCGCGCTCTTGTTCGAACTCGGCCTGCGCATCGCCAACGGCGACACCTGGCCGACGTGGCGCGATGGTAACGAATTCAAGCCCAAGCGCGACGCGATGCTGGCGAAATAGCCGCCGCGCCCCGACACCGCCACACGGCCCAACGCGCTGAGCACCCGATTCAACCCGGACCCGATGGTCCCGGTTTTTCGTTCACAAGATGAGCGCATTTTTCGAGGGCCACAGCTACTCTGTCGTTGATATTCGGGGGCGCTTCGCTCCTGCTCCGAATGCGGGCCGCACCTTACGTAGGTTTTACGTAGTTCTCATCGAACGTTTCGTTCCAAAGATAAGTTATGCGCAAAATAATGCTGCTCGCCCTCGCAGGTCTGATGACCTGCTTTTTCACTGGTTGTGCGACTATCGTCAAAGACGACAGTCAACCCGTCGCCTTCAGTTCTGATCCCCAAGATGCGGTGATTAGTATCAACGGCACTCCGCGCGGGAAAACGCCCTCCACCATCATGGTGAAGCGCAGCGCGAAGAAGCAGATGGTCCAATACACATTGGAAGGCTACGAGACGACGACCTTCCCGCTGGAGAAGTCCGTAGCGGGAATGACCTTCGGCAACATCATCTTCGGCGGCCTCATTGGCGTCGGCGTGGATATCGCGACCGGCAAAGCAACCAACTACCAAGACAGCGTGCACGTGTTGATGAAACCGATCGCACCTGCTCCGGTCGCCAAGCTCCCTGATCCGCCAATCGCGATCAAAGAAGAAGTAGCCGAAAACGTCCTCGCACCAACGCCCGCCGTTCCGTCCGGGATGCAACTCTAGACGTCGCACAAGAGGCGTCGCGCCAGAATCAAACTAAAGCAGTTTGCCGCTGGCGCGACCGCATGCTTACGGTTCGGCAATTTTCCGCAAAAGGCACCCCACTAGATCCGTGAAGCCAAAGTGATCTACCGACTTTACACTCAATACACACTTAACGAGCCGTAGCTATCTTCACGATGCGACGGCCAAAAGGGAGGCAGTCTCCGCGACCGGCCTCTCGCTGGTGCCAGGTTCCGTAACAGCCAAAATATTTGAAATGGGTGCCGATTATTGCTGAAATGGATGCCGCGACACCCTCGAACAGTAATGGATCTCTCTCATTTCGCGGGCCACGCAGAAGTGTTGCGCAGGCAGTGCATGCTGTGTGCGTCAT
>JAUXXD010000095.1 GCA_030681265.1 Candidatus Didemnitutus sp. | reverse complement strand
GGCTTTTGCGCCGGAGCTGGCGGTGGCACGTGGTTGGCGCCGCTCGGCTTCCCACAATTTCTTGCGCAGTTCCGCGCGTTCTTTTTCCAACGCTTCGGTCGTCAAGCGCGCTGTGCGGAGCGCTTGCGTCTGTTGAAAAGCATAGAACACCGTGGTCGCGGTGCTCAAAGCGAGGATCACAATCAGGAGTCGGCCGAGGTTGCGCATAACGTGAAGACGCCGCGAACAGACCACGGTTTCACGTGGTCGGCGAGGGGAATTGCGCGGACGCCCGGTTTCGCGCGTCCGGCGGGTTAAATCCTAGTTAATCGGCGCGTGGCTCAGCGCGGCGGGAACTCGAACTCCGCCTTGTCCTTCTTTTGCGAGAGCACGAGGTAGGCGCTGAACTTGTTGCCGCGTTTGGAAACGAAACCCTCGATCAGCTCCGACTTACCGTCGGCGAGGAGCTTTTCGACCTGTTCGACCGGAATCGTCACTTCGCAAAGTTTTTTCGAGAGTTTGAAGACCTGGCGGTTATCCTGCGTGGGTTTGCGCACATAATAGGCGTCGCCGACGGCGACCAACTCACCGCCTTCATGCGCCCTGCTCGGCGCGATGGTCTTGGCTTTCGAGAGATCGGCCTTGGCGCGGGCCTTGCGTTCGATCGGCTTGCCGTCCTTGTCCACTTTCGGCGCGCGCGGCGGGAATTCCCAGGCAATGCGCTCTTTTTCCATTTTCAAAAAGGCATCGAAGGGACGACCCTTCTTGGAAATGAAGCCCTGGATCAGGCCGGTTTTGCCGTTGGCAACAAGGTCGATCGCCATCTCCTGCGTGATGGGCTTCTGGCACATGATACGGCCAACGCGGAAAGTCTGTTTCCAGCCTTCGCCGTCGCGCTCGCGCAAGATGTAACTGTTGCCGTTTTCGCAAAGTTCGGCGCCCGTGGTCGGATTTGTCCAGACCGGCACCAAGGTGCCCAAGTCGGCCTTGTCGCCGAAATCGAATTCCGTCTTCCATTTTCCCTTTTCCTCATCCTTCACGAGTTTCAACAACGCCGAGAAACGATTGCGTGTCTTCGCGGAAATGAAGCCGTCGAGCGGGCCGACTTTGCCGGTGGTCACCAGTTCGGCGACCTCGGCTTCTTCCATGCGGCGGCCGCCAATGATCTTGTAGACCATGAACTCGCCGTCTTGCGATTTGTAGCCGCGCAACGTCTCGCGCAGCGGCAATCCGTCCGTGGGCGACGGGATTTCCGTGACGCGCGCTACGGAGTCATCCTCTTCGAAACCTTTGACGCGTTCGACGATGCCGCACGTCTTCTTGACGATTTCGGCCATGAACTTCTCGCGGGAGAACTTTCCATGTTCCATCTGCCGCAATTGGAATTCCCACTCGCCGGTCATGGCCGGGCTCGTGATTTCCTCGGCCTTCACGGCGTTGAGGAATTGGATCAGTTGCTCGGCTTTCGTCGTCGGCACCAACTCGCGCTGGTTGCGATCCATATACTTTTGGTAAATCAGGCCGTCGATCGTATCGGCACGCGTCGCCGGCGTGCCGAGGCCGCGTTCCTTCATCGCGTCGGCGATTTCCTCGTCGTTCACCAATTTGCCCGCGGTTTCCATCGCGGAGAGCAACGTGGCTTCCGTGTAGCGTGGTGGTGGCTTGGTCGCTTCTTCGTGCAGATCGGTCGAGAGCGTGCGCGCCTGCCCCTTGTCGTTCGCGGAAAGGGCTGGGAGCGCTTTTGAATCCGGCGAATCATCCTCGACGGTTTGCTTACCGTAAACCTCCAGCCAACCGGCCGACGTGAGCACTTTGCCTTCGCTCTTAAACTTGTGTGTCTTGACCACGCTGAGCCGTGTCGTGATGTCGAACTCCGCCGACGGGAAAAAGATCGCGACGAAGCGGCGCGCGATCATGTCGAAGAGTTTCGCTTCGGCTTCATCGAGATTTTTCGCCTCATGCGTCGTCGGGATGATCGCAAAGTGATCGGAGACTTGCGCGTTGTTGAAGATACGCTTGTTGAACTGCACCCAACCTTGCTCGAGCGCCTTGCGCGCGTGCGGGGCGAGCGAACCGCCGAGGTTGCCCAGCGTTTCGCGCACGACCGGAAGATAATCTTCCGGCAACGCCCGCGAGTCGGTGCGGGGGTAGGTGATCATCTTGTGCTTTTCGTAAAGCGCCTGTGCGATCTGCAAGGTGCGCTTGGCCGAAAAACCGTAGCGTCCGTTGGCTTCGCGTTGCAGCGTCGTCAGGTCGTAAAGCCGCGGGGCAATCTGCGAACTGGCCTTTTTCTCGTCCGAGACGCTCGCCAGCGGCTGGCCCGCACACGCGGCGACAATCGCCTCGGCGTCCGCCTTGTTCCACAAACGGTCGATGCGGTCGTGTTCGTCGTCGCTCTTCTTATAGTCAGGACGCTGGTAATTACCGACGTAATTGCCCTTGTTGACTTCGAACGACGCCGTGACGCGCCAATAGCCGCGCGATTGAAAATTCCGGATTTCCAACTCCCGTGCGTAGACGATGGCGAGCGTCGGTGTCTGCACGCGGCCGACCGAGGCAACGTTGCCGGCGCGGGAACCGAACATGCGCTTGGTGATCGCGCGGGTGCCGTTGATGCCGATCAACCAATCCGACTCACTGCGGCAACGCGCCGCATCGGACAGGCCCTGCATCTCCGTGCCATCGCGCAGGTGTTTGAACGCCTCGCGAATACCTTCGTTGGTCATTGAGGAGAGCCACAGGCGCTTCACCGGATGCTTGTTCTTCGCCAGTTGGCAGAGGTAGGTAAAGATCAACTCGCCTTCGCGGCCCGCGTCACAGGCGTTGATGACTTCCTTAATGTCCTTTCGCGCGATGAGTTTCTTGAGGAGCGCAAAGCGGTCCTTGGAATCAGCAATCGGCTTGAGTTCGAACTTCTCCGGCACGATCGGGAGCGTCTCCAGGCGCCAGAAGCCGTATTTCTTCTTATCAATATCCTCGGGCATCTGCAGTTCCACGACGTGGCCCACCGCCGACGAGATCACGTATTGGTCGTTTTCGTAGTGGTCGCCTTTTTTGGGAACTTTATCGAGGGCACGAGCCAGGTCGGCGGCAACCGATGGCTTCTCGGCGATGATGAGAGACTTCATGTGGTGGCGAGCGGTTACGCTTCAGCGCGGCCAATTTCAAGCACTACTTTTTTGCCCGAGACGCGCGCGCAAGGGAAACAGGAGGGGAAATCGCGCGCGAAATTTCCTTCGGGAAAATCGTTCCGTGCACCGGTTACACGGCGCGTGATATCTCAGGAAATCAACTCCGCGAGCGTCGCATCGAGGGCCGCAAGGAGCTCCTTCATCGACGCTTCGGTCTCGTCGCCCATGTTGGAAATGCGGAACGCTTTGCCCTTCAATTTGCCATAGCCGCCATCGATGACGAAGCCGCGCGGTTTCAATTTGGTGTTCAATGCCACGAGGTCGATCTCGCGTGCATTCGCGAAGCAATTGAGCGTGATCGAACCGAAGCCCGCGCGCGGGAACAGGGAAAAACCGTGGTCTTCGCCCCAGAGGCGCACGAGCTGGTTGAGCT
>JAUXXD010000070.1 GCA_030681265.1 Candidatus Didemnitutus sp. | reverse complement strand
GGTCCCATCACGCTCGCGGGCGGACACAAGGTCCGCCCCTACAGCAATCCCCCAGAACAAGGCACGACGCCAAGCCGGACTCATCAACCCGCGCATTTCAACGTAGGGGCGTGGCTTGTCCACGCCCGCGCTGGTCCCATCACGCTCGCGGGCGGACACAAGGTCCGCCCCTACACCGACAAGACGCAACTCGCGTCAGGCGTGCGGGCCGAAAAATTCCCAGCACAACACCGCGGCGGCCGCGGAGACGTTGAGCGATTCAACCGTATTCGCGCCGGGAATCTTGATCAGCCGATCACACGCGGCGGCGACGGCGGGCGCGATGCCTTTTTCCTCGTTGCCGAGCACGAGCGCCGGTGGACGTGGCAGACCGCGCTCGCGCGCTTCGCGGGGCGAGAGTTGCGTGCCGCGCAAACTCGTGCCGAGCAAGTAATGACTCGTGCGCAGCGTCGTGCAAAATTCAGCGAGCGACGGCACGCGGTAGAAATCGACAAATTCCATCCCGCCCTCCGCGACACGATAGGCGGCTTCGCTCGGCAGTGCCTGGCCGGGGGCGTCGGGAATCACAATCGAGCGCACGCCAAAATACGCCGCGGTGCGCACGAGCGCGCCGAGGTTGTGGGCGTTGCTCACGCGATCGAGCAGCAGCAACGGTGCCTGTGCGCGTTCCCACGCGATCAACACCTCGCGCGTCACTTTCTGCAACGGGCGTGCCGCGATCACCGCCACGATACCACCGTGGTGCACGGTGCCCGCGACTTTCTCCATCTCTTCCGCAACGAGTTGACGATAGACTTTCTTCGTCGTGGCGAGGTAGCGGCACATGTCGCCTGCGCGTTTGCCGGTCGGCGCGTCGAAAAAGAGCCGCAAGATCTCCGCCGGATGTTGGGCGAAGAGCGCCGATACGGCCTGCCAGCCGCAGACGTTGATTTCGTTCAATCGAGGAGGGGAAGGTTTCATGCGCGGACTTCTCCGACCAACGTGAATTCCTCGCGGTCGTGATACAAGTGCCGGATGCGGAGCCCATCGACCTTGGTGGACAACACCGAGCCCGCCGCCCGCACGTCGCGCAGCAACGCGAACGGATCGGTGCGGCCGAATTTAAGATTCACCACGAAGCGCCGGCACCAACCGCGTGCGATCCACGGCGTAATGATGTTTTCGAAAACGTGATTCGGTTCCTCGACCATGTCGCAGAACAGCCAGTCGAACACCTGTCCTTCCGCCGGTGCGAAATTGAACGCATCTTCCAAGCGGTGTTCGATCAACGGATGGTTGAGCGCGCCGCCTTTGAGCGGGCCGTTGTCGAGCGCGATGACGCGCGCGCCGCGTTTCGCCGCGCTGTAACTCCAGCCGCCCGGCGCAGCTCCGAGGTCGCACACCGTTTCGCCTTCGGTCGGCTCGCGACCGAGCACGATGTAGGCTTCCTCAACTTTGAGATACGAACGCGACGGCGCAGCGGCATCGTCGGCCATACGGCGTTGGCCGCCGCGCCAGAATTCGCGTCCGGCAAACAGGCGCCCGAAATCCGCGAAATACACCACGAGACCGCGCCCCGGCCCCGGTCCGCGTGGCGCGTCGGGCGACGCGAGTTTGGCTACGCGATTGAGTTTCTTCCGCAGTAATTCGTAAAAGGCCTTCTCCACCGCGCTCGTGCGACGGCCGAGTCCGGTCACTTCGGCCGTTTCGAGAAACAGACAGGGCCACGGCGCATCGATCCGTTCGCCGCGCAGACTTTCGAGAAAATAAGTGGCGAGTTGTCCGGCCAACGAGTTGACCGAGTCACCCCGAATCTCGTGGGGGGCGAGCAAGGTCAGGTGCGGAAAGCATAATTCATCGATGGATTGCGGCACTTCATCGCCCGCCAACGGCTCCGCGCCGACCCAACCCGGGCCGTTTTCACGCACGGTCAAACCGTCCGCAATGAGCTCGTGCTCCAGCAGAGTTTCGAAGCCGTGTTGTCCGAGAAATAGCATGTGCGGGCAGTTTCTGTCATACCTTGGGCGAGGCGACGAAAATCTCCGTGCAATTTTTCGGGGGCATGCCTTCACTCGGCGACCCATGCGCCAGCCCACTTCCGACCTCCGCATCCGCACCGCGCGACCGCTGCTTTCGCCGGCGATCCTTGAGGAGGACTTGCCACTTAACGAGCCGGGCGCGGCGCTCGTGCAGCAGGGGCGGCGGCAATTCGGCGAGGTGTTGGCGGGGCGCGATGACCGGCTCGTCGCCATCGTGGGCCCGTGCTCGATTCACGACCCGAAGGCCGCCTTGGAATACGCCGAGCGACTCAAGCCGGAGGCGGATCGTTTTGCGAGCGACTTGCTCGTGGTCATGCGCGTCTATTTTGAAAAACCGCGCACGGTGGTCGGCTGGAAAGGCCTGATCAACGACCCGCATCTCGACGGCAGTTTCATGGTCAACACCGGCCTCCGGTTGGCGCGCAAACTGTTGCTCGACATCAACGCCATCGGACTGCCGATCGGCACGGAATTTCTCGATACGACGCTCGGTCAATACTACGCGGATCTGATTTCGTGGGCGGCCATCGGCGCGCGCACGACGGAGAGCCAGATTCACCGCGAACTCGCGTCGGGTTTGTCGATGCCGGTCGGTTTCAAGAATCGCACCGACGGCGATCTGCAAGTGGCGGTGGACGCGATCGTCTCGGCCAGTCACCCGCATTGGTTCCCGTCGCTCACCCGCGAAGGCGCGCCGGCCGTGCTTGCGACGACGGGCAATCACGAATGCCACCTCGTGTTGCGCGGCGGCAGTCGCACCGGTCCGAATTATTCCGCCGCTGCCATCGCCGACGCCGTCGCTTTGCTCACGAAGGCGGGTTCGTTGCCCGTCGCGCTGGTGGATTGCAGTCACGGCAACAGTGCCAAGCAGCCCGCCCTCCAGGCGGTCGTCGCCGCCGACGTGTCCGCGCAAGTCGCGGCGGGCAACCGGGCGATCATCGGCGTGATGCTGGAAAGCAATCTTGTTGCCGGCGCCCAACGCCACGAAGCGGGTCGCGCACTCGTTTACGGGCAGAGCATCACGGATGGCTGCCTCGGTTTCGATGATTCCGTGGTGGTTTTGGAGCAGTTGGCCAAGGCCGCGGCGGCACGGCGAGCGCGCTAACCAGAAATCCCATTGCGACTAGACTGAAGCTGCTCATCCTCTTCTCCACGTGACGCAGGACCACGATCCGCATGAGCACCCCGAGCATCCGACCAAACAGGCGGAGCGTTTCGGGCGTATCCGGCGCCTGAAGATCTTGCTGCGTTTCATGCCGCGCCGCGCGGTGTTGCACAAATACCCGATCGTCGGACGCTTCGCGGAGATGGCCCGGAAACGCGCCTACCTGTGGTCAATGAAACCCGAGCCGATGCGCCCCGCGCTTTATGTCGGTTCCATCCTTTCCTTTTTGCCGGTGATGGGGCTGCAGTTGCCACTGGCGTTGATGCTCTCGTTGCTGCTTCGAGCCAATTTCATGGTGCTCGGAGGCCTGCAATTCATCACCAATCCCTTCACCGCCGCACCGATCTATTACGCGACGCATCAACTTGGCGCCTACGTGATGCAGACCGCCGGCTTTGGCCAGTCGCTACCCGCCGCCGATCCCCACGAAACCGTGCTGCCACTCGGTGACCACGACGATATGGAGCTCACGGAGCTCAAGCCCGAGCCCGAACGCCCCTCTCACGTGCGCCGCATCGGCAACGCCATCAACGCCCTGATCATCGGCGGTGTGGTTGTCGGCGGCGCGCTCGGATTGCTTCTCGATATTCTCTATCGCAACTACTGGGAACACCACATCCGCGCGCCACGCCGCAAGCGCCCGCCGCCGACCGCACCCCCAACTTAATTTCCCTGAACCGCGATTGTCCTCGCCAGCGCGCGCCGTGACCCGCAAAAAAATCTGCCATGTCCCGCTGGCTGCTCGTGAAAATCTCGCTCGGACTGTTTTTCGTCTCCGCTCTCGTCGTCGGTCTCGGTTGCGCCAGCAAACCAGGCAAGGCTGCGGAAAAATCTGCTGCGCCCGCGGCACCCCCCGTCGCCGCTCCACGAATCATCATACCTCCGCCCGAGAAATTGCCGCCAGTGCTCCTCGGGATTGACGTGTTGGAAGAGCGTAATTTCGACGCCATCGCCGGCAAGAAAATCGGCCTGCTCACCCACCCCGCCGGCGTAAATCGTCGCGGCGAGAGCACGATCGATGTCATCCGGCGCGCCCGGAACACGCAGCTCGTCGCGCTCTTCGCTCCCGAACACGGCTTCACCGGACAAATCTCTGCGTCGGTCAATTTCGGCGACGCCATTCACACGCCGACGGGCCTGCCCATCTACTCGCTCCACGGCACGACGCGCAAACCCACGCCCGCGATGCTCAAGGGCCTCGATGCGGTCGTCGTGGATTTGCAGGACATCGGTTCGCGTTCCTACACCTTTACGAGTGCGATGCTCACCACGATGGCCGCCTGCTTTGAGCAAAACGTGGAGGTCATCATCCTCGACCGCCCCAATCCGCTTGGCGGCCTCAAGGTGGACGGCCCGCCGCTCGACGCGGAATGGAAAAGCTACGTCGGCGCATTCCG
>JAUXXD010000069.1 GCA_030681265.1 Candidatus Didemnitutus sp. | reverse complement strand
CGTGCCATGCCCGATCTGCGAGGGACGTCGTTTCAAACCCGAAGTGCTCGCTATTCGTTACGGCGATAAATCCGTGTCCGAGTTGCTCAACACCACCGTCACGGAAGCGTTGGAAATCTTCGCAGAGCACGCTTCGATTCGCAGCAAGCTCGCGTCGCTCGACGCCGTTGGTCTCGGTTATCTCACGCTCGGACAGCCGCTCAACACCTTGAGCGGCGGCGAATCACAGCGACTCAAATTGGTGCGCTACCTCAGTGGCTATGCGGCGGAGCCCACGCGCCGCGCTGGCAATGACAACGTCACCAGTGGAAAAGCGCTCCTGCTCCTCGATGAACCGACGACCGGCCTACACCGCCATGACGTCAAATGTCTCCTTGTCGTCCTGCAACGCATCGTTGCCCAAGGCCACAGCGTTGTCGTGATTGAGCACAACCTCGATGTGTTGAAGAGCGCGGATTGGATTCTCGAAATCGGTCCGGACGCCGGTAGCGCCGGTGGAAAAGTCGTCGCCACCGGCACGCCTGAAGATGTCGCAGCGACAGACACGGAAACCGCGCCCTATCTCCGAGATGCTTTGGGCCATGATGAGCCGATGCAAGCCGCCGCCGAAGACGCGGCTCCTTACGTGAGCGCCGCCACCTCCGAACCGCCAGCGTTGCGGCTCATCGGCGCGCGCGAAAACAATCTGCAGAATATTTCCGTCACGATTCCGCATCGCCAATTCTCCGTTGTCACCGGCGTTTCCGGCTCCGGCAAATCAACCCTCGCATTCGACATTATTTTTGCGGAAGGCCAACGGAGGTTCATGGAATCGATGTCGCCTTACGCCCGGCAATTCGTCGAACAATTGCCCCGCCCCGACATCGACCGGCTCACAGGTATTCCGCCCACCGTGGCGATCGAGCAGCGTGTCACGCGCGGTTCCCGCAAGTCCACCGTCGCGACGATCACGGAAGTCGCGCAATATCTGCGCCTGCTCTACGCGCGACTCGGCGTGCAGCATCATCCAGAGTCGGACCGCCCCGTCACTCCACTCTCTCCCTCGCAACTGCGCCGTATGCTCGACCGCACTCTGGCTTCGCCCGCCGCGCGTCGCGCGAAACATCTTTATCTTTGCGCGCCGCTCATCCGCGGACGCAAGGGCCACCACGAACCAATCGTCAAATGGATTGAGCGCCAAGGTTTCGAGTTGATGCGCGCCGATGGGCGACTTTTGCGCGTGGATACTTTTGCCAAACTTGATCGTTACAAAGAGCACGACATCGAGGTGGTCGTGGCGGATCTGAAAGCACCCGACAAATTGAAACGTTCCGCGGCGAAGCGCCTCGGTGCCGCGTTGGCGTCTGCATTGAGTCTTGGCCAGGGCGCGTGTTTCTTACTGCTGCCGGACGGCAAGGTGCTCTCGTGGTTTTCCACCACACGCACCGACATCGCATCGGGTGAATCATTCCCCGAACTCGATCCTAAACATTTTTCGTTCAACTCACCGCGCGGATGGTGCCCCACGTGTCGCGGACACGGACACATTTACGACTGGATGCTGCAAAAGCGGGAAGACGAAGTTGCAGTTCCCGTCGAGGTAACCGATGCGTTGCGCCACTTCGACAGCGACGATGTCGCCGGCCAAGGCAAAGTCTGTCCGACCTGCGCGGGCGAGCGGTTGAATCGCATCGCGCGCGCCGTGAAACTTCCGCTCAAGCAACTACCCGCAATCACGTTGCCGCAATTGATGGCGCAAACACCGGAGGTGTTGCTCGCCACCTTGCGCCAGTTGGCACTCGAAGACCGCGGCAAACTCATCACGCAAGACATCGTGCCGCAGATTGCAGAACGCCTGCGCTTCCTCGCCGAAGTCGGGCTCGACTATCTCGCCCTTGATCGACCGACCGACACGCTCTCAGGCGGCGAAGCGCAGCGGATTCGGTTGGCGGCGCAACTGGGCTCGAATCTCTCCGGCGTGCTCTACGTGTTGGACGAACCGTCCATTGGTTTGCACGCGCGCGACAACGACCGGTTGATCGTCAGTCTGCAGGCCTTGCGCGCGAAAGGAAACACGTTGCTCGTCGTGGAGCACGACGACGTGTTGATGGAGCAGGCGGATCGCATCATCGATCTCGGACCCGGCGCGGGACCGCACGGCGGACAACTGCTCGCGAACGATACGCCGGCGAATCTGAAAGCCAACGCCGCGTCGCTGACGGGACACTATTTGCAAAAAGGCATCGCGCACCCATGGCGCGGCTCCTACCGCGACGTGACGGAAGGCGCGCGCGTGGGGCGCAAGAAGCAGTCGATAACTGCGGCCAAATCAAACGGTCAGGCGCCGGTCGGATGGCTAACGCTTAACGAGATTCGCTTCCGCAATTTGCAGGGCGAGTCGTTGCGCTTGCCGCAGGGACGCTTGGTCGTGGCTTGCGGTCCAAGTGGCGCGGGTAAATCGACACTCTTCCGCGACGTGCTTGATCCGGCGGTGCGCTGCGCGATCGCGCGACGCAAAACGAAATTGAGCGGACGTGAATTTTTGCGCTACGGCACTTTGGCGAGCGGCGCTAGCGCACAGGAACAACCACCGTTTCGCGACTTGGCGGGCGCAGATATTTTCAAGGCGGTAATTGAAGTCGATCAGTCGCCGATCGGCAAAACGCCGCGCTCCACGCCGGCAACCTACCTCGGCATCTTTGACCAGATCCGGCAGTTCTTCGCTTCGTTACCCGAGTCGAAGGTGCGCGGCTACAACGCGAGCCGCTTCTCCTTCAACACTGCGGGTGGCCGTTGTGAACTTTGCGGTGGCGCGGGCCGCATCAAGCTCGAGATGGCGTTTATGCCCGACTCGTATCAAGCTTGCGACAACTGCGGCGGCACACGCTTCGGCGCGGAGTTAGCCGACATTCAGTGGAAGGGTAAAAATATCGGGCAAGTGCTCGCGCTCACTTTTGCGGAAGCGGCACTTTTCTTTGATTTCCATGCGCGCCTGAAAGAAGTGTGCGAATTGATGGTCGCATGCGGCTTGGGCTATCTCACACTCGGCCAGAGCAGTCCGTCACTCTCCGGCGGCGAGGCGCAGCGGCTCAAGCTCGTCACTGAACTGACGAAGGGACTGCAAACTTACCAAGAGCGCGCGCAAGGCATCGCCGTGCGGAATCTCTACTTGTTGGAAGAGCCCACCATCGGGTTGCACCTCAGCGACTGCGAAAAACTGATCGGTGTGCTGCACAACCTCGTCGATCACGGGCACACGGTCGTCGTGATTGAACATCACTTGGATTTGATTGCCGAAGCCGATTGGGTGATCGAGCTCGGCCCCGGCGGCGGTCCGCGCGGCGGGCAGATTCTTTACCAAGGTCCGCTCGCGGGAATCTTGAAAATCAAATCGAGTCCCACCGCGCCCTATTTATTCGCTAAACTCCGCGGAGAGGCAGTGCGCCCAGTTGCGATGCCGGCAAAACCAAAGCGTCGAAATTCGCATTGAGCCGCACCGCTGCGTCAGTAGTAAGTGCGTATGAAATCGACGCTCCTCTTGCTGGCGACCTTTCTGATTGGCTCTACGCCCGCTCTGGCGGCAGATACTTTCACGAAGGCACTCACCGAAGCGGAGCGTCGCGAAGCCGGTCTCGATCGCTTGAGCAATGCGCAGCGGGCGCGACTGGACAATCTCGTCGAACGCTACACCAGCGGCGAAGTAAATCGCGGGGTAACTGAGGCGCTCGAAATAAAACAGGACCAAGAGGCGCTGGAAAACCCGCGCAAGGGACCGAAGTTGGTTGCAACCCGTCTGATCGGTGAACTCACGGGCTGGAACGCAGGCACGGTCTTTCGTTTAGAGAATGGTCAGGTTTGGCGTCTCGCCAATGCAGAGTCTTTTTCTTCATTTTCTTCGGTCACCAATCCAAAGGTTGAGCTGAAGCGCGCCCGCATCGGTGGTTATTGGATGCACATCGAGGGCTTTCCTCCGGTGCGCGTGAAGCGCATTGAGTAATCGTGCCGAGCGGTAACAGGCCGCGTTCGCCGCGTCTCAAGCAACGACGAGCGGTAGACTCGGGGCGATTTCGAGGGCGTAGCCCGCGTCACTCGTCCCGCCTCTTTCGCGTTCGGCCCACGCGGCAAAGGCAATCATCGCCGCGTTATCGCCAGTGTGCTTGGGTTGCGCGCACCACAGCGGAACAGCGTGCTCGTGCGCCACTGCCGCTAGTTGGGCCTGCAAGACACGGTTATTCGCCACGCCGCCCGATAAACCGACGCTGCGAAATGCTCCTCGTTCCAATGCCAGTTTCGTCTTCCGCACCAACGCATCCAGCACGGCATGCTGGTAACTCGCGCACAGGTCCGCGCGCCGCGCCTCAATCTCCGCCGGAGCCATCTTCTCCAGTTGATAGCGGAGACTCGTCTTCAGGCCGGAAAAGCTAAAATCCAAACTCGCCCGCTGTGCGACCGCTTTGGGAAATTGAAAGTTCGCCGTTGTTCCTTGTGCGGCCCAACGCTCCACGTGCGGTCCACCCGGATAACCGAGCCCCAGCAACTTCGCGCCTTTGTCGAGCGCTTCACCCGCCGCGTCGTCCAAGGTCGATGCAAGCAGGGTGATGCGGCGCGACCCATCGAGGGAAAACAACGCCGTGTTACCGCCGGATACGAGCAGTCCGAGATGCGGCAACAGCGGCGCCAAAGCGTCGTCGAACACAGACGGATTCGCCGCATGCAGTTTCAGAAACGGCGAAAACGCGTGCGCCCGCAGATGATTTACCCCGCGCAACGGCACGCCCCACGCGAGCGACAAACTCTTGGCCGTCGCCAACCCCATCGCGAGGCACGCCGCCAAGCCCGGCCCACAGGTCACCGCGATCTGCGTGATGTCTTTCGCCGGGACCGTCGCCAGCGCGCGTTGCAGCAACGGGCCGAAATGCGCCAGATGCTCGCGACTCGCGAGGTCCGGCACCACGCCGCCGTAAGCTTCGTGCAAGGCGACCTGACTGTGAATCCACTCGCCGATAATCCCGACTGACGGATCGAAGAGAGCCACCGCCGTTTCATCGCAGGAACTTTCCAGCGCCAGGATCATTTTGCCGGACTCCGTTGCAACAGGACGCCGCGCAGCACTTCTTCGGCGGCGAGTCGTTGCACGTCTTCGACGGGTGCGAAGCCAAAGCGATCCGCGAACTCCGCGGGCGCACTCAGGTCCACTCGTGTCTGTTGCACACGCAATCGCGCCTCTTCGTCCTCGCTCATCTCTAGTTGCACGTGCGGCGTGATGCCTTGTTCGTGAATCGTGATGCCGCTCGGCGTGAAGTAGCGCGCGGTGGTCAGACGAACGCCCTCGCCCCTGCGCAATTCGATGATGCTTTGCACCGAACCTTTCCCGAAGGTGCGCTCGCCGACGATAACAGCGCGGCCGGTGTCTTTCAGCGCGCCAGAAACAATCTCCGCCGCACTGGCCGTGCCGCCGTTGACGAGAATCGCAATCGGATAACGCCGGCGCCCGTGATTGCCGTCGGCGCGAAATTCGGTGCGCGAATCCGGTGTGCGGCCCTGCGTATAAGCGACCAATTCACCGCGCTCGAAAAACGCATCGCACACTTCGACCGCGGCATCGAGCAGGCCACCGGGATTGTTGCGTAAATCAAGCACGAGTCCGCGCAGGCCGACTTGCTCCAATTCCTGCAGCGCGGCGGAAAATTCGTCGGCTGTGCGTTCGCTGAATTGCGTGATTTGCAAATAGCCGATGCCGTCAGCCTGCAAGCCGACGTTGCGCACGCTATGCAGACGGATGCGTTGTCGTTTGAGTGCGACCGTGAGTTCGCGTTCCTGACTCGGACGGAAAATCGTCAACTTCAGTTCCGAACCCGGCTCGCCACGGATCAAGCGCACCACTTTTTCGATAGTTGGTTCCTTGATCGGTTTGCCATCAACCGCGACGAGCCGATCACCCCGACGAATCCCCGCACGTTCCGCCGGCGTATCAGCGATCGGCGAAATCACCACGATGTGGCCGTCGCGCTCTTCGACTTGGATGCCGACGCCACTGAATTCGTTGTTCAATTCCTCCTCGGTCGCGCTGAACGCCTCGGCGTCCAGATACTCGGAGTGCGGATCGAGTTCGCTCAGCATGCCGCGCAGGGCCGCGCGGGTCAGTTTCTCGTAGTCCGCCTTGTCGGCCTCGACGTAATAAGTCTTCACCGTCTCCAACACTTCGCGAAAATAGCGCACTTGGCGGTCGCGGTCGCGGTTGGGCCACCAGCTCGGCGCGCCAAATTGCCTCGCGGCGAACTGCGCCAGCAAGAAGCCGGCTGCAACCGCGAAAGTAATGGCGAACAAACGTTTGAGCATGGCCAAGACTGTGGGGAAATGCCTTCTCTTGTAAATGGGTTCCTCGCCAACGTTTCTTGAAGTCTTCTCCGATGCCGTCACTGGCGAGTCAACGGAGGCGAGCGGAGGGGTCTCTTTTGCGCGTTTCATGGAGCTGGCCATGTATCATCCGCAAGTCGGCTACTACACCTCGGCGCGGCAACGCGTGGGCACGAGTCGCGCGGCGGATTTCTACACGGCCACGTCGTTCAATCCCGTTTTCGGCGAATTGGTGATCGCCGCCTGCGTCGGCCTGCTCGGTCCGCGCAACCCGGCGGACTACCAATTCATCGAAATCGGCGCGGAACCAGCCGGCGGTATTCTCAGTCATATGAGCCATCCGTTCGGCAGCTACCGCACGATTCCCTACGGCAAGTCGTTCGCCATGGAAGGACGCTGCGTGGTTTTCTCGAACGAACTCTTCGATGCGCAACCGTTTCATCGCGTCGTGTTTCGCAACGGCCAATGGCACGAACTCGGCGTCGCCCGCGCAGGCGACAAGTTGGTCGAAGTGCTGCTCGCCACGCCCACGCCGGAAGCTGCTGCCGCCTTCCCCCAATTACCCCGCACCGCGACGGAAGATTATCACATCGACCTGCCATTGCGCACCGTCGGGCTCCTCGATCGGTTGATCGCGCAATCGTGGACGGGCCTGTTCGTCGCGTTCGATTATGGCAAATTTTGGGATGTGCTGGCCGAAGATACGCCCGAGGGCACCGGTCGCACCTACAGTAACCAGCGCATGGGCATCGATCTGCTCACCCGCCCAGGCGAAATCGATATCACCTGCCATATTTGCTGGGATTGGCTCGTCGATCACCTGCAGATGAACGGCTTCGGTGAGGCGCTTGTCGAGTCGCAGGAGGCGTTCTTCACCAAGCGCGCCGAATCGACCCTCGCGGCCATCGTCGCGGCGGAAGCCGCCGGCCACAGTCCGCGCAAACGCTCGTTGATGCGCCTGCTTCACCCCAGTAACATGGGCCAGAAGTTTCAGGTAATGCACGCTTTACGCGAGTAAATGGTCATTTTGAGTCAAAAGGAATTTTCCCTTGCATAGCGAAACACCCGCCCTTTACTCATGACCCTTTAACCAGACAAAAACCATGGCACGAATTTGCGCAATCACCGGTAAACGCCCTTCCAAGGGCCACATTATCAACCGTAAGGGTCAGTCCAAGAAGAGCGGCGGCATCGGCACGCACGTTACCAGCAAGACACCCCGTAAGTTCCGTCCAAACTTGCAGCGCATTCGCATCAAGATGCCGAATGGTGGCACCAAACGCGTGCTCGTCGCCGTCAAGGCGATCAAAGCCGGTCTGGTTCAGAAGGCTTAAGCTTTCTCCACCCTCCGGCGAACCCGCTGCGTCATGCTGCGGGTTTTTTTACGCACCTCGCCCCGACGGTGCTCGCGGGCACCCGTCAATCCGACGGTGCGACAAGACCCGCGAACTCCGTGTTACGCTCGATAAATTTTGCCACGTAGGAACACGCGGGCACCACGCGACGGTCGGCTTTTTGCGCGTCCACCAGTGCCGCTCGCACGAGCAATTCCGCCAGACCGCGCCCACGCAACTCCGGCGGCACCAGCGTGTGCGTGAAGACCTGCGCGCCCTGCTCCAGCACGTAATCAACGACCGCGCGTTTGCCGTCGATTTCGATTTCGTAGCGCGACGCCGCAGCATTGTGCCTCACGTTTGGTTGCGAATTCATACCGACGAACTTGCGCGCCATCGTCCGGTAAAGCAACTGGCGAGCAACTAACTCACCCACACATCACCGCATCAACTTCGCTTTCATCCGCGAGAGCAGCGTCTCCAACTCCTCGCGTCCTTCGATCCGCAGCAGCCACAGCGCCGCGCCATAAGCACCGACCGCAAGCGGAATCAGTCCGCATACCGCCACGACTGTGGGCCATTTTCCAGGCAATGAGAACTGCGACACCCCGAGCAATCCCAGCCAGATCAGCCCGCTCATCACCGCCGTCGCCACGCCGATCTTGGCCAGATTCGGCAACAAGCCGTGCAAATCAAAGCCAGCCTGTTTACGCACCAAGTGCCGTTGCAAGTAGGCAGTCTGGACCAACACCGCCAGTGTGCTCGCCAGCGCCAAACCGACCGTCGAAAGCCAACGCATCAACACGAGGCAAAGCACGAGGTTGACCACGAAACTGATCGCCGCCGCGCGCACCGGCGTCGCGGTGTCGCGCAACGCATAAAATCCGCGCAGCGCCAAACTCGTGAACGACACAAACGGCAACCCGAGCGCGTAAACCGCCAGCACCGGCGCCATCAATTGCGTATCCGCCGCGCTAAACGCCCCGCGCTCAAACAGCAGCCGTGTGATCGGTTCGCTGAGCAACACGAGCCCCGCCGCCGCCGGAATATTGATAATGAGCACTAGGCGCATTCCCTTGTGATAGCTCTTGGTCAACTCGCCCCACTCTGCGCGCGCCGCGTGCCGCGCAATCAGCGGAAACACCACCGTGGTGATCGCGATCGTGAAAACCCCGATCGGTAATTCCATCACCCGCGTCGCCAAATTCAGCACCGCGGCCGCGCTGTCATTGAGTGACAAACCGATGAAGCGCGACACCGCGATGTTCACCAAATAAATCGCCGAACCGATCAACATCGGCCCCATCAAGCGCACGATTTCACGCACCCGGTCATCGACCGTGAGATCGAAGCGTGGCCGCCAGCCTTCCTGCCACAACACCGCCGCAGGCACGACCATCTGCAGGAATCCGCCGACCAGCACGGCGACGCACATCAATTGCATGCGTTCCGGCGCGCCCCACGCCCACCAAGCACCGAGACCGAGCGCGGCGAGCACCGCGAGATTCAACCAGATCGGCGACAACGCGGGTTCCGCAAAACGATGCAACACCTGACACGCCGCACTGAACGCCGCCGCCAGACACACGAAAATCAAATACGGAAACAAGATCACCGCGAGATCCGCGCCGAGCAGCAAGCGACGGCCAGTCTCCTCCGCGATACCGAGGCGCGCACCGAGAGCGATGGCAGTCTCGGCATTCAGAAAAATCGCCACGGCCACGGCAACGAGCCCCGTTGTCACCACCGCCAGCCAACTCGCTACTTTGCTCACCAACCGAAATGCACCCTCTCGCTGCTCGCGTTCGAGTTCGTGCGTCAGCGTCGGCACAAAGGCGGCCGTCAGCGCCCCTTCGCCCAGCAAACGCCGGAACAAATTCGGTAACGTGAACGCCGAAACAAAGGCCGAGTTTAGCGCGCTCGTGCCAAACACCGCCGCCGTCGCAATCTCGCGCAATAGACCAAGTATCCGCGACGCCACCGTCGCCACGGCCACGATGCTGATGTTGTGCAGATTTTTTGACACGCGAGCGGACGGCTAGTCGGCGAAACGCACGTCGAGCCGAGAGGTGTTGCGACTCGCGAAGGACACTGCGCTTACGGTTGCGTCGCGATTGCCAGCATCCCGCCTTCGACTGCAACCGCGGTGACTTTCGACCACGCTGATCGCACTTCGTCCGGCAAGGATGGCTTAGAAAACAGTGTGCGCATCATTACGCCACTCACGCCAGGAATCAGATGCACGGGACACGAGCCCAAGTAGAGTTGCTCCGGCACAAACGAGAATCCATCACCTGAGCGCGCGAAGCCGCCGCGCGTTTGCAGCGTAAAATCCTTCGCCAATCCGAAATAATCGAACTTCACGACAAGGGCAATTTGCAGGTGGTCGTCGGCCAACCGGAAATTCAAACCGTTCACGGTGAGAAACCGTGTTTCTTTGGCGTCGCTTTTGGCCGTCGCCGTGCGGGCGCTGGCCCACGCGTTGAGTTCGGCCTCGTTCACGCTCACGGCAGCGCCGCTCGCGAGTTGTTGCTCCTTGGCTTGCCAACCGCGCGCGCGCCCGGCATCCGCCGAACCCGCGAGGTAATAGACCGCGCCTTTCGCTGGCTCTTTCGGGAGCTCGCGCACCGACAGTTGCGGGCGGAAGAGCAACATCACACACGCCACGAAGACGCCAAAGGCGAGGCCGAGCACCGCGCCGAGGGCAACTTCGAACAGACTGGGGCCGTAGAGTGCTTTCTCAACTTTTGCGTCAGCCATGGGAGGAGGTTATTTCGCGGCGCTTGCCGCAGGTTTGGTTTCGCTCGCCTTCGCCGACGATTTGCCGGCTCCGGCTTCCGGGTTGGTCCCCGACTTTTTCTTGTAGTCGGTGATATAAAATCCAGTGCCCTTAAAAATCAAACCCGCTCCTCCTCCGACTTGGCGCTTGAGTCCGGCTTTTTTGCAACTTGGGCATTTTTTCAGCGGTTCATCCTTCATGGAATGAAAAGCCTCCATTGCATGATCGCATTTGGAACAGACGTATTCGTAGGTGGGCATCGTGACGTCATTGGGATAAAGGAGTCCCGCCCTGCTATGGCGAGCCTTTCTTGCCCGCGCCCCAGCCAACAAAGGATTGCCACCAGTCGGGTGACGACGGACAGTCGCCCGCCCATGGATATTGCCCGCCAGTTGCACGATTACCGCGAACGCGTGGAACGCGGCCTCGCCACGCTGCTTCCTCCCGCGCAACTGCGGCCAAGGCGCCTGCACGAAGCGATGCGCTACAGCCTCCAAGCCGGTGGCAAACGACTGCGACCGACGTTGGTGCTGGCATCCGCGGAGCTTTGGGGGTCAAAACACGACGCTTTGCCCGCCGCGGTCGCGCTGGAGTGCATCCACACCTACTCGCTCGTGCACGACGATTTGCCATGCATGGACAACGACGACCTGCGCCGCGGTCGTCCGACGGCGCATCGCCAATTCGACGAGGCCACCGCGCTGCTCGCAGGCGACGCCTTACTGACGTTTGCCTTCCAACTGTTGGCGCGGCATTATCGTAACCATTCCACGCTGTGCACTGCGCTCCTCACCGAATTTGCCGAAGCAGCCGGCAGCGAGCACCTGATTGGCGGGCAGATGGAAGATTTGTTGGCGGAGAAGAAATCCACCGTCACCGCCGAGGAACTCGACTACATCCACCTCCACAAAACGGCGGCCATCATCACCGCGGCGTTTGTCACCGGTGGACTTTGCGGAGGTGCGAGTGAAACGGATCTCGCCCAATTGCGCCTCACCGGCCGCCGCGTCGGTTTGGCGTTTCAGATTATCGACGATGTGCTTGATGCCACCGCCGACACCGCCACGCTCGGCAAGACAGCCGGCAAGGACGCGCGCGCGGATAAGACGACCTACGTCAAATTGCACGGCCTCGACGCCTCCCGCCAACACGCGCGAACCCAATCCGACGCGGCCATTGCCTCACTCGCGCAACTACCCGGCGAGACGAATTTCCTCCGCACGCTGATTGAGCAAATGGTGTCGCGCACTCACTGATCCGATGTTGAGCCAGCGGCACGATTTTATTCTGCAACAGATCGAATTGCTCCGCCAATTCGTCACTCGACTCGTCAACGACTATCAACCGGCGCGCAGCGACGAAGCCTTGCGTCTCGCCCTCGGATTGCAGGAACGGCTTTTCCCCCTGCCCGTCGCCGAGTTTCTGCAGCTCGACGCGGCCGCGCAATTCACCGCCTTGCGGCGTCAGCCTTCCCCGTCCGACGCGCTGGAAACCTGCCTTACCTACGTCGAACTGTTGGTGCATACCGCGACGCTCTACGAATTGCGCGGACGCGATGATCTCGCGAGTGGAGCGCGCCAACTCGCCCTCCATTTGGCCTTGCTCGCTTACCACGACGAACCGACCACGGCCGCGGCAAGCCTCGTGCCACTGTTACGGACGCTGCTTGGCACGGAGCCGATACATCCGCCGGTGCAGGAACTGCTCGCCGCCTTCGATGCCGCAACGACTTGAAACCGGCGGCGCCTAGTTGCGCAACACGGCGAGTCCATCCAGCAACTCCGCGATATCGCCCGCTACGTCTCGGTAGGAACTCTCCGGCGACCACGCGCGCAATTGCATCGTGCCTTCCGCGCCAGTGTAGAAGTAGCCGTGGTTCTCGTAATTCACTCCATCCACGCGCACCATAAAACGCAATTCGTCCACCGTCGCGCTGCCCCGCATTTTGCGGCTTTTCTTGATGAGTTTAGCGCTCTCCGCGGTTTCACGCGCTTTGTCCAAAATGCGCTCGTCCCACTTCACCTCAAAGAGGCGATCGGGTGACACGATAAATTCCACCCCCGCGTCGTCATCTATGCGGGTCAACGTAATGCCCAGGTCGGCAGGTTTCGGAGCATTGCGATACCACCGTGTGGCATCGTAGCGGAGTCGAAATTTACCCTCTGTAATCTCCCGCCAGCGCTCGCGATCCTCGACCAACAGCCGATTATGAAACGTCGGTGCCACATCGATACTGCGAAGAAAAGTCTGCGCCACGGCACTCGGCGCCTGCGCACCGGGCCATTCGGCACTGATGACGTAGAGCGAGGCGCCAATGAGGACGACGCGGATTTCGCGGTGCGTTTTGTCGCGCGATTGCTCGACCACGATGCGCTCGCCACTGTAATCACCCAGCGCATAGGCCGTGTGATCCTTCAACAAGCCCGGCCGCGAACGACCCATCGTGCGAATTGTGTCTGCATAAAGAACGTTCTGCCCAGACGAGAAAGGCGTAATTGGATACACCACTCGCAAAATCATCAGCGTCTCCTTGCCGATATCCAAGAAATGTCGTTGCACAATCTGATCCCCGTGCGGCGTTGGCACGCGTTGTTCGTCCGCCGTCGGCTCCTTTGGGAAACTTGCTACCACGCCCCAGTCGGCGGGCGCGAAGGCATGTTGTCCCAGGACGGAGCCCCAGCAAATCACAAACAAAAACAGGAAACGCGCGGCGTGGAAGCGAGTCAGCATGGGTGCAGTCAAATATCCCGCGCAAAGTGCCGCAAGTAATTATCTATCGCGCGCAACCAATTCACGACTCACACCGCCGCCAGCGCCGCTTTCACCAACTCGATAAACGAGCGCGCCTCCAACGAGGCTCCACCGATCAGGCCACCATCGATATCTTTTTGCGCCAGCAATTCCGGTGCGTTGGCCGGCTTCATCGAGCCACCGTAAAGAATACGCACCTTTTGCGCCAGCGCCGCGCCGAATAATTGGCCCAGCAATTCCCGGATGAACGCGTGCACTTCCTGCGCTTGCTCCGTCGTGGCAACTTTGCCGGTGCCAATCGCCCACACCGGCTCGTAAGCAACAATCACCGTCGTGATTTGCTCAGCCTTCACGCCGCTCAATCCCGCTTCCAGCTGCCGTTGCACCACCGTCAACGTCGCGCCGCTTTCGCGCTCCGCGAGCGTTTCTCCGACGCAAAGAATCGGACGCAGTTCATGCGCAAGGGCGGCCAGCACTTTCTGGTTCACGAAAGCATCGGTGTCGCCGAAAAATTGGCGGCGCTCGCTATGGCCGAGGATGACATGCGACACGTAAAGCGTGCGCAGCATCTCGGCGGAAATTTCGCCGGTGAAGGCCCCGTTGCGCTCCGGATGCATGTTTTGCGCGCCTAGTTTCAAAGCCTGCCCTTCCAGGGCATGACCCACGCTCTCCAGCGCGGTGAATGGCGGGCACAGGACCACATCGACGGCCGTTTCGCGTCCGATCGCTTCGAGCAACTCCTTCGCGAGTGCGGCACCATCGCCCGCGCTCTTGTTCATTTTCCAGTTACCAGCGATGAGTTTCTTTCGGATGATGGGCATGAGTAAATGATTTGGACGCACCGGAGTCGATGTGCCCTTGGAAGTGAGAGGCAAAGCGCGGCGAGGTCAACGCGCGGCACTATTATTTTTCGAGGAACGCGACGCCGGGCAAGACCTTGCCTTCAAGGAATTCAAGGCTCGCGCCGCCCCCGGTCGAGCAATGCGTCACCTTGTCGGCGACGTGGAACTTCTTCGCGGCCGTCGCGGTATCGCCGCCGCCCACGACGGTAATGGCGCCGGCGGCAGTCGCTTGCGCGACGGCTTCCGCCATTGCGATCGAGCCGCCGGCAAACGCCTTGAACTCGAAAACGCCCGGAGGCCCGTTCCAGATAATCGTGCGCGCCCGCGCGATCACTTCGGCAAAATTCGCACGTGTCTGCGGCCCGCCATCGAGTCCCATCCAACCGGCGGGAATTCCGTCCTTCGCCGCGACGACCTGAGTCGCCGCATCTTCGGCGAAGCGATCGGCGCAGACAAAATCCACCGGCAGGTGAATCTTCACGCCTTTGGCTTGTGCTTTCGCCATCAGGTCCGCGACCGTCGTCGCTCCCACAGGATCGAACAGGCTCGCGCCGATTTCCATGTTTTCGAGGACTTTCTTGAACGTGAACGCCATGCCACCGCCGACGATGATTTCATCCGCCGTCTCAATGAGATTATTGATGAGCGGAATCTTGTCCGCGATCTTGGCACCACCGAGAATGGCGAGCAACGGCCGCAGCGGATGATCGAGCACCGCGGCGAAGGCCTTGAGCTCGGCTTCCATGAGGAATCCGGCGGCCTTCTCCGGCAACGCGACGCCAACCATCGAACTATGCGCGCGGTGCGCGGTGCCGAACGCGTCGTTGACGAATACGTCGCCGAGCCGCGTGAGCGACGTGCGAAACGCCGCCACCTCCGCCGGATCCGCTTTCTGTGACGTGCCGTCTTCCAGCTTCACTTTGCCTTCTTCGGCGATGTGGAAACGGAGATTCTCCAACAACACGACGGTGCCCGGCGCGAGTGTCGAGCAAGCGGCTTCGACTGCAGGGCCTACGCAATCATCGAGAAACTGCACCGGTTGCCCAAGCAATTTGGCGAGTTCGATCGCGATCGGTTGCAGCGAATACTTCGCGTTGCGTTTCCCGTCAGGCCGACCGAGGTGCGACATCAGCACGACCGAAGCGCCTTGCGCGAGCGCGTGACGAATCGTCGGGAGCGCGGCGACAATGCGCTGGTTATTGGTGATCGCACCGGTGGCCTTGTCCTGCGGGACGTTGAAATCCACGCGCATGAGGACGCGTTTGCCAGCGAGGGAGAGATCGCGAATCGATTTGAATTTAGCCATGGGAACAAAAAAGGCGCCGGGATGAGCGGCGCCTCAGTGAGATTAGAGTTTGGCGGCGATCATCTTCGTCAGATCGACAACACGATTGGAGTAGCCCCATTCGTTGTCATACCAGCTGATGAGTTTGAAGAAGTTCTTGTTGAGCTCGATCGACGAGCCAGCGTCGAAAATCGACGAGTGCTTATCGTGGATGAAGTCACTCGAGACGACTTCGTCCTCGGTGTAAGCGAGGATGCCCTTGAGGTAGGTTTCCGAAGCGCGCTTCAACGCCGCTTTGATTTCCACGAGCGACGTGTCCTTCGTCGTTTTGAAAGTAAGATCGACGACCGAGACGGTCGGGACCGGCACGCGGAACGCCATGCCGGAGAGCTTGCCCTTCACTTCGGGCAACACGAGCGCCACCGCTTTCGCGGCACCGGTCGTGGACGGGATGATGTTCTGCGCCGCGGTGCGGCCGCCCTTCCAATCCTTCTTCGACGGACCGTCGACGGTCTTCTGCGTCGCGGTGTAGGCGTGCACCGTGGTCATCAGACCTTCGGCCAAACCGAAACCTTCCTTGAGCATCACGTGCACGACGGGCGCGAGGCAGTTCGTGGTGCAGGAGGCGTTGGAGATGATGTTGTGTGCCGCATAGTCGATCTTGTCGTCGTTCACGCCGAGCACGACGGTGATGTCTTCGCCCTTGGCGGGAGCGGAAATGATCACCTTCTTCGCACCGGCGGTGAGATGGCCGCGGGCCTTCTCCGCGTCGGTGAACAGGCCGGTCGATTCGATCACGAGATCGACACCGAATTTCTGCCACGGCAAATCAGCTGGCGTGCGCGCGGAGACGACATGAATTTCCTTACCGTTGACGACCAAGACGTCGTCTTCGGCGACTTCCGGACTCGATTTCTTCGAGCTGACGGTGCCGTTGAAACGCCCTTGGGCCGAATCATACTTGAGCAAATAAGCGAGGTTGTCGGCTGGCACGATGTCGCCCACGGCGACAACATCCAACTCGGTGCCGAGCAAACCTTGCTCGACCAACGCCCGGAAAACGAGACGGCCGATGCGGCCAAATCCATTGATAGCGACTTTAACTGCCATAGTAGTAGTGGTTGAAGTGTGTAAGAGCGGCCATTGAAGGCGCCGAAAGTTTCTTTGGCAAGAGTCTTACCGAATGCATTCCGCCCGCGCCTCGGCGCGCTGGGCAAATCCTATTAATTATGATTCTGAAAATCCACTGGCCGGCGCGTCGCCCCGTCGGTGTGAAATCAGCCTTCGCTACGCCAGAGCGCGCAACCCAGCGCCGGCACAAACAACTGCTCCGTGACCTCCGCGCACAAGCCCGTCGTATCTGCGTCATAGAAACGATCTTGATCCGCCACGAGCTGCCACGCGCCCTCGACGACATCGTTCGTCAAAGTGATTTCCACGTCTTCGTGGGTTGGATTGATCGCAAATAGCAGACGCGTTTCACCGACGCTGGCGTCGGCGTTGTAAACCAGCGCGAGCGCCGCCTTGTCCGGGCCTTCGAACGCGCGGAAGAATCCTTCGCCCGGTCGCGACCACAAGCGCAACAAGCTACCTGCTTCGGATCGGCGGAACTTGATCCACTCGGCAAAATACGCGTGCGTCGCCGCGTGGCGTCGGATGCGGCGGTAATCGAGCGCATTGAGATCACCGCGCAGGTAGGTGTTGTTCACACCGCCTTTCGAACGCAAAAAATCCTGTCCGGCGGAAATCATCGGAATGCCGACTGACGCGAAGAGCACCGCTGCCATCAGATGCGTGCGCCGCACATCGTTCCACGTCGGGCGCCAACCGTTGTGATCACGATTCTCGGTAATCACGTCGATCCACGTGCGATCATCGTGCGACTCCGTGTAATTCAACGTCTGCGCCGGCCAGTAGGCGAAGTGCCACGGCGAACCCTTGAGATAATATTCCAATTTGTCCGCCGCACCGGTGCCGCGCACGTATTCGCGGATGAAGTTGCGATAACCGTCGTTCCACGACGCGTAACCGGTCGGGCGCAACGCGTCGGCGATATGCCCGCGAAAACTCCACGGCTCCGCGATCAAGATCACGTCGGGCTTCACGCGCTTGAGCGCCGTTTCGATTTCGCTGAGCACGCCTGCGCCGATCAATTCCGCGAGATCAAACCGAAAACCATCGACGCCGTAGACTTCGATCAGGTGCACCAGGCTGTCAATGATGAGACGCTTCGTCATCGCCGAGCGGCAGCGCAGATCGTTGCCGCAACCGCTCCAGTTCGTGAGTTTGCCGTCATCGCCGAGTTCGAAGTAGTAGAGCTTGTCGATGAACATCAGATGCGCCGGCTCGCCCGCGTGATTGTAAACGACATCGAGAATCACCGCCATGCCACGCGCGTGCAACGCGGCGACCAGTTCCTGAAATTCCTTCACTTGCGACGCCGCAGTCGGCGCGAGCGCAAAACTGCTGGCGGGCGCGAACCAATTGGTCGGCATGTAGCCCCATTGATATTCTGCGGGCTTGGCATTGTCGTGCTCTTGCACCGGTTGCAATTCCACCGCGTTCACCCCGAGACGGCTGAGGTAAAAATCGGGACTCTCCACCCATTGGCGCAAACCCGTGAATCCGAGCCGCGCGTCGTCGCTCATCGTCAACGGCGCCTTCGCCACCAAATCGCGCACATGCGCCTCGGCGATGACGAGATCCTGCCACGCGGGAGTGCGGAAACTTTGGTCCGCCTTCCCCACCCACGCGGGATCGAGCACGATGCCGGGACCGTCGCGCCCGACCGCGGCTTGCGCGTAAGGATCAAGAATGCGCTGTGTCGGTTGGAAATTACCAAAAACATTCTGCGGACCGGAGACGTTATACCAGTAATACCACGCGTGAAGTCTCTGGTCGATGCGCACTTCCCACACGCCGCACCAGACGCCGTTTTCGGGGCGCTTTTCCAACTCGAATTGATGTGCGCCGCCGACGCCGTCGATTTTTTCCGTCACCGACAAACGCACCGTGCGCGCCCGTGGGGCGAAGAGACGGAAAATAGTTTCGTCGCGCCGCACCAACGCGCCGAGCGGCAACTTACTGTGCAGCGCGTGAAAAAATTTGCCCTGCCGCAAGCGGATGCGCGGTGATTGCTGGCCATCGCGTAAATGAATCACCGAGTAGGTGCGGCTCGGCTCCAGTTCCTCTTTGGTGGTGAAAGCGAAAAGATTGCGCCCGGTGCGATGCGCGTAGAGCGCGAAGTTGGCGTGGCCGTCCTCGTCCTCGACGCGGTTGGTCGCATCGGGGGGCAAGGCGAGCCAGCGCGCGTCGCTCGTGACGAATTTGAATTTCAACGCCGGCTCGCGCAGCAAAGTTTCGCTCGCCACCGCCAACAACCAGCACGCGCGTCCGAGAATTTCGCCACGTTTCAATTGCCACTCGGGCCGGCCAATCGCGTCACGCCAACCGTTGAACTCGCCGCTCACATAAACGCCCGTGCGCGCAAAATCGACCCCTGGGTGATCCGCCGGTTGCAACACGAAAACGACCCGACCTTCCTCATCGACGTAGTAGGCGGCTTCTTCCGCATAGAGCGCGGGATCGGCCGGTGCGAGCGTGGCGAGTTGATAGGCTTTCTCCACCGGCGCGAGCAACGGCAGCAAGTCCTCTCGCCAATCGGCATCCAATTCGATGATGCCACTCGAGGCCGAGGTGAGCCATGCCCGCAGAATCCGGTGATCAGGTTGTTTCATCGCTTAAGGAGCAGTCGGAGAGTCGAAGGCCAGCAGCACCGGCTTACCGTCAAAATAGGGCAACTGCGACAAACCCAACACGTGGCAAGCCGTCGCGCAGGTGTCCTCAATGTTGACGCGCAAGTCCGCCACTTGCGTGAGATCAAAACCGTGTTTGATACCGGGACCAGCGACGATCCAGGGAATGGTGCGCGAACGCTCATCGTCCATCGAATGCGTCAGCCCAGCGCCGCCGTGGTCTGAGGTAAGAATAATCAGCGTGGAGTCGCGCAACCCGACGCTTGCCAAGACAGAGAGCAAGGTTCCTACATGCCCATCAGCGCGGTTGATGGCCTCCAATTGCTCGCGCGAGCCCCAACCTTTAGCGTGGCCGATTTCATCCACTTCGGGAAATCCCACCAACATCACCTCCGGTTTGTTTTCGACTAGGATTTTCCCGGCCCGCGCCGCCACTTCCCCATCAGGCGTGATCTTTTCTTGGGGCGCGGGATAATACACCTGTTGAATAGTCCCGGGCTTGTTGAGATACATGAACTTCGCTTTCCCCATTACCATGGCCGTCGTATAACCGTTGCGACGGGCCATTTCGAAAATCGTGGGCCGCGCCGGATAAATCGGCGTTTCCAGCGGCAGTGGATCATTCCAATAAATCCGATGCTTTCGCGGCACCACACCGGTGACCATGCTCGTGTGCGAGGGCAACGTGGTCGCCATCGCGGTCGTGCGCGCCCACATGGTGTAGGAACCGTTGGCCATCAAACCGCGAATCACTGGCGCATCGGCCAGCAACAACCGATCCGGCCGCAGTCCGTCGATCGTGATGATCAAAACGCGTTCAATCGCTGGCAGCGGGCGCTCTGGGCGCTCCGCCAACAGAGGCGTCGCTCCAAGACAAAACGCCAGCCATCCGCCCAAGTATCGATTCATCGTCCCACGGTAATGGCGCACCTGTCCCTGTAAAGCTCGCCGCAGGACTTCCCCGCGGGCGCGAGTGAAAATTTTGTGTTCCGTTTCAGCCATTCGTGGTTTCTCTGCGTTAGCTCATGACTCGCGCGCGCATCCTCGTCGCTTTGTCCGGCGGAGTTGACAGCTCCGTCGCCGCCTTG
>JAUXXD010000148.1 GCA_030681265.1 Candidatus Didemnitutus sp. | reverse complement strand
GCTTGCGGGTGATGGGAGCTTCGCCAAAGCGGGCGCGGGCACGCTCACCCTCGACGGTGCCAACACGCATACGGGCGGCACCACGATCACCGCAGGCACGTTGCTTGTCGGCAGCAACTCCGCCCTCGGCACCGGCACGCTGACGTTTAATGGCGGCACGTTGACTTCCAACGCGCCCCGCACTTTCACCAATGCTTTGGCCCTGGCCGCTAATTCCACCCTCGGCGGCACCAGCGCCCTCACGTTCACCGGTAACGGCGATCTCGGCAGCACGACGCGCACGTTGACCATTTCCAACTCCGCGCTCACCACATGGTCGGGCGCGCTTACCGGCACCGCCGGTCTCACCAAAGCAGGCGCGGGCACGCTGTTGCTCTCCGGCAATAATGACTACACCGGCCCCACGACCATCTCCGCCGGCACCTTGCGCGCGGCCGCCAACGCCAACGCCCTCGGTGCGGGCGCCCTCTCGCTCGGTGCTGGGACGCTCGAACTCGCCCACGACACCGGCCTCGCCTTCGGTCGCAACACCTCGATCACCGCGAGCACCTCCATCACCAGCGACCGCTTTACGGAAGGCGCAGGCGTGACGCACTCACTCGGCACGCTCACTTTCAGCACGACGACTACCACTCTCTCGATCTTGCCGGGAGCGAATGTCACCTCTGGTCTCGCAGGCATCGCGTTCGACTCCGTCGCGTTCAATGCCGCGGCTCCGACTTTGTTTGTCGATGCCGACACCACCGCTACTTTCGGTGCCCTCTCCGACAACGGCACCGCCCGCGCATTCACGAAGTCCGGGCAAGGCACGCTGTTCCTTGCCGCCGCCGCCGGTTCACTCACCACGGCAAGCTCGCATACCATCACCGGTGGCACGACGCGCCTGCTCGCCTCCGACGCCCTTGGGGCCACGGCGCGCACCAACGTCGTGATCAATGCCACCACCGCCGACACGACGGCACTCTTTGACCTCAACAATTTTGACCAAGCCGTGCTCGCACTCACCTTCGGCGGCGCGACGGCCACCGCCTCATCAACCAATCAAGTCACGCTCGGCACCGGCACATTGACTTTGGGCGGCAACGTTACGTTCACCGCCACCAACAACCCACTCGGTGCTTCACTGCTCGGCGGCACCATCAATCTCGGCGGCGCCACGCGGACGTTCAGCATCGCTGATTCCACCAACGCCGCCGTTGACCTCACTGTCACCTCCGACCTCACCGGCACTGGCGGACTCACCAAAACCGGGCTCGGCACGCTCCTGCTTTCCGGCTCCAACGATTACAGCGGTGCCACCCTTATTAACACCGGCACCGTGCGCCTCGGCTCGGCGAACTCCCTCGCCTCGAATGCCGTCACGATCAATGCCACCACCGCCGGCAACACCGCGCTCCTCGACCTCGCCAACTTCGACGCCACCATCACTACGCTCACCTTCGGCGGCACCGGTGGCACGACCACCTCCACCAGTAATCTCGCCACCGGCGCGGGCACCTTGACCCTCGGCGGCAACGTCACCTACACCGCCACCGGCAATCCCCTCGGCTCGACCCTCTCCGGTAATCTCGAACTCGCAGGTGTGACGCGCACGTTCAGCATCGCCGATTCCTCCAACGCCGCATTCGACCTCACCGTCAGCGCCAACATCGCTACCTCAGCTGGCGGCATTTCCAAAACCGGCACCGGCACACTGCTCCTCTCCGGTAACAATCAACACACCGGCGGCACCACCGTCACCGCTGGCGTCCTCGTGCTCGATCACAACAACGCCGCCGGCACCGGCACGCTCACGCTCGGCGGTGGCACATTCCAAGGCTTGGACTCCGCACTCACACTCGACAATCCCATCAGCCTCACCGCCAACACTCTCATCAGCGGCACGGTGTCGCTCGATTTCACTGGCAATGTCAGTCTCGGTGCCACCACGCGCACGCTCACGCTCGCCAACACCGCCTCCACCCACTTTAGCGGCGTGCTCTCCGGCACCGCCGGCCTCACCAAAGCCGGCACCGAACTCCTCTCCTTGACCGGCACGAGCACCTACACCGGCAAAACCTCCGTGCAAAACGGCACGGTGGTGATCGGTTCACTCGCCAATCTCGCCGCCGCGAGTGCGCTCGGCGCGCCGACCACCTCGGCCAACGGCACCATCGACCTCGGCAGCACGACCAACACCGCCACGTTGCGCTACGTCGGCGCGGGCGATTCGTCGAATCGCGTTCTCAATCTCGCGGGCACCGTCGGCAATGCGATCCTCGACGCCTACGGCACTGGCGCGCTCGTCCTCACCTCCGCGCTGACCGCCACCGGCGCCGGGTCGAAAACGCTCACGCTCACCGGCACCAACACCAACGCCAACACCCTCGCCGGCGCCATCATCAATAATTCCGTCAGCAATCTCACCTCCGTCGAAAAGTCCGGCACCGGCACATGGGAACTCGGCGGTGCCAACACCTTCACCGGCGGCCTCACCGTCACCGACGGCACGCTCACCATCAAGGCAGGCGCCTCCATCGCCGCGAGTAACCCAGTCACCGTCAGCGGCGGCGTGCTCAACTTGCGCAACACGGCGCAGACGTTCACGTCGCTCGAGTTTACCGACGGGGTGATCGATCTCGGCAGCGGCCACACGCTCACCTTACAGGAGAGTGCCGACGCCACCTACGTCGGCCTGTTTTCCGGTGACGGCGGACTGACCATCACCAGCTCCGGCACCTATGCGTCAATTTCCGGCTCCGGCTCTAATTCCCACTCCGGTGTCACCCGCGTCAGCGCCGGCACGCTCATTCTCGCGAAGTCCGGCGGGGCCACTGCTGTTTCCGCCGGCTCGATTCTCGTCGAAGATACGCTGCGCCTCGGCGGAACCGGACAGATTGGCGCGTCAGTTTCGCTCACGCTTGATGGCGGCACTTTCCAACTGAATAATTTCTCCGCCAACGTCGGCACGCTTTCTCTCGGCGCCAACGCCGTGATCGACTTCGGCAGTGGTGACGCAGGGCTTGCCATCGCCAACAGCTCGGCTCAAACGTGGAGCGGAACCCTCACGATTCTGAATTACTCCGCGGGTTCCAATACCCTCCGCTTCGGCACCACTTCTTCCGGTCTGACCATGTCTCAACTTTCCCAAATATCCTTTGGGGGCGAAATCTTCGGTGCCACAATCGACTCCAGCGGTTACGTCGGCGCCATCCCTGAGCCTTCGACGGTCGCCCTGCTCGCCGGAATCGGCGCGCTGCTCCTCGTCGGTATGCGCCGCCGTTCCCTGCGCTCCTCATGAACTTCGACAAGAAGGTTAAGCCGGCATTCGAACCGGAGAATCGCCATCGTTTCCGCTTGTGGGTGTTTGTCCGCTCCAAGGGCAAGGGCACGCATCTCGTGCTCTTCTGGCGACGTATCTTCGTCGTGCTGCTCGTGCTCGCCATCCTCGGTTGGTTCGGCGCCGCCGCCGGCGCGTTGATGCTCTTGCGGCAACGCCACCCCGACGCCCCGGTGCGTTACCTTAATCTCGTTTTCCCGCACCGCTGGTCAGAGCACCGACGCAGCCTCGGCGAGCATTACCTCAAACTCGCGATGGACCCGGAGGCAAAACACCTGCCCTCGGAAAAAGTGCGCCTTCTCGCCGCCGGACTCTCTCGCTCGCCCAACGACCTCGCAGCCCGTCAACAGCTCGCGATTCTCTACGCCCGTTTCGGCAACCTGAATGCCGCCATCAATGTCCTGTTAAGTCACATTGATGTGGGCATCAAGGAACTCGACTACCTGCGCTTCACCTTCAGCGCGCTCTTCGAACTCCAGCGCAACGAAGAAGTCCTTAAGATCACGAGCCGGCACCTGCCCACCCTAGTCGATGGCGCTATCCACCACAACTTCCTCGCGCTCCAAGCCGCCACCGCCAACTACAACCTTGGCCGTTACGACCAAGCCGAAAAAATTGCGCGCACTTGGGAAATCGAGCGGAGCGTCGAGGGTTTGCTGCTCCTCGCCCGTTGCGACTGGGAACGCGGTTTCCCGGAACTCGCCCGCATGCGCGTCGAGCGCGGTCGGGTTAATTTTCCCACGCGTGACGAGATCCCGCTCTTCCTCGTTCGCCTTTATCGTGAGCTTGGTCAACCCGCCCGCGCTCACCAAGAATCACTCGTGCGCGTGACCGCCGATCCGCTCAGCCCCGGACCCCGCATCGACTTGATCCATTCGCTGCATCAAATGGGTGACCAGCCCGCGTTCCGCCGCGAAATCGAATTGTTTTTCCGCGACTTCGGCAAAGACCCGCGCGCGCTCGGTATCGCCGCTAATCTCGCCGCGACGTTGAGTGATGTCTTGCTCGCTCAGGAAACCCTCGCGCGCGCCCGCATCGGAAATTTTCCGATCGATGAGTTTCGGATTACCCTGCTGTCCACCTATCTCGCCGCCGAAATGTATAGTGAAGCGCGCCTGCTCGCCGAGGATCTGCAATCGTCCTATCCCATCGGCACACCGTTCGGCAATCGCATCGCCGGTTGGCGCGCCGTCGCCTGTCTCGGTGTGCGTGATCGCTCGACGGCGGAACTTTGCCTCAAAACCTACACTGGCGAAACCTACATTAATAATCGCGAGTCCATGGTCATCGCCACCGCGCTGGAGCGGCTCAACGAAGTCGAACCGGCGCGTCAGGTGCTCAACGCCGCCATACGCCGCAATCCGCTCGACCAAGCGGCCGTCACGCAAATCGTTCGCCTCGAATCCAACCGCCGCAATATCGAAAGCCTCGAACTGCATCTGCCGCGACTCATCTCTTTCGGCAAACCGTCGCGTCGCGTGCTCGAAGAAGCCACCTACGTGCTCGACGAGAGCACGCCGGCTCGCGCCGCTCTACTCAAGCAGGTGAAGGAAAAAATTGCGCAAGTGACCGACAATCCCGAGCCGGGCTTTTAACGCCAGACTCGGGGCAAGGACCGCTTTCGGTCGCGTCGACTAATCGCCGAATTTAATACCCTGCGCCAACGGCAATGCGTTGGAGTAGTTCACCGTCACCGTCTGCCGGCGCATGTAGGCGCGCCACGCATCGCTGCCGCTCTCGCGACCGCCGCCGGTTTCCTTTTCGCCGCCACACGCGCCGCCAATCTCCGCGCCGCTCGTGCCGATGTTGACGTTGGCGATGCCGCAATCACTGCCGCGCGCCGAGAGAAACGTTTCCGCTTCGCGCAAATCCGTCGTGAAAATTGCCGAGCTCAACCCCTGCGGCACGCCGTTTTGCAGCGCGATCGCTTCGTCGAGCGTGCGGTAGCTCAGCACATAAAGAATCGGGGCAAAAGTCTCATGCTGCACGACCGCCCAGTCATTCTGCGCCTCGATGATGCACGGCGCCACATAGTGACCCGCGCCGAATTTCTCATCCCGCAACACCTGACCGCCTACGCGCACGCGCCCGCCGGATTTTTTCGCCGCCGCAATCGCCGCCTGCATGCCCGCCAGCGACGCCGCATCGATCAACGGCCCCACGAGCGTCGTCGCCTGCAACGGATCGCCAATCGGCAGTTGCCGGTAGGCTTTCACGAGCGACTTCACCAACTTGTCCTTGATCGACTCGTGCACGATGATGCGGCGCGTCGACGTGCAACGCTGCCCCGCCGTGCCGACCGCGCCGAAGAGAATCGCGCGCTTGGCCAACTGCAAATCCGCCGACGGCGCGACGATGATGGCGTTGTTGCCCCCGAGCTCGAGCAAGGTGCGCCCGAAGCGTTTCGCCACGACTTCGCCAACCCGTTGACCCATGCGACTCGAACCTGTCGCCGATACCAGCGGCACGCGGCGGTCGTTGGTCATGAGCTCGCCAATCGTCGGACCGTCACCGATCACCAGGGCAAAGATCGCCGGATCCACGCCGCACTCGCGGCAGACTTTCTCCGCGATTTTGATGCACGCAATCGCGGTGAGCGGCGTTTTTTCCGAGGGTTTCCAAATCGTCGTGTCACCGCACACGGCGGCGAGGGCGCTGTTCCACGCCCACACCGCGACCGGAAAATTAAACGCCGAAATAATCCCGACGATGCCGAGCGGTTGCCACGTTTCCATCATGCGATGACCCGCGCGCTCCGAGGCAATGGTGAGGCCGAAAAGCTGGCGGGATAGACCGACGGCGTAATCGCAGATATCAATCATCTCCTGCACCTCGCCCTCGCCCTCCGCGAGAATCTTGCCCGCTTCAAGCGAGACGAGTTGGCCGAGCTCGCGCTTGAGGCCGCGCAACGCGTTGCCGTAGCAACTAATCACTTCACCGCGTTTCGGCGCGGGCAAATCCCGCCACGCGAGAAACGCCTTTTGCGCCGCTTGCACCGCGCGCTCGTAGTCGGCGGCATTGGCCTGCTGCACGCGGCCAAGCACGGAGCCATCGATCGGCGAGTGCTTGACGAGAACCTCGCCCGCGCCACCCCACTCGCCCCAAAAGGCACCGGCGTTGGGTGCCTGCCGCGAGAGTCCGAGTTTCGGGAAAATTGCTTTGGCCGTCTGGGCGACGGAAGGAAGGGAGGCGATTTTTGCCATAGGAAGAAGTGGAGAAATGACGGTTAACGAAGGAACGAAGCGACGGCGCGGCTTATTCGCCGTAAACGCGGCCGCCCCACTGCGTGCCGAGGAATCGCTCCAGGGAAACGGAGTCCTGCCGCACGAAGCCGGAACCGAGTTTCTTCTTCGCGAACAGTTCGAGCACCCCGACCACGCCGGCGGCGGTGGTGAGCTGGATCGCGTTGAGCTTCCGGCCCGCGATCACATCGCCGTGCATCTTCTTGATGAAGCTGCGCTGCTTGAGGCCGCCGCCCTTCTCGCGACCCACGACGCTGACATAGAACACGACCACGTCGGATTCCGTCTGCGGAACTTCCTGGTCGAAGATCTGCGTCACCAGTTCCTGGCGCGGAGCAAGGTTCAGGTCATGCAGCAGGAACTTCATCAGGTCGCGGTGGCCCGGGTAGCGCATGGTCTTGTAATTCAGCTCCTGCACCTTGCCGGCAAAGGTCTCGCACATCGTCGCGACGCCGCCGGAGGTGTTGAACGCCTCATACTCCGTGCCGTCGATGGTGATGCGCTCCACGCCGTCGAGCGACACGGTGGGCATCACGCGCCCGTGGTGCAATGCCTCGCCGGTCTGGCAATATTCGTTGATCAGGCCCGCCGTGCTCCAGCTGAGGTAATACTTCATCTGGTTGCTCGCGTTGAGCGGGAGGGCGCCCACGCGCATTTCGCACGTGCGCACATCGTCCAGCGACGAGGCGAGCGAGCCGCCCACGATGTTGATCGCGCCGGGGGCGAGACCGCATTGCGGCATGAAGGTCACCTTCGCGGTCCGGGCCAGCTCGCGGATGAACTTCGTCGTCTCGACATCTTCGCTGAGATCGAAGTAACTCACGCCGGCCGGCACGCACGCGGAGGCGATCGCGCGGTTCAGGTAAAAGGGGGCGGCATTTACCACCGCGTCGAGGCCCTTGAGGAACGCGGCGAGCTGCCGGGTATCCTTGACGTCGACCTCCTTGAACCGGGACTTCTTCAGTCCCTTCAGGTCGATGTTCGTGCGTGCATCCGCGAGGACGACACCGGTGCAGAACTTGCAGGATTCGAGGAGGGTGGCGATGGTGGCGCCGATCTTGCCGGCACCGACGATTCCGATTTTCATAAGGGCGAGGGTTGGAGGAGGAAAAAGGTCGCGTTCGTCCACCGGGTGCGGCGGGACGATGGAGCGGAGTCAATTTGGCCGTCAGTAAACCGGAGCCCGGTGTCATATCCAAGCAGTTTCCATCCCGGCGCGGCGAGCCTTGCCCATTAGCAGCCACCTTAGGACAGATAAGCTGCGGCGGAGAGGCACGCGCAGGCTCGCCAAATCCTGCCGCGCCGCTACCAAATGCTCACGCTCATGCCCGCCGGAACCACCGTCGCCGATCTCCCTGCACTCGCCCGCCGCCTCCGCGGCGAGTTGCACTTCGATCACGTCATGCGGTCGCTTTACGCGACGGATGCCTCGGAATACCAGGAAATGCCACTGGCGGTCGCGTTTCCGCGCAGCGAGGACGACGTGCGCGAGCTCATCCGTTTCGCCCACCAGCAGCGGATTGGCCTGATTCCGCGCACCGCTGGCACTTCCCTCGCCGGCCAGGTCGTGGGCGGCGGCCTCGTGGTCGATCTCGGACGCCACCTCGACGCCGTCCTCGCCACCGACCCCGCCACCCGCCGGGTGCGCGTGCAGCCCGGCGTCGTGCGCAACGTCCTCAACCTTCACCTCCAACCCCACGGCACCTTCTTCGCGCCCGAAACCTCCACCGCGAACCGGGCGATGATTGGCGGGATGATCGGCAACAACTCCTGCGGCGCGAATTCCATCGTCTACGGCACCACGCGCGAACACGTCGTCTCCGCCCGCGGTTTTCTCAGCGACGGCACCGAGGCCACCTTCGGTCCGCTCACGCGGGAAGAGTTCGCGGCCAAGTGCGACGGCCCCGACACGCTTGAGACGCGCATCTACCGCACCGTGCGCGACCTGCTCGGCGACGCCGGCAACCGCCAGCTCATCCGCGCCCATTTTCCCAAACCCACCGTCACGCGCCGCAACACCGGCTACGCGCTCGACCGGCTGATGGATTGCGCCGTGTTCGATCCGGCATCGGACCAACCCTTCAACTTGTGCCGGCTGCTTGCCGGTTCCGAAGGCACCCTGTTTCTCGGCGTGGAATACGAACTCAATGTTGAGCCGCTCCCTCCCCCGGGCGCCCTGCTCTGCGCACACTTCGCCACCATTCCGGACGCGCTGCATGCGACCCTGATCGCGATGCGGCACCAGCCGTTCGGTTGCGAACTGATTGATCGCCACATTCTCGAGTGCACCAAGATGAACCTCGAGCACGCCAAGAACCGCTTCTTCGTCGTGGGCGATCCCGGGGCCGTGCTCGTGATCGAGCTGCGCCACGAGGATCGCGCGCACATCGAGCAGGAGATGGCCGCGCTGGAATCCGAGCTGCGGGCCGCCGGCCTCGGTTACGCCTTCCCCGTGTTGTGGGGCGACGATTGCACCCGTGTCTGGGATCTCCGCAAGGCCGGCCAGGGCCTGATGAACAACGTCGTGGGCGATGCCAAGCCGCGCGAGATTGTCGAGGACACCGCCGTGGCCGTCGAAGACCTGCCCGCCTACATCGCCGAGTTTGATGCGCTGCTGAAATCGAAATACGGCGTCAGCACCGTCTACTACGCGCACGCCGGTGCGGGCGAGCTGCACACGCGCCCACTCTTCGATCTGAAAACCCCCGAGGGCCTGCGGATGTTCCGCGGCATCGGCACGGACATCGCGGCCTTGGTGAAAAAATACCGCGGGTCCCTCTCCGGCGAGCACGGCGACGGCCGCCTGCGCGGTGAATTCATCCGCTTCATGGTCGGCGACGCCTGCTACGCGATGCTGCGCCGGGTGAAGGAGACCTTCGATCCGCACGGCGTGTTCAATCCCGGCAAGATCATTGACACGCCGCCGATGGACACGGCGCTGCGCCACGCGCCCGGCCATGCGGAACCGGAATACAAGACGATCTTCGATTTCACTTCCACGCAGGGCGTGTTGCGCGCCGCGGAGAAATGCACGGGGGTCGGCGAGTGCCGCAAGACCCACCTGATGGGCGGCACGATGTGCCCGAGCTACATGGCCACGCGCGACGAGAAGGACTCGACCCGCGCCCGCGCCAACATGCTCCGCCACGTCCTTTCCCACCCCGCGGACCTCAAGGATCCGTGGGACAGCGTCGAAGTCGCCGAAGTGATGGAGCTCTGCCTCTCCTGCAAGGGCTGCAAGGCCGAGTGCCCCTCAAACGTCGATCTCGCCCGGCTCAAAGCCGAGTGGCAGCAACACTACCACGATGTGCACGGCGTGCCGCTCCGCTCGCGGCTCGTCGCGAGTTTCAACTCCAGCATGCGCCTCGCCTCGCTCGCGCCCGCGCTCTACAATTGGGTCGTCACCGCGCCCGATGTGTCGCGCTGGATTAAACGTCTCGCCGGATTTGCCCTGCAGCGCAGTTTGCCGCCGTTGCATCGCACGACGCTCGCCGCGTGGCACCGGCTACACGCCAATCCCGCGGGCCGCGCGTATCCGAATGGTCGCGTGCATCTCTTCTGCGACGAGTTCACCAACTACAACGACACGCCCGTCGGCATTGCGGCGGTCGAGTTGCTCAATCGCCTTGGTTACGAAGTCGTCATTCCCGCGCACGTCGAGAGTGGCCGCGCGCATTTCTCGAAGGGCCTCGTGCGCGACGCGCGCGCCTTCGCCATCCGCAATGTCGAATTGCTCAAGGACGTCATCACCGCCGCCGCGCCGCTCATCGGCCTGGAGCCCTCCGCGCTGCTCGGCTTCCGCGACGAATATCCGGATTTGATGCCGGACCCCTTGAAGGAAGCAGCGCGCGGGCTCGCGAAGAACGCGTTGCTGATCGACGAGTTCATTGCGCGTGAAGCCGCCGCGGGACGGATCAAGCGTGAGTCGTTCACGGCAGCGCCGCAGACGATCAAGCTCCACGGCCACTGCCACCAGAAAGCCCTCTCCTCCCTCGTGCCAACGGTGAAGATGCTCGAGTTGCCCGCGCATTACCTGGTGCAGCTCATTCCCAGCGGTTGCTGCGGCATGGCGGGTTCGTTCGGTTATGAGGCAGAACACTTCGACCTCTCGCAACAGATCGGCGAACTCGTGCTTTTCCCCACCGTGCGGCAAACTCTGGTCGATGTCCTCATCGCGGCTCCCGGCACCAGTTGCCGCCACCAGATCAAGGACGGCACCGGGCGCACCGCGCTGCACCCGGTGGAAATCCTGCGCCACGCCCTGCTTTGAGGCCGGAGTTCCAGTTGGGGCATGACCCGGCGTGACTTTGGTCATGTAGTCAGCCAGCGTGCGGTCTGCTAGAGTCCACCCCGCATGAGCGACCACCGCACGAGTTGCCTTCCCCACCGGCGCACCGAATACTACGGCACGTTCGCCTTCGGCGCGGTGATCCTCAGCTGCTTCGCTCAATTCGTCTTCGCCCGGCGGATCACGGGGGAACTCTGGCAGGTTCCCGCCACCTTCGGATTGGGCGCCACCTACGCCGCATTGGCAATTCTCGGCGACGGTATCGTGGACCGCTGGGGTCTGCCGTGGAAGCGGCGAATCTTCCTCGCGATGTGGATCGTGGTGGTAGCGATGATCTATCTCAGCCCGGTGCGCGGTTTCTTCGGCATCATGGTGCTGCCGTTGCTGAGTTATGGCATCTTTCTGTTTGGCTGGAAAGGCGCCACCGCGTCCGGACTCTCGCTCTTTGCGGCCAGCATTTTCGTTTTTGGCTACTACTACGGGCCGAATGCAATGATCGAAGCGAGCATGAGCTACCTAGCGGCGTTCGCCTTCACGGCGATGTTTACCGTCATCACGAAAAAGGCGCTGACCGCGCGCGAACAATCGGAGGCGCTCCGACTGGAATTGGAAGTGGCCAACCAAAAGCTGCACGCCTACGCCGCCCAAATCGAGGAACTCGCCACCACCCGCGAACGCAACCGGCTCGCCCGCGAAATCCACGACGGCGTCGGGCACTACCTCACCGTGGTGAAAACCCAACTCGACGCCGCCGCGGGATTGATCGGCACCGACACCGCCAAGGCGCGGACAAATGTCGAGAAGGCCGCCAAGCTCACGGCAGAAGCCCTCGACGACGTGCGCCGCTCCGTCAGTTCGCTCAAAACTGATGCGGTGCGCGCGCCGCTCGCCGAAGCGGTGCAGCATCTAGCCTCGCTCGGCGAGCCGACGGCGACCGTCACGATACTTGGCACACCGCGTCAGTTGCCGCCGGCGACAGAGCACGCGCTTTTTCGCGCGACGCAGGAGGGACTGACCAACATCCGCAAACACGCGCGCGCGACCAACGCGTTGATCACGCTCGATTTTCGCGACGCGCAATCAGTCCGCTTGGAAATGGCGGATAACGGCGTCGGAGCCAACGTTGCGAACGGCGACGGTTTCGGCCTGCACGGCATGGCCGAGCGCCTCGCGCTGCTCGGCGGCACCGTGAATGCAGGCAACCGCCTCGAAGGCGGATTCGCGCTGAGCGTCGAGGTGCCCGCCCCCCAACCCGCACCGACGCGATGAGCGCGATCCGTCTGTTACTGGTCGACGACCAATCGCTGTTCCGCGAGGCGCTGCGCAGCTTGCTCTCGTTGCAGAGCGACTTGGAAATCGTCGCCGAGGCGGAGAACGGCGAACGCGCCGTCGCGCTCACGCGCGTGCATCGGCCCGACGTTGTGTTGCTGGATTTGCGGATGCCGGTGCTCGGCGGAGTCGAAGCCACGCGCCGCATTGCCCAACTGGTGCCCGCAACGCGTGTGATTGTGCTGACGACGTTCGACGAGGATGAAGAAATTTTTGATGCCTTACGCGCGGGTGCGGTGGGCTATTTGCTGAAAGCGTGCTCCGCTGAAAAATTGTGCGAATCGATCCGCGCCGCCGCGAAGGGCACGTCGGTATTGGAGCCCTCCGTCGCCGCCAAGGTGATGGCCGAGTTGGACCGTCTCACGGCGCGCGAAGGAAAACCGATGACGCACACGCTGGCCGACCCGTTGTCGTCGCGCGAACTCGACGTGTTGCGCCGCCTCGCCGCCGGCGGCAGCAACAAGGAAATCGGTGCCGAACTCGGCATCACCGAAGGCACGGTCAAGAATCACATGACCCATGTGCTCGGCAAACTCGGCGTGCTCGACCGCACCCAGGCCGCGCTTCGCGCCCGCGAGATGGGCCTGATCTAGCTGTAAAATTTCAGGGGGGCTCTTTGGTGGGAAGCTGCGAGAGATGGGTTGGAAAATGAAACATCCCACGCAGGAGGCACCGGAAGGACATGCATACTAATGCGCGGACGACTGGGTGTAGTCGAGAGGACATCGTGCGGGCGGCCGACGGGGTCAGGTTTGAGCACAGCCGCAGTTGAGACACACGCTCGGAACCGCTCGTCCTGAGCGCCCGCCGTTCGTCCATCCGGGGTTGCGCCGACTGCCTGTTCCCGCCAACGTCCCGTGCATGGGAACTAAATTCACCTTTGCTCTGGCGCTTACCATCACGCAGGCGGTCTTCAGCCTCCTGATGTATTTCACCGGCTTTCAAACCGAGAAATTAGCGACCGGCCAATACATCCAGTGGCTCGGTTTTGTGATCATGTTTGTCGTGTTGTGGCTGGGCATCAAGGCGGTGCGCGAAGAGCGCGAGCACGGCGCGATTTCCTACGGCCAAGCCGTCGGCGCGGGCGTGGTGATTTCGTTGCTCTCCGGTCTGATGACCTCGGTCTACACTTTCATCCATTTCAAATTCATCAACACAAGCTTCGTGGACTACCAAATGGAAATCCTCCGCGGCCGCTGGGCTGAAGCCGGTTTGACCGACCCGCAAATGGAGCAGGCCGAAAACATGACGCGCATGATGATGGGGCCGGCCATGTCGGCAGTAATGACCTGTGTCGGGATGCTGATTGTCGGCTTGATTCTCTCATTGATCATCGCGGCTTTCGTCAAACGCGCCGCCCCGCTCAACGCAGAGCCAGCTCCCTAATCCCAGCATTTTGCTTTTGAAAAGGGCACCCGAGCGGGTGCCTTTTTTGTGGTGTAATTTAGTATGCCTTCGGTGCCGGTGGCGCAATCACGGCACCCGCACGTTCCATCGCGTCGTCTGCTTCAAAGTCGATCGTCACCGCGTCTAGTTTCTCCAGGCGCGATTTGATCTCCGGCGTTAGCCTGGCGCGCTCTTCATCGGTGTTGATCGGACCATTGAAGATCACCTTTCCTCGCTCGTCTTTCACGACCAACTTGCGCTCGCCCTTGCTCGCCGTCACTTCGACGGAACCGCTCTCGTCAGAGAATACGAAATTGCCCTCGGCCAGATTGTGAATGGTGGATTCGCCTTTGCTGGAGCGCTTCACGACATGCACGCGCGGCCCGCCGCCCCACGCGCCGCGTTCGCCGCCGATCACGCGCAGAACGTCTTTCACTTCCTCACGCGCCATCTCGGGCAATCGCTCGCCCCTCTGCGCTCCGTCATGACTGAAGAAGTGAAAACCCGGCGCATTCTGTAAATCGATGGTGTGCGCACTCACACGTTTCGGCAGCTCGTGTTCCGCCAATTGCGCGGTAACAACCTGCTCCTTGCCGCCACGGATAATCGTGAGCTTGGCGGTGTCGCCCGGTTTCTTGGAGCGCACGAGCGCGCTGAGTTGCCGCGTGTCGATCAGGATCTGGTCATCGAGCTGCTTGAGCACATCGTGTTCCTGCAACACTGCGCTAGCGGGACTCTTCGCCGCCACGCTCAGCACGACCAACCCCATATCGCGACCAAGACCGAGTTGCGCGGCAAGCGCGCGCGGCAGCGAGGCGGTTTCAACGCCGAGGTAAGTTATTTTTTCCGTTTCACCAGACGCAGCATCATCGCGACCGATAAAAACCGCCCGCGCTTTGCGATCGCTGGCGGGCAATTTCATTTCGCGAATCTCTTTTTCGACACCGTCGCCAGACTTGGTCACGATAACCGTGCGTGCCTTCGTGGCCGACTTGGTCGGTGCGGGTGTTGTTGCCGGAGCCGGCGCTTCTTGCGCAAAAACGGTCGCGCCAAGTGAGAGCAGCGCTAGTGCGAGCGCAGAGGTGAGCATTTTGTTTTTCATAAGCATAGAGAGTGAGGAAAATTAATGGAAACGGGTGGGAATCATGCGGACTTCGTCGCGGGGCACGCTCCATTTCATAGAAGCGTTGGTGGCGGGATTGTGCCACGTGTAGGTGTCCACGTAGCGCGCCCGCACAAGGCGAGCGGGGCTATTATCGTCCAGCAGCACCAATCCTTCATCGGTGACGGCATAGAGCACATTGTCTGCCTTGACGGGTTTGTAGGCATCGCGCGGCGTAACGATCGACGACGCAGGTGCAGTCGCGGCAACAACCGTGTTCGCCGCCGAGACGGGCGCGTCAGCGCGTGGCCATTGCCAAACACCGACCGACACGACGAGCGCAACAGAAGCGGCGGCCGCCAGTGGCCAACCGACCCATTTCCAAGAACGCAGCGACGGCGCGGCGGTGTAACGGCGGTTTGGCAAAACGGGCGCCTGCGACGCAAGCGACACAGGAGTGGCACCGAGCTCCTTTTCAAGTTGGGCGCGCAACAACACGGAGGGACGGCGCGGCCGCAGGGCCTTCAACTCATTTTCGAGATTTTGGAGTGCTTCATCCATAACTGAGCGGTCTCAATTGTTTGCGCAGTGCAGCCAAGGCGTAGCGGTAACGCGATGCCGCGGTGTTGGGCGAAATTCCGAGGGTTTCACCAATTTGTTCGAAAGTGAGTTCTTGCCAGATTTTGAGCGTGAGGACTTCGCGTTGTTCGAGGGGCAAGGTCTGGAGAGCGTCTTCGATTTCGAGGCGACGCTCATCGCCGTCGCCGGGGAGCGGTTCAAAAATGCCTTCGCGCGACTCGAGGCCACCGTCGGCTTTCTCTTCGCGGGCGTGACGGCGGGTTTCGCGACGCGCCAAATCAAGCGCTGCGCGACGCACGCTGGTAATAAGCAGCGCCTGCGGATCACCGGGTAAATCGCGCTGGTGCCGCCAGTAGCGGACAAAAGCTTCTTGCACCACATCCTCAGCGTCCGCGAGCGAACGCGTCCATTGCCGCGCGCAGAGCAGCAATTTCGGCCCGAATGCTTCGAACCAGTCTTTCCAGGATTGGGTTTCACCAGTGACCTCCATGGTCTTCGTTGAGGGTTGTTTCCTGTAAAGCGTCATGCCGCGCCGGATTCGTCTATCCGACCCGTATGCTCATCGCTTGTCGCGCCACGCCGACAAAAAAAGAGGCCCGGGCACCCCTGCCCGGGCCTCATCGCACACTATGCTATGCTTTCGACTAAAGAATAATTACGAGCTCCGTTTCGAGCCGTCGAAGACGGCAATGCCGACGATTCCGAGTGCCGCGAGATAAGCGATGACTGTGCCAACAAGCGGCAGATCGATGTTGACGGTCGAAAATCCGAAGAACACGACAGAGAAAAGACTGGCGTAACCGAAAGTTTGAACGAGGAAATTGGTATTCATGGTGGTGATGGCAGCTTGGTTGAATTTGCTCACACCCTTAGAATACGGCATCTCTTGCAATAGGGGAAATACTTACTATCTATGGCTTTTATCGTTTTTACCTATGGAAGTTTACCAACTTCGTTACTTCATCGCCGTTGCCGAGGCGGCCAATTTCACCAAGGCCGCCGAGCGTTCTTTCATATCGCAACCGTCTCTCAGTCAACAGATATTGAATCTTGAGGCGGAGGTTGATCAGAAACTTTTTCACCGTCTCGGCCGCAAAGTCGCCCTCACTGAAGCTGGGCAAATCCTCCTTGAGCACGCCTACCGCATCGTGCAGGAAGTCGAAAACGCGACGCGCGAGCTTAAAGAGGACCCCGAACAAGGCTATCGGGTGTCAGTGGGTATTATCCCAACGGTTGCCCATTTCTTCCTTCCCGCCGTGGTCGCGCACTGCCGCGCCAACAAAGTGCGTCTCACTTTGACCAGTTACGAAAGTTTTCGCGCCGAAATCCTCACGGCAGTCCTCGACGGCGAAATTGATTTAGGTCTGGTTTCTTTGCCCGTTGACGAAGCGCGGCTGGTTGCGACGCCGCTCTTCACCGAACCGCTCTTGTTGGGCTTGAGCGCTGAACATCCACTGGCCGCCGCGAAAGAGGTGAATGTGGCGGATTTGCGTGGTCAGAATTTCATCATGCTCGGCGACGCCTCGTCGCTCACCAGCCAGGTGCAACGACTACTCGGGGATCTCGATTTCGCGCCGCGCATTATGCACCGCGCCGCGCAAATTTCGACGGTCAAGTCGCTCACGGCGATGGGGCTCGGCGTCAGCATTTTGCCGCGCAGCGCGCGCACGGCGAACGATCCGGTCGGCTTGGTTTATCGCAAATTTTCCGGTGTCGCACCCACTCGCACGATTGCGCTGATCCGCCATTACCGCCGGCATCTGGGACGCGGCGCGCAGATGTTTGCCGACGCCGCGCGCGCCGTTATTGGCCCGTTACACGCCGGCACCAGCGAATCGGTTTCCAATCCCATCGTAACGACCGTCACGGCCCCAAAGCCAACTCGGCCCCGCCGCGCGTAACTGCCCCCATCGGCTTCACTGTTGCGAAGTCCGCCCAGCGCTCTACTAACGAACCCCCATGTCCTCCCCGACGATTCCTTCCGCCTCCGCCGCACCAACGCGCGCGACGAATTTCGTGCGGCCGGAAATCCTCTCCCCCGCCGGAGATTGGGAATGCGCCCGCGCCGCCGTCGAGAACGGCGCCGACGCGATCTATTTCGGCCTCGAGCGTTTCAACGCCCGCATGCGCGCGCACAACTTCACGCTCGCCGACCTGCCGCGCCTGATGGAGTTCCTGCACCGCCGCGGCGTGCGCGGTTATGTGACGTTCAACACGCTCGTCTTCGCCGAGGAACTCGCCGACGCCGAACAGTATTTGCGCAGCATCATCGCCGCGGGCGTGGATGCCGCGATCGTGCAGGATGTCGGCATCTGCCGTCTCATTCGCGCGCTCTCGCCGGATTTCCCGATTCACACCTCGACGCAAATGACCGTCACCAGCGCGGCGGGCGTGGAGTTCGCCCGCAAACTCGGGGCCAACCTCGTCGTGCTCGCCCGCGAGAATTCGCTCACGGACATCGCCGCCATCCAGGAAGCGCAAAAAACCGCCGCCGTCTCGCTGCCGCTGGAAGTCTTTGTGCACGGCGCGTTGTGCGTCGCCTACTCCGGCCAGTGTCTTACCAGCGAATCGCTCGGTGGCCGCTCGGCCAACCGCGGCGAGTGCGCGCAAGCCTGCCGCATGCCCTACGAATTGGTGTCCGACGGCGCCAAAGTCGAACTCGGTGACCGCCGCTACCTGCTCAGCCCGCAGGATCTCTCCGGCCTCGACGTGTTGCCGGACATGGTGCGCACGGGCGTCGCTTCGCTCAAAATCGAAGGCCGTCTCAAGAGCCCCGAATACGTCGCCAACATCACCCGCGTTTACCGCACCGCACTTGACCATGCGATGCAACAGATCGCCCCCGACGCTGTGGCACCGACTCCCGTCGCCTTCGATCGCACGCAAGCGCGCTACGACCTCGAAATGAGTTTTTCGCGCGGCCTCTACACGGGCTGGTTTCGCGGCATCAACAACCAGGAACTCGCGCACGCCCGCTTCGGCACAAAACGCGGCGTGTTCCTCGGTCGCGTCACCCGCGTCGCCCCGGACCATGTCGCCGTGCCCCTCGAAGCACCCGCCAAGCCCGGCGACGGACTCGTCTTCGACCGCGGCCATCCCGATGAGAAAGAAGAAGGTGGCCGCGTTTACCAAGTCGAGCCGCGCGGCAAGGACACCGTGCTGCGCTTCGGTCGCGGCGATATTGATTTTGCCCGCATCAGCGTCGGCGACCGCGTCTGGAAAACCAACGATCCCGAACTCGACCGCCGTCTGCGCCAAACTTTTGCCGGCGACAAAATCCGCTACCACCGTCCGGTGCACGCCGAAGTGCACGGTGTCGCGGGCGCACCGCTGACGCTGTTTCTGCGCGATGACGACGGCCATGTGGCCCGCGCCGATTCCGCCACGCTCCTCGCGGCGGCGGAGAACCAACCGCTCACCACCGAGCGCCTGCGCGACCAATTGGGACGACTCGGCAGCACGCCGTTCGTGCTCGGCACGCTCACCAATGCGCTGGAAGGCACCGTGATTCTGCCCCTCCGCGAACTCAACGACGTGCGTCGGCGCGCCAGCGCCGAACTCGATGCGCAACGCGCCGCGCCGAAACGCTGGACCCTGCGCCCCCCCGACGGTGTCTCCGCCGCGCAACTGCCCGCGCGCGCCGCTCCCTCGGCTGCCGCGACAGACGCCACCGCCGAACCGGAGTTGATCGTCGTAATCCGCCATTTGCACCAACTCGAAGCGGCATGGGCCGCAGGCGCGCGCACGATTTACGCGGAATTCGAGGACCCGAAACGCTACCGCGACGCCGTCACGCAATTTCGCGCGCTGCGTGGCGAGGACACGTCGGCCACCTTCTGGGCCGTGCCACCGCGCATCTTCAAGCCCGGCGAAGAATGGATCCTCCAACTCGTGCGCTCGTGCGAGGCCGACGGATATCTGGTGCGCAATTTCGACCACTTGCAGTGGTTCACGGGCGGGCGGCGGCGCGGTGACTTCTCGCTCAACATCGCCAATCCGCTCGCCGCCGACTATTACCTGCACACGTTTGGCTTGGAGCGCGTGACCGCGTCCTACGACCTCAACGTCGCCCAACTTGAAGGCCTCTTGCGCGGCGCGCCGGGGCACTGGTTCGACATTACGCTGCACCAGCACATGCCGATGTTTCACATGGAGCACTGCGTATTCTGTGCGTTTTTGTCGGCCGGCACCGATTACAAGAATTGCGGCCGCCCCTGCGACCAACACGACGTGCGCCTGCGTGACCGCGTCGGGGCCGAGCACCCGCTCAAAGCCGATGCCGGTTGCCGCAACACCGTTTACAATTCCCGCGCCCAGACCGGCGCCGAGTTCGTGGATCGCTTGCTGGCGCTGGGCGCGCGGTCATTCCGCATCGAGTTTCTCAACGAGTCCGGCGACGAACTGCAACGCACGGTGCAACGCTACCGCCAACTTCTGCGCGGCGAGATTTCCGGCGCGGAACTGTGGCGCGAATTCAAGCTGATCAACCAGCTTGGCGTCACCCGCGGCCAGCTCGAAGCGACGACGCCACTGTTGCGCAAGAAGCCGTAATCTCGATATCCTTCGTCCATTCTGCGTAATCGCGCGGGCTACGCCGCCTTTTATGTCGCGTCATGTTGTTCCAGTTCTACTCTGGAAATCCTACCGCCGCGAAACGTATGTCCTCTCCGTCCAAACCAAACCCGACCGATTCTCCTGATTTAGAAATCAAGGATGCCGCTATCATCTTCAACCCCATCTGGGAGGAATTGGAGGAGGAATACGGTCGCGAAAATCTGCGCTTCCCCAAGGAGTTGATTTTGCTCGGCGGAGCGCCCGGCGCGGGCAAAGGCACCAACACGCCCTACATTTCCAAGGCGCGCGGTCTGACGGTCGACCCGATCGTCATGAGCTCGTTACTCGACACGCCGGAAATGAAACGGATCAAGGAAGCAGGCAATTTGATCGGCGATCGCGAAGTGCTAGCCGTGCTCTTGCGGCGCCTTTTGGAACCGAAATATCGCGACGGTTCCATTCTCGACGGCTTTCCCCGCACCAAGGTGCAGGTCGAGTGCTTGAAGTTGCTTTACGAGAAAATGGTGCAGCTCTGGCGCGAGTTTTATGGCACGCCGCTCGGCATCCATTTCCGGCAGCCGATCGTGCACATCGTGGTGCTATTCGTGGACGAAAAAGAATCGATCGCCCGCCAGCTCAAACGCGGTCGCGAAACTAAATTTCACAACGCAGAGGTGCTCTCCACGGGTCGCGGTGAACTCTGGGAAGAACGCGCCACCGACTTCGACGAAGCACTGGCCGCCCGTCGTTACCGCGTTTTCAAAGACCAGACCTGGGGGGCGCTGCTCTCGCTCAAGGATATTTTTCACTACCACCTCATCAACGCGCAGGGCGCGCTCGGTGAAGTCGAGGACAACATCGCCCAGGAACTCGCCTATCAAAGTTCGCTCGAGCTCGACCCGCGCACCTACGACCAGTTGCGCACGCTCCCGCTCGCCAGCGAAATCGTGGTGCACGCCCGGCAGGAGTTGGTGCGGAGGCTCGACGGGTATGCGCTCAACCAACCCGAGTTGTTCGCCCGCATCATCGCGCTGATCGAAAGGAAAATCCTGCCCATCGTGTGCCGTCACGCCATCTCCGGCCGCGCCCACGTGAACAGCGAGGACCCGCTCTTCGACGAGCCACTCGCGCTCGCCATGCTGATCGATATTTTCTCCGAGCGCGGCTACCACGCCGTGGTCGACATCATCCGCGTGGATGTGCCCGACACGTTCGAGCTCACGACAGGCAAGATCAAGTGCCGCCAAAAGAAAGTGCACCGCTTCATGGTGCGCTTCCGCGGCTCCGAACTCCGTCGCGGCTAAAGCGAGCCCGCCGCGCGGAGCGGTTCGAATTAAGTGCCCGTCTCCAGCAACCGCGGGGCCTCGGCTTCCATGAGCAATTTGGCGGCGGCCGCATCTCCCGGCAACAAACGCCCAACTTCACGCGCAAGAATGATGGCAAACTCGCTCTGCCCTTCGTTGATCAATTCGCGCACGAGACGGAAGGCCGCCGCCCGTGGCACACCGGAGCGAATTACCAGGTCTTTCAGCGCTGCATTGGCCAGCAGACGTTGATCAAGGGCGAGGCGTAGGCGCACTTCACGGACCGTGAATTCATCGCGTGCACTCGGCCACCACGAGGGTGATTTGCTCTTCACGTATTCAGAAATGCGCAAAGCTTCCGCTGCTTTCCCCTGGCCGATCAAGCGATCCAGTGTGGCGAGAGTTTTGTCTGCACTGCCGAGGTGGGTTGAAAGATCGTCCGAGAGATTCAGGCCGCGCAAGGCCGCCACGACTGCGACCGAACTGCGCGCCGCCGCCACTTCGTCATGCAGCATGCGCGCTTCGGTTTCCCGATTACGGGCAAGCATTCTCTCAGCCATTGTAACGAGGCGCAAAGCGACCTCGTCGCTGCGATTCCGATCCAAATGCGTGCGCACCAGCGCACGACTGGAAATCGCGTCGCGCCCCAGCACGGCTAGCTCAAGTTCTCTCCAGACAAGCTCCGTTTCGAAACTAGGCAACCAGAGGGGTTGCACGGTGCGAATCGTGGCGGCTAATTCTCGAGCGCCGAGCAAACTTTCCCGTTCTAGCAAATTGTCGATCTCCTGCATGGCGAGCAGTCCGGTGGGCGGCACAGTGGCGACCAATCGGCGGAGCTGTTCCGCGCGCCGTGTCTCGACGGCCGCTTGCGCGGCGGTGGCAATACTGGTCGCGTGCGCCGTGAGTCGTTGCGAGATTTGCTGGAGATTATCGCTGTATGGATAAAGGCGCAGACCGGACTGGAGCGCTTGTTGTGCGGCGTCCCGATTATTGCTGGCCTCCAACACGGTTGCGGCGAGTTCGAGCATTCCCGGCGTGGCTTGTCCTCGCATCAGGCTAATATGGGAGATGAATCCGGCCAATTGATCACCTCCACCGGCAACTGTGGTGCGGGTGAGACGGCGGATGAATTCCGGATAAAACCGTTGCTGGGGCTTCAGCGTCTCGATCGTCGATTCCCAGTCGCGCATCATGCGGAAAGCGTCGTCAAAATCGCTGCGACGCAGCGCCATCTCGGTGAGGTGCACACGAAACGCGAAGGGATTGAGACGATTGCGCTGGGCGACGAGCATTGCGCGTTGGACGACTTCCGGCATCCCCAGATTCACCGCCACGGC
>JAUXXD010000065.1 GCA_030681265.1 Candidatus Didemnitutus sp. | reverse complement strand
GAAGGGCGCGGGCTGATGCTCTATTGGCACTCGCGGCTGGAGGAAAACTTCAACGACGCGGCGCCGCGCGCATTCGAGTTGTCGGCCTTTGGCCGCAAAATCATGTTGGAATACGCCGAGTCCGACGGCGCCGTTTGGCGGACCTACGAGCAATTGCAGCGCAACTCGGCTGGACAATGGACGATGCCGCGGCGACTGCGCCTGACATTCGAACACGGCAAAATGCAGACGGAAACCGTGGTGGTGCTGCCGCCGTCTCCCGGAGCATTGCCGCACTTCTGATGCACGCGCGCTCCACTCAACTCTCCCGCAATCGTGGCGCAGTCATCGTGCTCGTGCTCGTCACGGTGTTGCTCGCGTCGTTCTTGCTCGCGGCTTTTCTGCGACGCAGTGGCACGGAGTTACTGGCGGATGCGCGCGCAGGCGAGCAGCGACGGTTGCGCGCTGAAGCGTATTCGGCGCTCGAAACCACGCTGGCGATTCTCGCGGATTTTCGCGCGGCGGAAGGCGCGTTGCGCAGTCCGGTGGAGCCGTGGGGCGAAGCGTTGGCGGTGAGCGGTTATGTGCCGGAGGACGGACGCGAGGTCGCTGTGACGTTCGCAGACGAGTCGGGCAAACTGTCGCTGCCGACGGCGAGTGAAGCGGAGTTGCAGACGATGATGGAATTCGCCGGCATCGAGCGCAACGAAGCGGAGCGCATGGCGACGGTGTTGCACGCGTGGATGCGCAAGACCGACGAGCATGCCGTGCCGGATTTCAACGCGCCGGATTACAGCCACAGCGAGCCCGCTTATCGTCCGGCGGGGCGTCCCCTGAGGTCGTGGGGTGAGTTGGCGGCGGCGGAATTGGAGCGGCATTTGTTTTTCGACGAGGACGGGCGGATGACGCCGGAAGGTGAGGCGTTCGTGCGCGAGACGTCGCTGTTTTCCTTCCCGCGCGTGAATTTGAATTCCGCTAACAGTGGCGTGCTCACCGCGTTGGGCATGGGCGCGGGCTCGGTGACTGCGTTGGAGCAACACCGCACGCGACCGCGGACCACGGGCGATTTGGGCGTATTTCGTTCGCTGACCGAAGCGGGCACAGCGCTCGGCGCGGCGGAGTTACCGGAGCGCGCGGGCACGAACATCGAAGTGCTCCGCATCAACGTCGCCGTCAGCCAAGGCAGCGTGGTTTACCGCTTATCGGTGGTGATTACGCCCGGCAGTGGCACGGCGCCGCGGGCGCGTGGAGCCACCGAGACGGAAAATACGGGTGCGGTGACGGCGCCGCCACCGGAGCGTAAAATGTTGAACTATCCCTTTGCCGTGTTGGAGATTCGGGAAGACGCTCCCCCGTTCACTCCGCTTCCGACCACTCCTGACGCCTGATATGCCTGCCGCTCCCGCCAACGCCGCAACTTCCTCGGTCGCCCTCACGGCGGCGGTGTGGTTGCCGTCGGAGTCGTTCTTCGTGCGGCGCATCGCGCTCGAGCCCACGGCGGAGACGGCGCCGCAAGTCGAGATCGCGTTGGAGACCGTCGCGCCCTTTGCGGTCACGCAACTTTTCCACGGTTACCTTCGTGCGGCCAATGGCGGACACGCCCTCGTCTTCGCCACTTACCGGCGCTTGTTCGCCGAAGCGAGTTGGGATGGCGCGAGTGTGGTCGCACCGACTTTTCTGGCGTTGCTGGGCGACGCGCCGACGACGGCGCGGATTCGCCGGTGGCACGATGGCACGACTTGCGTGGTGGCGGCGTGGGATGGCGCGAGCGACTTGCCGGCCGTGGTGCTGGCGCGCACCACGGAGGCCGCGACCGAGGCAGCGGTGCGCGCGGAGTTGCTCGCGGAATGTCAGCGCCGTCTCGGTGTGGAGGCGTCGGTGGAGGAATTTTCCGGCACGGTGCAACTGGCCCAACTTAAAACCGGCGAATGGCAACTCACGCCCGGCTCGGGCGGCGGCGGTCGCCAAGTCGAGACGCGTCTCACGCCCGAAGCGTGTGACACGATTGACGTGCGTGATAAGGAAGTGCTCGTCGAGCGCCGCAAACAGTTGCGTCGAGATCGAATGCTGTGGCGCGTAGTGCAAGGCTCGGTGGTTGCCATCATGCTCGCGGGTTTGCTCGAACTTGGCCTCATCGCGGGCGGCGTCTTGCTGAAGCAACAACGCGAGTTGCAAACGCAGATCGCGCCCGAAATCGCGCGCATCCAAGCCGCGCAATCGCTCGGCACGCGCATCGAGGAGATGTCGCGGCGGCGCCTGCGGCCTTTCGAAATGCTCGCCGTGCTGAATTCGGTGCGGCCCGGCGGAATTATTTTCACACGCAGCGTCACGACGGGGCAGGGCGGCATCGACATCGAGGCGCAGACGGCGAACGCCGATGCGGTAGGCGTGTTCGAGTCCGCGTTACGCGCCTTGCCGATGGTGGAAACCATCGAGGTGCGCGACCTGCGTTTGCGCGACGGCATGACCACTTTCCAACTCGCCGCGACCTTCAAGGTCGGCACGTTGAGCTCAGTGACGGGCACGGGAGGTGCGCCGTGAAACAGTATTTTCTCACGCGCTCGTTGCGCGAAAAAGTGCTGCTGCTCGCCTTCATCGCCATCGGCGCGCTCATCTGGCTGTCGAGCAGCGCGGGCCGCACGAAGATTTGGGTGCAGGAATGGCGTTCGGTGGGCGCCGCGCGCGCCGAGCAACAAGTGTGGCTCGATAACCGCGCCGACATCGAAGCGCAGGCGGCGGGGGCGACAGCGCAACTCGATCCGGCGCGCACGCTCAACGGCACACGTCTCGTCGGCGAGATGAACACGTTGGCGAGCGCGGCCGGTTTGGCGCCGGAAGTTTCCGGTCAACGCACCGAGCGCACGACGCTCTTCGCTTTCCACTCCGCGCAAGTGACGTTCCGCCGTGCGGACTTTGGCGCGCTGTTGCGATTCTACGAAGAACTTTCCCAACGCTCACCCTACGTCGGTCTCGAACAAGTTTCACTCGCCGCCGACCGCAGCGCGCCCGGTTCGCTCAATGCCACCTTCCGCGTCGTCGCGGCTGAATTGCAGAAGTGAGGGGGCGGGAAGGAGCGGGGAGCGGGCGGGAAGGCGACGGGCGCGGCGAGTGCGAGCGAACGCGGGCCGGAGTTACGAGCCGACGAGCCGGTGCGCACCCGTTTACTTGACCAAAGAGGGCAACAGGTCGGCGTGGTGGCCGATCATTTCCCACGCGCCATTCTCTTTGCGAAAGACGTTCGTGGCCCGGATGAGGACGGCTTGCGTTATTCCGGCCGCGCCAGGGTGCACGCCCTTCTCATAATTGCTGGAGACCGCGAGTTCTGCGCCGACGGTGATTTGCATGTTATTGCTGACATTAAAAGCGCACCGTGGAGCTTGCCCTGCGCCCCAGCGATACCGGATGCTCCGCGCGTGACTCCCAGTGAACAACTTTGCCTCGCCTGCGGGATGTGCTGTGACGGCACGCTTTTCGACGGCGTGCAACTCGAGCGCGGCGACAGCGCCAAACGATTGCGGGCGCTCGGTCTGCCGATCGGACTCTCGCAAGGGCAGAAGCCTGTCGGCCGCTTTTCGCAGCCGTGCGCGGCGTTGTGCGAGGACCGCACCTGCCACATTTACCAGGACCGACCACGCCAATGCCGGACGTTTGAGTGTCAGGTGTTCAAGGACGCCAACACTGGACGGATCGAATTTCCGGCCGCGCAGCGCTTGGTGGAAAAGACGCGACGACAAGCCGACCGCGCGCGCCGCTTGCTATTCCGCTTGGGCGAAACCGACGAATACTGTTCGCTCGGCGAACGTTTCCACCGCATGCAATGCCGCATGGAAACGGATGCTCCCGACGCAGCCGCGCTGGCCCTCTTTGCCGATCTGAGTCTGGCCGTGCACAAACTCAAGCTGGTGACGCAGGCGAAATTTTATCCCCAGTCCGACGAGCCGGACTCTCCGTAAGCGCACACTTTGTGAGACGGGTGGAATCGTGACGTTTACTAAGCCTTACTGCCGCAGTAGGCACTCCGCCTGTCTTGTTGAGTATCAGTCAATCGAGAATATTTTTGTCCACGTTTCGCAGGAGACACGCGCGGGTGGGCGCGAGGGAAGATCGGTTCATTCCTGATCTCACCCGTCGTTCAGCATTTCGCTGACTTGCGCTTTTTCCCGATGCTGCCGCGTTGCTGCACTTTGCGTATGTAATCCGGGGCGAAGGGCATTTGGCACGAGTTATTGCCTAAGTCCGCCTCCACCGGGCCGATCCTCTCTGCGGTTTGGATAGCGGTGTCGGTGAGAGGCTGCACGTAGCTCCCCACCGCGATAACAAATCCGTTCATCTGGTAGCGCACCAGATCCGGCGCCTTGCGAATCGACATCACTACTCGCTGCAAAAGCTCCTCCAACTTCACCAAATCAAGTTGAGCGTCGGCTTTGATGGACACGAGGCTCGCCAAGGTTCCCCAACCGGTCACCGCAATGAGGGGCTTCTTCGAATCGATCCATTCCAACCCCAACGCGCACCCGTGCGCGCTGCCCGCCGCGACCCACGGCACGGTCGCACCGCAGAGCCCGGGGCAGTATGCCTTGGCCGCCCAGCGCCGGAGATCAGTCTTCGTCATCCGCGCATCATCGGCGATCAAACCGGCAAGATACATCGCGTCGTAGTTGCCGGTGTCGTAAAGATCGAGCGCGAGTAGGTAGTCCTGCTTGATGCGCCGCACGATCATCTTCAGGTCGCTAATTTTCACGCCGAAAAACGGCTCCCGCGCGCCGTGGTTGAGCATAACCCGCTTGTAGCTGTCGCTGCCTAGCGACCGGAGTTCTTCGAAAATTACATTTGCGGTCATTCAATGAAAGGTATGAACCGGCAGGATAGGTAACACTTTGACCGGAGTGATGGGTGACACATACGGCAGGGATGCCGTGGAAAGAAGTCACCCCAATGGAAGAGATTATTCGTTTTGTTCAATGAAAAGGAGTCAGGCTTTAATGTTTAATGTTCCCAGTCGCTTCGTCAGCTTAGCCGCCGCTGGATTGAGCCCGCGACGCAACTGCCCGGTGTGGTGACTGACGGCGATGGGCGTGCCCATGTGTAGGTGTTCGGCCAACCAGCGATTGTTGGCCTGAGTCGTCTGTTTGAGTTTGGCCGCGAGCGCGACTTTCCATGGCGCCGATTTCAAGTCGGTGTCGGCATCCTCGGCCGATTTCCCGAGCGCCGCCAGACCGCTGGCCAACGCGGCCGTCCAACGAGTTTCCTGAATTTCCTGCACACCGGATTTTTCCCACGCGCGGCTGGACTCCGCTAGCGCGTGGTCCTTGATCAACGCGGTCTTGAAGTCCTGCGTGCCGAGTGCCCAGCCGCGGCTCATCGACACATAGGCCTTGTTTTTGCCGGCCGGCCCCTCCGTCGCCTGCCACGCCAGAAATTTCGCATACGCCTTCCGCCCCGCCGCCGTATCCGCCAGCGCTCCCGCCTCGGTCAAAGCCGTCTCAACGTGCAGACAGGACGGCCGCTTTTTTTGCCAGAGGTGCCAGTAGCTCGACGCGCGATAACTCGCCAGATCGTCCACCGTGACCAGTCCCGCCCGCACCGGGTTGAGGTGCACATAGTGACAGACCTGCCCCAAGGCTTCGCCGCTTTCCACCAGCAGGCTCTTGTAACGCCCCTGAAACAAATGCCCGCGTTCGCCCCGTAGGCGATTAAACCGATTCGCAAATGTCGCCTGCAACCACTGCATCCCCGCCACGAGGTTGCCCTGTGGCGTCTCCAACGCGAGGTGGTAGTGGTTGTTCATCACGACAAACGCGTGCAGCAGCCAACCGGACTTTTCGCACGCCTCGAACACGCACGCTTCGAACGCCGCCCGCGTCTTTTCCGTCGCGAAGACCTGCGCCCGGTAGTTGCCGCGGTTGATCACGTGATAGCAAGCCCCGGGGAATTCGAGTCTCAATTTGCGCGCCATGCCGCCACGGTGATGGGCGACCAACGGAGCTCAAGCAAAAACATTAACAATTAAAACCTGACCCCTTTAGCCTTTCTCTGCCGGTGCCGTATTTTTTGGTGACGTTTACGGTGCCGGAGCAACTGCGGCCGCTCTTCGCCGCGCAACCCAAGGCGATGCCCGAGCGGCTGTTTCGCGAGAGCGCGGCGACGTTGCAACAAGTCGGCGCCGAGCGGCGTCTGCTCGGCGCCGAGTTGGGCTTTTTCGGCGTGCTGCACACGTGGGGACGCCAACTG
>JAUXXD010000058.1 GCA_030681265.1 Candidatus Didemnitutus sp. | reverse complement strand
ACGGACTCGGCGATACCATCCGCGTGTCTCTCACGGAAGATTCCGTTTACGAAAGTCCCGTCGCCCCCGCGCTCGCCGACAAAGTGATGAGTCTGTGGCAACTCTCGCCGCCCGCTGGGGACGAGAACAGCGACGGCGTCGATCCGTTTACTTACACGCGGCGCAACACATCGCCGTTGGAACTTTCGGCCACGTGTCACGTTGGTCCGGCGCAACCGCCGCGGGTCATCGTCAAACTCGCCTCGCCCACCCACCTCGCCGACGCCGCCCGCCAACTTTCCGCACCACATTTAAAGGACACGCCGGTCGAAGGTTTGCTTGTGCGCGCGGACACGCCCAGCGACTTGGCCGAGCTCGCCGCAGCCGTGCGCGCGACGCAATTGCCGATCGAATTTTTGGCGCTCGAAATTGGGCCGCTGCTCAACGCGGCCGATCTCACGCCGCTACTCGTCGATGACGGCGGGCGCTTGCTGATCGTGCGCAAGTTTCAAGCTGGCGACGCTGACATGCTTCGTGAATTCGCCAACTTGGTGCGCACGCGCGGTCACTTCCTGGCCATCGACGCGAGTGCCGCGACCGTGACGGCATTGGCACCCGCGCTGCGCGACTTGGGCGAGACGCATTTGGTATTCACGCAATCGGATGCCACCGGCTCCGGTCACGCGGCCGGGGCATATCGACGCTTGCGGGCGAATTTGCGCGCGCTCGGCTTCGCCGCGCCAGTGTGGATTCGCAACACGGCTGCGACCGCCGTGCACGCCGCGCCAGATTTCCTCAGCAAGTTGCTCGAAGCGAGTTTGCTCACGGGAAGTTCATTGTGCGATGGACTCGGTGATTTGGTGAGCATCGAGACCGAAACTGACTTGGTGCGCGCCACGAAGTTGACCTACAATGTGCTGCAGGGCGCGGGCGCGCGTTCGTCGAAGACGGAATTCGTCGCCTGTCCGAGTTGCGGGCGCACGCTTTTCGATTTGCAGACCACGACGCAGCGCATCCGCGCGCAGACCGGGCACCTCAAGGGTGTGAAAATCGCCATCATGGGTTGCATCGTGAACGGCCCCGGTGAAATGGCCGACGCTGACTTCGGTTACGTCGGGGGCGCGCCGGGTAAAATCAATCTCTACGTGGGTAAAACGTGCGTCCAATATAACATTCCCCAAGTGGAAGCCGACGCGCGGCTCGTCGCGCTCATTCGCGAGCACGGCAAGTGGATCGAGCCTGCGCCGCATCACACACTCTAGAGGAAAAATCGCCGCCACTGGTGATCGACGCATCGTGGCGGTGGCGAAGAGGGGCAATTTTCCGCGATGACAATTTTTGCGTAGTAATTTATTCGCCAATCGATGGCGCGGGGCGCGCGTTGGGCGGATGGATTTTGACCAAGCGAGAATCCGCGCGATGGTGCTTTCAGAGAGGAAATCGGTTCCCCGCATCGGCTTCATTTTCGGCAATCCCAAAATGAAAAAAGTTATCCTCTCCACGATGTGAACAAGTTGTCGGAAAGTTGGCCTTGAAAGGCATTTTTGGATTCACGTTATCTAGTGTTTCTTGTTTAAAGAATCTCTTCTCGTTCGTTCTTTGCCTCTTCCGTTTCGTTGCCAGTTTGCGTTGTTGTTCAGGTATTCCCTTAGACCCTAGCTACCATGACTTTCCATCGGTGACTCTCCGAGCCCCAGAGGAAGCCAGTTAGAGACCCATTTTGCCTGTTAGAACACTGCTGCCAGACTTCAAAGCGGTTAGGGTTGCAAGGTTGCTGAACGCGGAGTGTGAATAACACCGCCATTACCCGACCGCTCATGCCCCCGCACCCCACTCAAGCCAGTCTCTGGGAAACTGTGAAATGTGACCTCAAAGGTCTATTCCCGGACGACGTATTTCAGATGTGGTTCGAGCCGATGACGTGCCTCGCAGCGACGGAAGATTCCATCGTGCTCGGCGTGCCCAATGATTTCGCGGCGATTTGGGTGCACGACAACTACCTCGATCTGATTTCGCAGCGCTTGCGCCTCGCGTCCGGTCGCTTGGTTCATGTGACGCTGCGCAAAGCCGAGTCGGCCCACAACGGTGTGGCTGCGCACCAGTTGCGTCCCGATACGACGACCCGTTCTCGGCTGACGCCGACCAAACCGCGCTCGACGCGTTACGACGAGCGCCAAGCCATCTCTGGCACCCTCAACCCGCGCAACTTGTTCGAGAATTTCGTCGTCGGCTCGAATAACCAACTCGCCCACGCCGCCTCGCTCGCGGTCGCCCAAGCGCCCGCACAGGCCTACAATCCGCTGTTTATTCACGGCAGCACGGGTCTGGGCAAAACCCATTTGATGCACGCCATCGGGCACAGCATCTTGCAACGCAATCCCGATGCCCGCGTCGCCTACCTCTCCACGGAGAAGTTCACCAACGAGTTCATTCACGCGATTCAGGAAAATTCGCTGACAAAATTCCGCCAACGTTACCGCAACGTCGACGTGCTCCTGATCGACGACGTGCAATTCCTCGCCGGCAAAGAGCGCATCCAGGAAGAATTTTTCCACACCTTCAACGACCTCTTCGAGTCGAGCAAACAGATCGTCCTCTCCAGCGACCGCCCCGTCACGGAGATCGCCGCGCTCGAAGCACGTCTCGTCTCGCGTTTCCAATGGGGACTCGCCGCCGACATCCAATCGCCTGATTTTGAGACGCGCGTGGCAATTTTGCGCACCAAAACCGCCACCCTCAAGATCGACATACCGATGCCGGTCTTGGAATTCATCGCGCGCCACATTTCGAAAAACATCCGTCGCCTGGAAGGCGCGCTCATCAAAGTCTCCAGCTACTCCGCGCTGACCGGCAAACCACTCGATCTGGCGACTGCGGAGAACTTGCTCAAGGACGTCTTGATGGAAGAGGCGCAGAACCGGCTGAACGTCGAAGCGATCCAAAAGCGTGTCGCCGACCACTATCAGATCCGCCACACGGACATGACGAGCAAGCGCCGGCCCAACGCCATCGCCTTCCCGCGCCAGATCGCGATGTATCTCTCCCGCCTCCTCACCCGCCACTCACTGCAGGAAATTGGTGACGCCTTCGGTGGACGGGACCACGGCACCGTGATTCACGCAATCAAGACGGTCGAAAACATGATGGAAACCGACGACTCCGTGCGCGGCAGCGTCGACTTCCTGAAAGCGCAGCTCTCGAAGTAACAATTTTTTCAGACACACACGCAACCGCCACAGGCCCGACTTCGGTCGGGCCTGTGGTGTTTTCGCCGATGCCGCGCTTGTCCTTTCGCGCCGGATGACTACTAAATTCTCCTTCACGGCGCCTCGCGCCCGATTGCCATGACTCTTACGCCTGAACAAAAACAGACCATCGCCACTTGGATCGCCGCCGGAGACAATCTCTCCGAGGTGCAAAAAAAGCTCGCGGCGCATTTTCAACTTTCGCTGACCTACCGCGACGTGCGCTTCCTCGTCGATGACCTCGACCTCGCCCTGCAGGATCCGACGCCGAAAGTGGATACGAACGACGTCACCAAAGCCCGCATGCCCGCACCGTCCGCCGCCCCGCCGGCGCCGGCCGGCGTCGCCGCCAATGATGACGAAGACGAGTTCGCTCACCAAGATTTGCCCGGCGACGAAGCTGCGCTTGGCCGCACGGTCAGCGTGGACGTGGATCGCATCGTGCGCCCCGGCTCCGTGGTCAGCGGCAGTGTGACGTTCAGCGACGGTGTGAGTGGCAAATGGGCGCTCGACCAACAAGGACGGTTGATGCTCGACACCGGTCAACCGACTTACAAACCGAGCGCCGCCGACGTGAAGGAATTCCAGCAGCAGCTCAGTCTGCAATTGCAGCGGCACGGTTACTAATTCCTCAGCCGCTCGCCATGCGCTGGCGCGGTCGTTGGCGGTGTGGCCCCAGAACTCGCCGGCTACAATCAACACTCGCCCCCCACCGTTGACCTCGGCGACGCGGGCGGTAGGCTCAGCGACGTTCGGTGGACACGACGCCCGCCGACGCTCCACGCTAACTCAGAGGTGCCCCATGGAAAAGTTGCGTCA
>JAUXXD010000038.1 GCA_030681265.1 Candidatus Didemnitutus sp. | reverse complement strand
TCCAATTTCATCGTGCAGGCGCTCAAGGGCGAGAATCTCACGATTTACGGTGACGGTTCACAGACGCGCTCGTTCTGCTACGTGGACGATCTCATTGAAGGTTTCGTGCGCTTGATGAATCAGACCAGCACGGTCGGTCCGGTGAATCTCGGTAATCCGGGCGAATTCACGATGCTCGAACTCGCGCAGGAAGTGCTCAAATTGACCAAGAGCAAATCGAAGCTCGTGCACTTGCCGTTGCCCTCGGATGACCCGAAACAACGCTGCCCCGACATTACGCTGGCGAAGAAGCACCTACAGTGGGAACCGAAAGTGCCGCTCGCGGCTGGGCTCAAGAAGACCATCGCTTACTTCAAGGCGAAGATTTGACGCGCCAACCCGGGGGGCGCACGATTGAACGAGTTGATGCGAAAGCTGCCGGAGTAGTCGCCGGCGCACCTGCGGGCCGCCCTGGGCTGTCTCGCGCAACACTCATGAATAGGAGTCGATTTCGCCTGCTTTCGCGCGAGTGCACTTGATGGCCAACGGGCAATCGTTTGCGTCATGGCATGAAACTTCTCCGTCTCTTGTTGGTGGGTTTACTCTGGGTCAGTGCGCTGCACGCTGCGTCGATCAAAGTGGGCCCGGGCGCGTTGCAGATCGACCTCGGCATGCCCGTGACGCTTTACACTTATCGCCCGGTGAATTACACGGACGGTCCGATCATTTTGGTTTTCCACGGCGTGAATCGGAATGCGGAGAACTACCGCAACAACGCCATCGCGATGGCGGAACGTTTTGGCGCGATCGTGGTCGCGCCGGAATTCGACAAGAAACGTTTCCCGAGTGAAGCCTATCAGCGCGGCGGAATCACGCGTCACGGCAAGGTGCAGCCACCGGCGAAGTGGACCTATGCGATGATTCCCCAGATCGCCGCGGCCGTGCGGGCGAATCTTGGCAAACCCGAGTTGCGTTACTACTGCATCGGGCACTCGGCGGGCGGACAATTTGTCGCGCGGATGGCGGCCCTGACCGGGGCATTGGGAGCGGAGCGACTTGTATCAGTCAATCCCGGCTCGCATCTTTTCCCGACGCGCGACGCGGAGTTCGGTTACGGCTTCGGCGGTTTGCCGGATAATTTGTCCAACGAGGCGGCGATCCGCCGCTACTTGGCGGCACCATTGACGATCTACCTCGGCACGGCCGACACGAAACAGGACGATCCCGATCTTGACCGCAGTGCAGCGGCGATGAAGCAAGGCCGATTTCGCTACGAACGTGGCTTGGCGTGTTTCGCCGCCGCCAAGAAACTAGCGGAGGAACGCGGCTGGGCGTTCAACTGGGAATTAGTCGAAACCGCAGGCATTGGCCACAACTCCAAGCGGATGTTCTCCGCCAAAGAAGCTCAGCAAGCGTTGTTTGGCTCCGAAAAATAAAGCGGTGATTCCCCTCACATTGCACCAAACTTCGCCCCGCTTGCACGTCAGACTGGCAGGAACAATGAAGCAAATTTCCCAATTACCACGTCCGTCCTCTCGCCTTCTGGTCGTTTTGCCGGCGATGCTGTTTGCACAGAGCACGAGTGCAACGGCGAACCCTCACGAGTCAGCTATTCCGGTTGAGGCCGTGGTGCCGCGTCAGTTGGACGCCTACAATCACCAAGATGCCGAGGCGTTCGTGCCGTGCTTCTCCGAGGACGTCGTGATTGTCCGTGAGGGCAGCGAGGTCGTAACGACCGGACGCGAAACGAAGCGCATGAACTGCGCGGCGCTGATCATGAGGCAGTTGGCACAGTGAAAACGGTGAATATTTGCCATTTGCCAAGCCGGACGACCCGACTAAAAGTCTTCCTCTTTCATGCTTAGCATCCTTCTCAAGAAACTCGCTGGCCGCCACCACCGCAAATACGTCGAAAAGTGCCGACCCATCGTCGCGCGTATCAACGAACACGAGCAGACCTACCAAGCGCTCACCGACGACCAATTGCGGGCCAAGACCGATGAATTCCGCGCCCGCCTCCAAGCCGGCGAAACCCTCGACCAGATTCTGCCCGAGGCCTTCGCCGTGGTGAAGAACGGCGCCCGCCGCCTCGTCGGCCGACAGGTCAACGTCTGCGAACACCAGCTCACCTGGGACATGGTGCACTTCGATGTGCAATTGATCGGTGGCATCTGCTTGCACGAAGGCCGCATCGCCGAAATGGCCACCGGCGAAGGTAAAACCCTCGTCGCCACGCTCCCGCTTTATCTTAACGCCCTCGTCGGCAAGAACGCGCAACTCGTCACCGTCAACGACTACCTCGCCCGCCGCGACTCCGAGTGGATGGGCCACCTTTATCAATTCCTCGGCCTCACCGTCGGTTGCATCCAGCAACAGATGCCATCCGATCTCCGTCGCGAGATGTATGGCCGCGACATCACTTACGGCACGGCGTCGGAATTCGGCTTCGATTACCTCCGCGACAACGGCATGGCCACGCGCAAGGAAGACCAAGTGCAGCGCAACCACTGGTTCTGCATCGTGGACGAAATCGATTCCATTCTCGTCGACGAAGCACGCACGCCGTTGATCATTTCCGGCCCGGCCCCGATCGAGCGCGAGCAGCCCTTCACGCGTCTGCGCCCCGGCATCGCCTCGCTCGTGGCCGACCAGCTCCGCCTCGTGAATCGCTTCGTGAAAGAGGCGACGGAATTGCTTGAGAAAAAGGACCTGACTGCCGAAGACCGCCACGCTGCCGCCATGAAGATGCTGCAGGTCAAACTCGGCATGCCGAAGAACAAGCAGCTTCTGCGCCTCATGGAGAATCCAGAGTGGCGCAAGCTCCTCGACAAGACCGACGTCGAGATGCACTCCGACTTCAACAAGAAGGAGATGTATCGCTACAAGGAAGAGCTCCTCTACGTCATCGACGAAAAAAACCACCAAGCCGACATGACCGAAATCGGTCGGTTACGCCTGCGGCCCGATGACGCTGATGCCTTCGTGCTCCCCGATCTCGCGACGCATTTCATCGAAATTGAAAAAGACACGTCGACCGCGCCGGAGCAAAAGGAGCAGCTTAAACGCGAAGCCCAGCAACGCTACGAAGTGATCTCCGAGGATATCCACGCGATTTCCCAACTGCTCCGCGCCTACTCACTCTACGAGCGCGACGTCGAATATGTCATCCAAGATGGCAAAGTCTTGATCGTGGACGAAAACACGGGCCGCGTGATGGCGGGCCGCCGTTGGTCCGACGGGTTGCACCAAGCCGTCGAGGCCAAGGAAGGCGTGACGATCGAGCGCGAGACACGCACCTACGCGACGGTAACGATTCAGAATTATTTCCGCATGTATGAAAAGCTCGCGGGCATGACCGGCACCGCCGAGACCGAAGCCGCGGAGTTCAACGAAATCTATCGTCTCTCTGTTACCCAAATCCCGACGAACAAGCCGTGCATCCGCGTCGATAAAAACGATTCGATTTTCAAAACGCGCCGCGACAAATACGCCGCCGTCGTCAACCACATCCAGGAAGCGCAGAAGCGCGGGCAACCTGTGCTCGTCGGCACCGTCACCGTCGAGCAATCCGAAGTGCTCAGCCGCATGCTCAAACGTGCGGGCGTCATTCACACAGTGCTCAACGCCAAGTTCCACCAACAGGAAGCGGAGATCGTGACACGCGCCGGTCAGCGCGGCTCCGTGACGATCGCGACCAACATGGC
>JAUXXD010000024.1 GCA_030681265.1 Candidatus Didemnitutus sp. | reverse complement strand
TGTCCGTAGGGGTTGATCGGCGCCTGCGGGGTGTCTTCCACGATGGGCAGTTGCGCCGGCACGCCAAAGGTTGCGCAGGTGGACGAGAAGACGAATTTCTTCACGCCGTGCTGCAACATCGTCTCCAGCAACACGAGCGGCGCGGCGAAGTTGTTGCGGTAGTATTTGAGTGGGTTGGTGACGGATTCGCCGACGTAGGCGTAAGCGGCGAAGTGCATCACCACGTCGATCTGCTCCATGGCGAAAATGGTCGAAAGCGCAGCCGAATCGCCCAAATCGAGTTCGTGAAATTTGACCGAGGCCGGAACTGCGGCGCGGTGACCGAAGACGAGATTGTCCACCACGATGGGTTCGTGGCCGGCGGCGAGGAGTTGCCGCACGCAGTGGCTGCCAATGTATCCGGCTCCGCCGGCAACGAGCACTTTCATGGGAGACTTGTATTGAGTTTGCATTTCGGTTGGCTAGGCAATTCGTTTTACTCCTTCCGTCCGCCGCATGAATCTAAGTCGCATCGTCATCACAGGTGTGGGTCTCACGGCCCCGAACGGGAACTCCTTGCCCGAGTTCCGCCGCAATTTGCTGGCGGGCGTGTCGGGCATCACGACGGTCGACGTGCGTTACATGGGACGCTGGCCGGCGGGCATGTGCAGTTTTGATCCGTTAAAGCATCAGAAGAAGAAGGACGTGCGCATCGGCACGCGCGCGGGCAGCATCAGTGTTTACTGCGCACGGGAAGCACTGGCGGATGCGGGTGTGGCGATTGAAACGCGCGACCGCAGTCGCGTGGGCATCTACATCGGCATCACGGAGCATGGCAACGTTGAGACAGAAAACGAAGTTTTCAATATCTCGCAGTTTAACTACGACACGAAGTTCTGGACGCATCACCACAACCCGCGCACGGTGGCCAACAACGCCGCGGGCGAAGTCTCGCTTAATCTCGGGGTCACCGGTCCCGCCTACACGATTGGGGCAGCGTGTGCCGCGGGTAACATGGGGGTGATCCACGCCGCGCAGATGCTGCGGTTGGGCGAAGTTGATTTCGCGATTGCAGGCGGCGTCAGCGAAAGCCCGCAGACGTTTGGTATTTTCGCCGGCTTCAAAAGCCAAAACGCACTCGCCGCCCACGCTGATCCGACAAAGGCCAGCCGACCGTTCGACAAGGCACGCAACGGCATCGTCATTTCCGAAGGCGGCTGCCTCTATACGCTCGAACGACTCGCGGATGCGTTGGCGCGCGGCGCAAAAATCTACGGTGAAATTGCAGGGTATTGCGTGAACTCCGACGCAACCGACTACGTGTTGCCCAATCCAGAGCGTCAGGCTGAGTGCGTGCGCAAGGCCTTGGCGAACGCCGGCATGACCGTGGAGGACATCGATCTCGTCAACACCCACGCCACCTCGACGCCACAGGGCGATATTCAGGAATGCCAGGCGCTGGCGACGGTTTTCAAAGACCGCAGCGAGCCGGTTGCGATCAATAACACCAAAGGCTTCATCGGCCACACGATGGGAGCAGCGGGAGCGTTGGAATTGGCGGGCAACCTGCCGAGCTTCGACGACCTCACCGTTCACCCGTCGATTAACGTGGATGAACTTGACCCGCAATGTGATGTCCCAGGGCTCGTTCTCAATCAGCCGCGGACCGTGAAACGGGTTGACGCCATCCTGAACAACTCCTTTGGTATGCTCGGAATTAATTCCACCCTAATCATCAAGCGATTCAAAGCCTAGCCTGTTCACCTCCGCCCATCATGACGAAAGACGACTGCAAGAAGTTGGTTATCGATATCATCTCCGACATCGCCCCGGACGAGGATTTGAGCAACATCAAACCCGAAGTTCGCCTGCGCGACCAACTGCAGTTGGATTCGATGGATTTTCTCGATATCGTGATGGAACTCCGTAAGCGCCATGGCATTGAGGTGCCGGAAGCTGACTACATGCAGCTCGCTTCGTTGCAAAGCTGCGCGGATTACCTGACTCCGAAGTTCCTCGCGAAGGGTTGAGTCCGGGAATACCCGGACGGGGAGTGTGCTGCCGCCGCGCATGAAACCCTCCCATTACGACGTAGCCATTATCGGTGCCGGCATGTCCGGTTTGGCCGCTGGCATCCGCTTGGCCCATTTCGGCAAGCGCGTGTGCATCTTTGAACGACACAACGCGTCCGGCGGACTCAATAGCTTTTACAGCATCGCGGGGCGCAAATTCGACGTCGGGCTGCACGCGCTGACGAATTTCGTTGGACCAGAGGTCAAAGGCACACCTCTGACCAAGCTGCTGCGCCAACTCCGCATCACTCGCGCCGAATTCGCCTTGTGCCCGCAAAAGCGCTCGCGCATCGCCTTTCGCGATTGCGGACTCAACTTCACCAACGATTTCGCGGTTCTCGACGCCGAGGTGCGGCGGCAGTTTCCCGCCGAAGCAGCAGGGTGGGGCAAGCTGGTGGATTTGGTGCGCACCTACAACGACGTCGCGCTCGATGCACAACCGGAGTCGGCGCGGGCCGTGGTGGGCCGTTATCTACGCGACCCGTTGCTGACCGACATGATTTTTTGTCCACTGATGTATTACGGCAGCGCGCAGGAGCGGGACATGGAGTTCGGCCAGTTCGTGATCATGTTTAAGGCGCTCTTTCTCGAAGGTTTCGCGCGTCCGCTCGACGGCGTGCGCGTGGTGATTCGCGTGCTCTTGGAGAAATACCGCCAAGCCGGCGGCGAGCGCCGGATGAAGTGCGGTGTCGCGCGCGTAATCGAAGAAGGCGGACGCGTCGCGCGCCTCGTGCTCGACGACGGTTCGGAAGTGACTGCGGAACACGTTATCTCTTCTGCGGGTTACCCAGAAACGATGCGCTTGTGCGAACCGGCGAAGATCGTGGAGGCCGAGCAGAACACAGGCGTGTTGTCCTTCGCGGAAACGATTTCGATCTTCAAGGAAGCGCCCGCGGCGTGGGGTTGGGGCGACGATACGATCGTATTTTTCAACGACTCGGAGCGATTCGATTACTCCAGTGCGCGCGACCGAGTCGATTTGCGCAGCGGCGTCATCTGTTTGCCGAACAACTTCGAGTATGGCCAAGGTGCGCTGCCGGAAGGCATTTTTCGTGTCACGTGTCTCGCCAATTACGCGAGCTGGGCCGGTTTGCCGGAGGAAGAATACCAAGCGCAAAAGTGCCATTGGTTCGGCGAAATCCAACGCAGCGCACGCCGCTTTATGCCGCCGGTGACCGACGAAACGTTAAGCGCGAACTTGCTCACGACCGATATGTTCACGCCGCGCACGGTCAAAAAATTCACCGGCCACTGCAACGGCGCGATTTACGGTGCGCCGCAGAAAGTGCGCGATGGCCGCACGCATCTGGCTAATCTCTATTTGTGCGGCACGGACCAAGGGTTTCTCGGCATCGTCGGAGCGATGTTGAGCGGAATTTCGATGGCAAATTTCCATATTCTGCAAGGTTCGGCCAACCGCTAACTTTCCCGATTGCGCTTTGGGTTCTCGCGCCCTTAGTTGGCCACCTTCATGGCCTACGACTGGCTCAAAGGAATCAACGACCATTACGACGTCATCGTCATCGGCAGCGGCCTCGGCGGCCTGACTGGGGCCAACGTGCTGGCCAAGTGCGGCCACAAGGTCCTGTTGCTGGAACACCATTACCAGTTGGGCGGGCTTGCGACGTGGTTCACCCGCAAAGGCGGACATATCTTCGACATCTCGCTCCACGGCTTTCCCGTGGGCATGATCAAGTCGTGCCGCAAATACTGGAGCAAGGACATCGCCGATGCGATTGTGCAGTTGAAGGGCGTGCGGTTCATCAACCCGCAGTTCCAAATCGACACGACGTTCGACCGCGAAGATTTCACGCGCAACCTAGTTGATACCTTCAAGATTCCGGCGGAAACCGTGGAGCGTTTCTTTACCGATCTTCGGGCAATGAATTTCTACGACAACAGCACCGAGACGACCGGTGAAATGTTCGAGCGCTATTTTCCGGGACGCGACGACGTGAAGCGGTTGCTGATGGAACCGATCGCCTACGCCAACGGTTCCACGATGGATGATCCCGCAATCACGTTCGGCATTGTTTTCTCCAATTTCATGAGCAAAGGCGTCTTCACCTTCCAAGGGGGCACGGACGTCCTGATCAAGCGCATGGGGGAAGAGTTGAAGCGCAACGGGGTCGAGATTCGCAAACACGTGCTGGTGGAGAAAGTGCTGACCGAAGAAATTGGCGGACAAAAGCGCGTGGTGGGAGTCCTCGCCAACGGTCGCACCATCAAGTGCAGCGCGGTGCTGTCGAATTCAAATATCAAGAACACCGTCCTGCGGATGGGCGGAGAAGAGAATTTCCGACCGGAGTTTGTGGCGGCGACCAAGGCCGTGCGTGTGAACAGCAGTTCCTGTCAGGTTTATCTCGGCATCCGCAAAGGGGAGACGCTGCCGCACATTGGCGATTTGGTCTTCACTTCAGACGAGCGCACATTTTCGAGCGAAGCGCTCGTGGATCTGCACACGACGAGTCGCACGTTTTCGTTGTATTATCCGGACACACGGCCGGCCGGCGACCGTTACACGGTCGTCGTGTCGCTCAATGGGCGTTACGAAGACTGGGCCAAGCTCACCGACGAGGAATATGCGCAGCACAAAGAGCGTTTGATCGAAGAATCAATCACCTGTTTGGAGCGCTTCATTCCCGACGTGCGCGCCAAGATTGATTGGCAGGAAGCCGCGACGCCGCGCACAGTGGAGTATTATACGAAACATTGGGCCGGCACGTCGTTCGGCACGAAATTTGAAGGACTCAAAATCTCGATGGATTTGCCGAATGAACTGCCCGGCCTTTATCACGCCGGTTCGGTGGGCATCATTATGTCGGGTTGGCTCGGCACCATCAACTATGGTGTGATTGTCGCCAACCAAGTCGACAAAGCCATCGTTGCCCTGAAGCGTTCCGTCGCCTAATTTTTCGTCGTGAACGAAGTCGAACAACTCATCCCGCATCGTCCGCCGTTTCTTTTCGTCGACAAAATCGTCTCCCGCACCGACGACACCCTGGTGGCGCAGCGCACCTGGCGGACCGACGAGGACTTCTACAAGGGCCACTATCCCGGCGCACCGATTACCCCGGGTGTCTTACTTTGCGAGGCGGTTTTTCAGACCGGCGCCTTGTTGCTCGCGAGCAAGTTCGCGGGGCAGGGGACGCAGAGTGGGGTGCCACTGTTGGCAAAAATTGAAAACGTGCGTTTCCGCAGTCCGGTTTATCCCGGCGACACGGTAATGATCGACGTGAAGATTAAAGAAGTTGCCGGCGGCTTTTATCTCATGGCGGGCAACGTCAAGAACGGCGATAAGCGCGTTTTGAATGTCGATTTCGCCGTCGCGTGGAAAACTCCCGCAGGCCAAGTGACGATCTGACCATGGCTGATTTCCTCAACTTTTCCGGCAAGACTTTTGTCGTCCAAGGCGTCGCCAATAAGAAGAGCGTGGCATGGTTGATCGCGCGTTCGTTGGAGGAGCAGGGCGCACGTGTGGTTTATGCGGTGCGCTCTGCGGCACGCAAAAAATCGCTCGAAGCGTTGCTGGCTGATCGGCCGGTGTTCGTATGCGATGCCGAAGTCGAAGGCGCGTGCGAGCAACTCGCCGCGCAAGTCGCCGCCGCCGGGCTGACGCCGGTGCATGGCTTGGTGCACTCGATCGCCTTCGCGAACTACAGCGAGGGCTTCAAGACGTTTGCCGAAACGAAACGGGCGGATTTTTTGCAAGCGACGGCAATCTCGGCATTTTCCCTCGTGGAATTGACGCGTGCCTTCAAAACGCACCTCGCCCCGAATGCGTCGGTGGTGACGATCGGTATTTCATCGTTGGTCGTGACGCCGGACAATTACGGCTACATGGGACCGATTAAAGCGGCGCTTGAATCCTGCGCGCGATTTCTCGCGAAATCGCTCAGCGGCGACACGCAGATTCGCGTCAACGTGCTCGGCTCCGGTCCGCTCAAGACCAGCTCGTCGGCGGGCATTCCCGGTTATCTCGAAAGTTACTTGTTCGCGGAGAAACTGACGTTCCGCAAACGAGCGCTCGATACGCAGGAAGTGGCGAATGTCGCGTTGTTTCTCCTCAGCGAGCGCAGCAGCGGACTCAATGGCACGACGCTGGTCGTCGATGCAGGTCTCGGAAGTAATTACTTCGATAAGGACGTTATCCGCCTGGCGATGCGGCCGGAGAAGTAAGTGATGCAATTTCGTCACGCGTGCCTCGAATCGATCGCGACCGTCCTGCCGGATGAAGTCTGGACGTCGGCGCAAATCGAGCAGCGTCTTGCGCCACTTTACGAGCGACTGCGCCTGCCGGAAGGGCGTCTCGAATTGATGTCGGGCATTCGCGAACGCCGCATGTGGCCGGCGGGCACCCGGCCTTCGGCGGCGAGTGTGGCGGCGGGACGAAAATTGTTGGGACAAACGCGTTTTGGGCGCGACCAACTGCAAGTGCTGATGCACAGCGCCGTTTGCCGCGATATGCTGGAGCCGGCGACGGCGACTTTTGTGCACCACCAACTGGGCCTTGGGGGCACGATGCAAGTGTTCGACCTGTCCAACGCGTGCCTCGGTTTTCTCAACGGCATCGCGCTGCTCGGCGCGATGATCGACGCGGGCCAAGCGCGGGCGGGCATGGTGGTTTCCGGCGAGAATGGGCGGCCGTTGGTGGAACGGACGATCCAGCATCTGTTGAGCGCGTCGCTGGATCGCAATGCGATCAAACCGTATTTTGCAAACCTGACCATCGGCTCCGGCGCGGTGGCGGCGATCATTTGTCACGAGGACGAACTCCCGGCGGGCGCAGCGCCACACCGGTTGGTGGCGGGCGCGGCGTTGGCGGAAACACGTTACAGCGAGCTTTGCCAAGGCGATAGCGCGGGCGACGGACTCGATATGCAAACCGACTCGGAGCAATTGCTCGTCGCGGGCGTGGAAGTGGCGCGGCGCACCTGGGAAGAGTTCAAACGAGCGACGACGTGGAACGAGCAATCCGCCGATCGCATCATTTGCCACCAAGTCGGCGCGACACACCGGCGCAAACTCTACGAGACGCTGCAACTGGATCTCGCCCGCGATTTTTCGACGTTTGAAACCTTGGGCAACACGGGTTCCGCTGCGCTCCCGACGGCACTGGCGCTGGCCGTAGAGCAGGGCGCGGTATCCACAGGGCAAAAAGTGGCACTTCTTGGTATTGGCAGCGGAATCAACAGCATGATGCTCGGACTCGAATGGTAAACGAGACGACATTGCCGGAGTGGTTGCAGCGCCTGTATCCGTTTACGCCTCGGCGTTTTGAAACGGGTCATGGTGAGATAAGTTACCTCGATGAGGGTCCGCGTAGTGACGAGGCAGTGGTGATGGTGCATGGCAATCCCACGTGGTCGTTTTTCTACCGCGACGTCGTGCGCGCGGTCAGTCCGACAATGCGGTGCATTGTGCCGGACCACCTCGGCTGCGGACTATCGGACAAACCGCAGAACTGGAGCTATACGTTACCCAATCACATCGCGAATCTGACCGCGTTACTGGCGTCGTTGGAGCTAAAGCGAATCCACTTAGTCGTGCACGACTGGGGCGGACCGATCGGACTCGGGACATTGTTGCCACAAGCTGCGCGTCTGGGGCGGGTGGTGATTTTGAATACGGCTGCTTTTGCCGATACGCGGGTGCCGTGGCGGATTCGGTTGTGCCGTGCGCCCTTGATCGGTGAATTGCTGGTGCGCGGGCTCAATGGCTTTGCCTGGCCCGCGACGTGGATGTCAGTCACGCAGATGCTGCCGGAGGACGTGCGACGGGGCTTTCTTTTCCCTTATGATTCGTGGGCGAATCGCATCGCGACGCACCGCTTTGTGCAGGATATTCCGAGTGGTAACGGCACCGCGTCGGACACGGCGTTGGCGCGGATTGAAGCCGAGTTAGGGAAGTTGGAAAATCACGCAGTCCGGATTCTGTGGGGTGGCGAGGATTTTTGTTTCAACCGCCATTATTTCGCGCGGTGGACGAAACTCCTGCCAACGGCGTCCGCGACATTACTAAAAGGGGTCGGGCATTATTTGGTGGAAGACAGCCACGGGAGAGTGGCCAAGGAAATTGCACAACATCTGAAAGACTGAGATCCCGCCTGAGCGCATCCGCGTATCTGAAAATCTTATGCCACGTGAATTTGCCCGCGTCTTAAATAAGACATAATGCTTATTGTGCGGCATTGACTGTAGGGCTAAATCTTCCTGTTAAATTCCGAATCCTAATCCTATCGTGCTACGCCCCAGCGCTTTGTCAGCGGATAATAAATGAACAGAGGCTTGCCCACGACATCCTTGTTCGGGACGTAACCCCAATAGCGGCTGTCTTTGCTCCGTGGCGAATTGTCCCCGAGTGCCATGTAGGATGCCGCTGGAACTTCAGCAACACGGCCGACGGCTAAAAGCCCTTGGCTGGCATAACCTGGATAGTCACCACGTTTTTCAGCATTGGCGGCAAAAGCGTCGGTTCCGGTGATCGGCGCGTTGTTGCGGAAGAGTTGTCCAGCCGGATCATTGGCCGTATGGCCGCCATCCCGCACAAACGGTGGCACGCGAATTTCGAGTTTGTCGCCGGGCACACCGACAAGCCGTTTGATGAAATATTTGTCCCCTTCCTCGCGGCTCAACTCATCGATGTTACCGGTTTTGAAAACAAAGCCCTGCCCTACCTTCGGCGGGAAAAAATTGTAGGTGAAACGGTCAACGAAGAGCAGGTCGCCGGTGAGAATGTCGAAGGAAACAATCTTTTCGCCTTTGCGCGTCGTCTTCCCCAGTGGAATCCAGAAGACGCGTTGGTCCTGACGACGATTGCCAACCGCCACCGTCATCATCGAGGACTCAGGTTGGCGGCCGAGATTCTGCAAGTTCGCTTGCAGCGCTTCGCCGAGGTTGCCAGTGGAGCCGCCGAATTTTTCCGCTAACACGCGCTCGAAATCGAAATCCGCCGGCACCGTGATGCGCGTCAACTCGCCACCGACCATGAAAAGGTATTCGCGTTGCTGGGTCGGAAAAATCCCAAGGGTGCGTCCGCTTTTTTGTGAGTAGATGATGCGCATGTCTCGCGAGATCACCGGCACCAGCACTTCGCCGTCGGCAGGAGCCTCCGCCGCGTAATGCGTGGCACCAAAGGCCAGGAATCGACCCGTTTTCGCGAACAAGCCCGGTTCTTCGTTCGGCGCGAAAATTTCGTGCGTCATGCCATAATAGCTCGGCCACATCGAATTCGTCGGAATCTTGAATGGTTGCACGAAATACGCGCGCAGACCGAGAATGACGATTGCCGCGACGAGGAAAAATTCGACGTTTTCGACTAGCGATGACGTTGGATAAAAGCGTCCACCCACGGTGCGCAGCACGTCTTCGAGCTTTTCAATCGCCAGTTTCAATTGGCTGGCGTCAGCCTTCTCGGTAAGCTTGCGCTGCAAATCGCCCGCGGCGGCGACCAGTTGTTGGTTCTGCGCTTCGCTCAGTTGGTCGCAGCGAAATTTGCGCACGCGTTCGGCAACTTCGAGCCAGTTGGCGGCGTGGCGCCGCATTTTTTTTTCTTCGGAAAGCAGGAAACTGAACACGAGTGTTCGGGGTTAGCTGTTGGTTTTGAGAACCTTGATGAAGGCGTCAGGAGGAATCGAGACTTTGCCGATCTGTTTCATCTTTTTCTTACCTTCTTTCTGCTTGTCGAGGAGTTTGCGCTTACGCGAGATGTCACCGCCGTAGCATTTTGCGGTCACGTCCTTGCGCATTTCGCGCACATTGTCGCGGGCAATAATCTTTCCCCCTATCGCAGCTTGCACGGCGATTTTGAACATTTGCGGCGGGATGATATCCGCGAGTTTCTCGCAGATGGTGCGGCCTTGGCCTTCCGCCTTAGAGCGGTGCACAATGCTGGCAAAGGCGTCTACGGGATCTCCGTTAACGAGGATTTCCATCTTCACCAGGTCCGACGGACGATACTCGCCCAATTCGTAATCCATCGAACCGTAGCCGCGTGTGATGCTCTTCAGGCGGTCGTTGAAATCGACGAGAATCTCGTTGAGCGGCAGTGTGCAGGTGAGCATGACGCGGTTGCCGTCCAAGGTGTCTGTGTGATCGCAGGAACCGCGTTTTTCAATTACGAGCGTCAGAATATCGCCCATGAATTCGTTTGGAAGGTGGATCGAGGCCTTGATGGTTGGCTCGGTAATTTCGGTGATCGAAGACGGATCCGGCAAATTCACCGGATTATCTACGTCAGTCTGCTCACCGGTGTGAACCGTGACTTTGTAGACGACGCTCGGATAAGTCGATATGATGTCCACGTCGTATTCGCGACGGATGCGTTCCTGCACGACTTCCATGTGCAACAGCCCGAGGAATCCACAGCGAAATCCAAAGCCGAGTGCGACAGACGTTTCGCTTTGGTAAATCAGCGCGGAATCGTTGAGGCGCAATTTCCCGAGCGCGACTTTGAGTTTTTCGTAATCGTTAGATTCAAGCGGATACAATCCGCAATACACCATCGGATGAATCTCTTTGTAGCCCGGCAACATGTCGTCAGCAGGCTTGTTGGCGTGTGTGATGGTATCGCCAATTTTGATTTCGTCAGTGCTTTTGATGTTGGTGATGACGTAGCCGACGTCACCCGGTCCGAGCAAATCGACCTTTTCCATTCCGGGGCGAAACACGCCGACTTCCTTCACCTCCGCGCGTTGCCCGGTGCTCATGAGCATCATCATTTCGCCGGCCTTGATCGTGCCGGAGAACACCCGCGCGTAGGAAATCACGCCGCGATACGCGTCGTATTTCGAGTCGAACACGAGCGCGCGCAGCGTCGGATATTCGGTCCAACGCGGCGGCGGAATGCGACTCACCACGGCCTCTAAAATCTCCTCGATACCGATGCCCGCCTTACCGCTGGCGAGGATCGCTTCTTCGCCGGGAATGGTGAGAATGTCTTCGAGCTGGCGGATGCAGAGATCCAGATTCGCACTGGGCAAATCGATCTTATTGATCACCGGAATCACCTTGAGATTCTGGTTAAACGCGAGGTGTGCATTCGCGACCGTCTGCGCTTCGACACCTTGCGCCGCATCGATCAACAGCAACACGCCTTCGCACGCCGCGAGTGAACGCGACACTTCGTAGGAAAAATCCACGTGTCCCGGCGTGTCGGTAAGATGGAGTTTGTAGATTTTACCGTCCTTGGCCGGATAATTCATCACGACCGGATGCATCTTGATCGTGATACCTCGTTCTTTCTCGAGGTCCATCGCGTCCAGATGCTGATTGGTCATGACGCGCGACGCCACGGTGTTGGTGTATTCCAACAAGCGATCGGACAGCGTCGTCTTACCGTGGTCGACGTGGGCGATAATACAAAAATTGCGGGTCAGGATTTCGGGCATCTCAGGCGGGAATTTCGGAAAGTTCGGCAAATGATTTTACCACCCAAGTTTTTTCGGTGCGACGCGCCAGACCGGCCAACACGCCACCGGGGCCGCATTCCCAGAACTCCGTGGCACCCGCCGCGACTGCGCTGCGCATGCAGTCTTCCCACCGCACGGATGACACGATTTGTTTGACCAGCGCGGCTCGAATTTCGTCGGGCTCACTCACGACGTTGCCGGTGGTGTTTGTGAAAACAGGAATCGTCGGCCGCTGGAACGGCACCGACTCAAGGTAACGTGCAAACTCTACGCGCGCGGGTTCCATCAAGCGACTATGGTAAGCGCCTGCGACATTGAGCGCCATCACGCGTTTCAAACCACGGTCCTTGGCCGCCGCGACGAGTGCGTCGACGCGAACTTTTTCGCCTGAAACAATGATCTGCCCGGGTGCGTTGAAATTAGCCGCCTCGATTTCGAACTCGGCGCACAATTCCGCGACTCGTGCACGTTCTTCGCCGATGATCGCAGCCATACCGCCGGTGCTCATTTCGCAGGCCTGCTGCATCAGGCGGCCCCGCTCAGCAACCACGCGCAGACCGGTGGCAAAATCGAACACGCCAGCTGCAGTCAGTGCGGTGACTTCACCCAAGCTCAATCCTAGAGCGAAACTGGGCGTCGGCAGCTTGCCGCGCTCTTGCAACACCGCGCGCACCGCCAGACCGTGCACGAATAGCGCCGGTTGACAGACGCGTGTTTGGGTCAATTCCGTCTCCGGACCTTCGAAGCAAATCGTGCGTAAGTCCCAGCCAAGGATGTTGTTCGCTTCGTCGTAAAGGGCGCGTGCGGCGGCCGAGCCGTCGTAAAGAGAGCGGCCCATGCTAACTTTCTGGGCACCTTGCCCGGCAAAAAGTAGTGCAAGTGACATACGTGAAAGGGGTGGTTAAACCTGCCCCACCTCGAAAAACCAAGCCCTAAAACTTTTTCAACTGCGGGAAGTATTTTTTGTCTTCTTGGATTGGCGACGGCGGACGGCGCGGCGACTCGGTTGCGGGGCGGGCCGGCAGATTGAAAACGGGCGCCGACGAAGGACTCGCGGGTAATTCGCCAAATGCGGTCGAACGCGACTCAGTGCTGCTGGTGGACGGCGTTAATGATAGATTCAGCGCATCGACGTAAGGATTGCGTTTTTCCTGCCTGGGCTCGGTGCCGCGCTCGCCAGTGCCGAGCGAAATCTCCTTCGCAGTGCTAGTCTCGCGAGTGGAACTGGTTTCCACGGTAAAACGGCTTTCCCCTGTCTTTGCGGCGGATCGCCCACGCAATTCAATTGGCACAAATTCACTCAACGCTTCGCGCACCGGCGACCCCGCGAGCCACGATTGGAGTAACGGTGCAAAGGCGTCGGGCGTTGCGCTGGTGGCGGGTTGCGCAGCTTCCGCTTCCTGTTGCTGCACTAGCCGTGCGTCGCGTTGGCGTTCGTAGAGTTTCACAAAATAATTCGGATCGTCCGGGCTTAGCTCCGGCAACTCCGGTTCATTGCGCGTTTCACGGCGTGCTCCGCGCCGCGAATCCTGCGGTTTGCGTTCCAGCGCATCGAAACCGTCCAACAACCAATTCTGCGACGGACCGGTTCCGTCCTTGGTCGTCGAGTGCTTCGGACGTTGCGGTGGGACGACCACGTCACCCGCTTGCCCAATGGTCAATTGCGGCACGGCGGGAGCCAAAGTCGCGTCCGGCGCTGCTCTCTCGGCGGCTGATTGTTTTTTCTTCAAATCTTGCAGTAATACCTTCGACTCCGACAGCGGTGCCGTGGGTTCTTCGCCGCATGCCGCGCCGGCGAAGCCAAGCGCGATGGCCAGGACTGCGCGGGTCACTCGCATTACGATTTAAAGAAGATCCCCTTCAAATTCATCTCCAGCGCTTGGGGGTTAGGAGAGAAGCGCACTCCGTCGGCCTTGCTGATTTTGCCTTCCTTGATCAGCGTGTAGAGATCCTTGTTGAAGGACTTTGACATCCCATCGGCACCCGTATCGAGGAGCTGCTGAATCTTGTCGTTTTGCCCCTCGAGGATGAGGTTGCGAATCGTCGCGTCGGCGACCATGATTTCGTGCGCGGCGAAGCGTCCGCCGCCTTCGAGTGCGGGAACCAATTTTTGGCAGACGAAGCCGCGCAGCGAACCGGCGATCTGGCGCCGCGCTTGCGCGATTTGTTCGGGCGGGAAAAATTCAAACAAACGCGTGAGCGACTGCGCCACCGTTGCCGCGTGCATCGTTGAGAAAACCAAGTGACCGGTTTCAGCCGCGGAGATGGCGGTTTCAAAAGTTTCTTTGTCCCGCATTTCGCCGATCAAAATGATGTCGGGATTTTGCCGTAGGACCGATTTGATCGCCATTTCGAAATTCGGCACGTCGATGCCGATCTCGCGTTGCTGGAAGACGGATTTCTCGTCTGAAAAGGTGTATTCGATCGGGTCTTCGATGGTGACGATGTGTTTGTCGAGATTATGGTTAATCCAGTTCATCATCGCGGCCATGGTGGAACTTTTGCCCGAGCCGGTCGCACCGCAGATGAGTAAGATGCCGTCTTTCGCCTGCGCGAGTTTGATCAAAACGTCCGCCTCCATGTGCAAATCTTCAAAGGTCGGTGGGCGGCTCTTGATGTGCCGCAACACGATGCTGGCGGTGCCGCGTTGGTGAAAGCCGTTGACGCGAAAGCGTCCGACACCGTCAGCCGCGAACGCAAAATCGACCTGTCCGTCTCGCTCCCAATTGGGCCGAAAGACCGCCGGCACGTGTTCGGTGACCCAGCCCTTGACCTGCTCGCTCGTGATCGGGTCCATCTCGACCGCACGAAGGCGGCCACCGATGCGTAAATAGCCGGGTTTGTTCGATTTGATCACGATGTCGCTCGCGCCACTTTCGACGGCAAGTTTCAACAGATCGTTCATTATCTCGGTGTGAACTGATGCGCACATAAGGATTTTGGGCGTGAACCGACGGGGAAGCTGTGCTTTTGCTAACAGCCACATTAATCGTTGAGACAACTTTCCATGAAGTCGAGCCGCCCCTTTACCGGAACCATCACCGCCCTCGTTACGCCCTTTCAGGCCGGAGCCGTCGCGTTCGACGAGCTGCGCCGCCTCGTCGATTGGCAGATAAAATGCGGTATTGACGGATTGGTGCCCGTCGGCACGACCGGCGAATCACCCACACTCGATGCGGACGAAGCACTCGAAGTCATTCGCTGCGTCGTCGAGCGGGCACGAGGCCGAGTGCCAGTAATCGCGGGAACCGGTTCGAACGACACCAAGAAAGCCGTCGCGCTGACCCGTGCCGCTCATGACGCGAATGTCACTGGCCTGCTCGTCGTCGCGCCCTACTACAATCGTCCGACTCAAGAAGGGCTCTTCGCTCATTTTTCCGCCGTTGCCGAAGCCACCGACAAACCGGTCGTGCTTTACTCGATTCCCGGCCGTTGCGGTGTGGAAATCAGCGTGAACGTGATCGAGCGCCTTCGGGCGAAATACGAACACGTCAACCATGTGAAGGAAGCCGGGGGCAACGTCGACCGCGTTGACCAAATTATTCAAACCTGCGGCAAATCAGTGACCGTGTTGAGCGGCGATGATCCGCTAACGATACCGTTCATGTCGGTCGGTGCCCAAGGGGTGATTAGCGTCGCGAGCAATCTCGTGCCGCGCGAAGTGGTGAAGCTGGTGAACTACGCGCTCGCTGGCGATTACGCTCGCGCTCGCGCGCTGCATCGCCGCCTCTATCCCGTGTTCAAATCCATTTTCATCGAGTCAAATCCAAGCCCCGTCAAAGCCGCGATGGTGCGGGCCAAGCTTATCGGCTCGGATGAAGTGCGCGCACCGCTCGGTCCGCTCACGGCAGCCAATCGCGCGACACTCTTCGGCGTGTTGGAAGATTTTTCCGCAAAAAAGTGAAATCCCCCCGCCTCATACTACTCGGTGCCAGCGGTCGCATGGGCCAAGCCGTGCAATCCGCCGCGTCCGAACTCGGTCTCACCATTGGGGCAACGGTTTCTCTAGGCGACGATCTCGCAGCGGCGCTCTCCCAAGGCGATGTTGTCATCGATTTTAGCACCGCAGAAACGACGGGCCCCCTTCTCGACTTGGCCATTGCACGTAACCTGCCGGTCGTCATCGGCACCACCGGCCATTCGGCGGAAGCGCGCGCCGCGTTGCTCGCCAAGGCGGCCCAAGTGCCAACGGTCTGGGCGGGAAATTTTTCGGTCGGAGTTAATTTACTCTTCGCACTCACCGCGCGAGCCGCGCAGGCGCTCGATTCGAGTTTCGACGTCGAATTGGTGGAAATGCACCACAAACACAAGAAGGACGCTCCGAGCGGCACGGCGGCACGGTTGCTTGAACTGTTGTTGGAAGCACGCAGCTTGCAGAGCGACGCGGTGCGTCACGGACGCGAGGGAATCACCGGCGAACGCACGGTTAATGAAATCGGCGTGCACGCGCTGCGCGGCGGCGACGTGATCGGCGATCATACCGTGCTGTTTGCCGGACCGGGCGAACGCTTGGAACTGACCCACAAAGCCAGTGACCGACTGATTTTTGCGCGGGGCGCGTTGCGCGCTGCGCGATGGCTCGTGCACCAGCCCGCCGGGCTCTACGACATGCAAGACGTGCTCGGCTTGAAGTCCTGATATGATTACACGCATTTCGGGGGTTCTCCTCTCAGCCACGCCGCTCCAAGCGCTCATCGAGAGCGGCGGTCTTGCCTACGAAGTGAACATTCCGGTGACGACGGCGGAGCGGTTACCTGATGCGGGTAAATCGGTGAGTTTGCACACGCTGGTCGTCTATC
>JAUXXD010000008.1 GCA_030681265.1 Candidatus Didemnitutus sp. | reverse complement strand
CGACTCGGTGACGGTGTCCATGTCGGACGAAATCACCGGAATCTGCAGACGCAGATTTTCGGCGAGGGACGTGGCGAGGTCGGCGTCCTTCGGCAATATCTCGCTGTAAAGCGTCGCCAGCGAAACATCGTCATAAGTCAGCGCGCTCGGGGCGTGCGCGGTGAAAAAACGCGCGGCGGGCAGGTAAAAATCGGACTCGGCGGCAACAGGCGTGCTCATGGTGTTGCCATGAACGAAATATTCCCGCGCAAGGAAAGCTCAACGATAATTTGCCAATGTCAGCAGAGGAAGTAGTGCTGGGACGATGCGTTATCGCTTCCACTGCAAGTCCTATCGGTTCGCTTTCGCGCAACCGTTGCGCACGGTGCACGGGCTGTGGACGGAACGGGAAGGAATCTACGTGCGTCTTACCTCAAGCGACGGTCGCGTCGGCTACGGCGAGATCGCCCCACTTGCCGGTTTCGCGAACGAAACGTTGGCGGAAGCGGCGGAAGTCTGCCGTCGCCTCGGCGATGACGTGACGGATGACGAGTTGGACGCGGTGGCCTCGCGCTGCGCGTGCACGCGCTTTGCGTTGGCGGCGGCGCGCAGTGCGGCACCGCTGGCAGCGGAGGCGAAACGCCTGCCGGTAGCGGCACTGTTGCCGGCGGGACGTGCGGTGTTGGACGCGTTGCCGGAGCGCTTGGCCGCGGGATTTTTGTGCTGCAAATGGAAGGTCGGCGTCGGACGCGCAGAGGACGAACTGGTGTTGCTCGATGACGTGCTCGCGCTGCTGCCACCTTACGTGACGTTGCGCCTCGATGCGAACGGCTCGTGGGACCGGCGCACGGCGAGTCGCTGGCTCGCGGCGTGCGCGGAGCGACCGGTGGAGTTTGTCGAACAACCGCTCGCGCCGGACGACGGCGATGGTTTGCGCGGACTCGCGGACGATTTTCCGGTGAGGCTTGCGCTCGATGAAGCGGTCGCCGGACTCGATTCGGCGCGGGAGTGGCAGGCGCGCGGTTGGCGCGGAGTTTTCGTGATCAAACCCGCGCTGGCCGGACCGCTGCCGGAATTGCAGGAATGGCTGGCGAAGACAAAACCCGACGTGGTTTTTTCGAGCGCGATTGAAACAGCGCTGGGCCGCGCGCAGCTGTTGCGGGCCTTGCTGCCACTGGAAGCCACCACCCGCGCGCTCGGTTTCGGCGTCGGCGATATTTTTGGGGATCGCCGGTGCGACGGCCCGGTGATCGGACCGCTGCTCGATGCGTCGTGGTGCGACATGGTGGATGCGGAGGAACTATGGAACGCCGTGAACTAGCCCAGTTGCTGGGAGCGACGGCGAGTGCGGCCGTGCCCGCGCAGCGGCCATTGCTCGCCGAGACCGATGAGCGCGCGTTTCGCACGGCCTTCGCGACGGTGGTGGCCGGTGACGGCGAACTGTTTCTCGGCAACCCGGCGTGGACCGACGCGGAGCACGCGGCGTTGGCGGCATTGTGGGAGGCGAATCCGCGCGAAGCGACCAATGCCGAAGAAGGTTGGCTGATGATTCCGACCGGCGGTTCGTCGGGAAAAATCAAATTTGCGCGACATGATAGCCACACACTGGCGGCGGCGGTGAGAGCATTTGGGCAGCATTTTGGACTAGCCCGCGTGAACGCGGTCGGCGGATTGCCCTTGTTTCATGTGAGTGGACTTGTCGGTTGGTTGCGGACAGTGCTCACGGGCGGCGACTATTGGCCGGTTGACTGGAAGCTGATTGAGCATGGCGAGCGGCCCGCCCTGCCGTCGCGCGCGGACGGCTGGGTGATGTCACTTGTGCCGACGCAATTGGAGCGCTTGCTGCGCACAGCGGACGGCGCGGCGTGGTTGCGCAGTTTTCGCGTCGTGTTGCTCGGTGGCGCGCCGGCGAGCGCGGCGTTGCTCGACCGCGCGGCGGCGGCGGAGATCCCGCTGGCGCCGAGTTACGGCATGACGGAAACGGCGGCGATGGTGACCGCGCTACGACCGAAGGAGTTTCTCGCGGGAACGCGCTCGGCGGGCGCGCCACTGCCGCACGCGCGGGTCGAAATCGACCAGAACGGGGTGATCGGCATCACCGCGGAATCGAATTTTCGTGGTTACTATCCGGCGCGGCGCGGGCGGGGTGGGTTGTTTGTAACGGCGGACGGCGGGCGCTTGGACGAACGCGGGCATTTGCACGTTGGCGGCCGGCGCGACGCGGCGATCATCACCGGTGGCGAGAAGGTGCACCCGGCGGAGGTGGAAGCGGTGTTGAAGGCCGCGACGCCGACGGAGGATTTGGCGGTGGTCGGCGTGCCGGATGCGGAGTGGGGTGAGCGCGTGGTGTGCGTGTTTGCCGCAGGCGGCGGCGTGGAGGTGACGGAGTTGCGCCGCGCCGCGACGGAGCACCTCGCGCCCGCGCAGCGTCCGAAGGCTTACGTAGCGCTCGATGTCTGGCCGCGCATGGCGGCGGGCAAGTTGAGCCGACCGGCGTTGGTAGAAGCGGCGGAGCGTGCGCTTCGGACTGGCGCGCGCGACGTGGCAGGTTAGATTGGGCGCGATGAACAAAGGAGAAATCGCCGCGGTCTTGAACGATATCGCGACGCTGCTGGAGTTGAAGGGTGAGAATCCCTTCAAGGTGCGCGCGTATGCGAATGGCGCGCGGATTCTGGAAGCGTTGCCGGAGGAGGAGATCGCGCGCCGCGTGAGTGAGGAGACGTTGCAGGAAGTGAAAGGCATCGGCGAAGCGCTGGCGCAAAAAATCGCGGAGTTGCACACGACCGGGAAATTGGAATTTTTCGAAAAATTACGCGCGTCGCTGCCGCCAGGGTTGCGGGAGATGTTGGAGATTCCCGGCTTGGGGCCGAAAAAGATCAAGGCGGTGCACGAGCAACTCGCGGTCGATTCGATCATGGCGTTGGAAGCGGCGTGTCGCGAAGGCCGGGTGGCGGCGTTGGCGGGTTTCGGTGAGAAAACGCAGGAAAAAATTCTCGAAGGCATTGCCAACCGGAAGGCGTATGGGCAACGGCACTTGTGGGCGGAGGCGTTTGCGACAGCCGAGCCGATTCTGGCGGGCTTGCGCGCGTTGGCGCAGGTGCAACAGGCGGAGCACGCGGGGAGTTTGCGGCGGCGGATGGAGACGGTGGGCGATTTAGATTTTTTGGTGGCGACGGAAGACGCGCAACCGGTGGTGGATTGGTTTGTGCGCTGGCCGGAGGTAAAGGAAATCACCGCGCAAGGTGCGACGAAGGCGAGCGTGCGGTTGCAGTCGGGGATTCAGGCCGATTTGCGACTGGTGCCGCCGGAGCAATTCGTGTTCGCGCTGCATCACTTCACCGGTTCGAAGGAGCACAATGTCCAGATGCGCCAACGCGCACTCGCGCGCGGCCTGAGCATGAGCGAGTGGGGGCTGGTGCCGGCGGAAGGCGTGGGAACGGCGAAGGAGAAAGCCGAGCAAATGGGCCGTCGCACGGATATCACGTCGGAAGCGGAATTGTTCGCTGCGCTCGGCTTGCAGGAAATACCGCCGGAATTGCGGGAAGGGCTGGGCGAGATCGACGTGGCGGAGCAGCGCGCGCTGCCGTGCTTGGTGGAAGCGAAGGAGATTCGCGGCGTGTTTCACAATCACACCACCGAATCGGACGGACACAACACGCTCGAGGAAATGGTCGCCGGAGCGCAGGCCCTCGGTCTCGACTATCTCGGCATCGCGGATCACTCGAAGTCGAGTGTGCAGGCGCGCGGTCTCGATGAGACGCGCTTGCTGGCGCAGGTGGCAGCGATCCGCCAACTCAACGCGTCGCAGCGTTTTGCCACGCATGTTTTTGCCGGGACGGAGTGCGATATTCTGCCGGACGGGCGGTTGGATTTCGCCGACGAGATACTGGCGCAACTCGACTACGTGGTGGTCGCGGTGCATTCAGCGTTTCGTCAGGGGCGCGAGGAGATGACGGCGCGACTCATCCGTGCGATTGAAAATCCCTATACGACGATGCTGGCGCATCCGACGGGGCGGCTGTTGTTGGAACGGCCGGGTTACGAAATCGATTTCGACCGCGTGATCGATGCGGCGATCGCGCACGGCGTGATCATCGAGATTAACGCCAGTCCGTGGCGCCTCGATTTGGACTGGCGGCACTGGCGGCGGGCGGCAGAGCGAGGCCTCCTTTGCAGCATCAATCCCGACGCGCACACCGTGGCGCAACTCGCCTATTTCCATGCAGGGGTCGCCGTTGCCCGCAAAGGCTGGCTGACCCGCGAACAGATGCTAACCTCGAAACCGTTGGCGGAGGTGCGGAAGCATTTCGCGCAGCGCAAGCAGCGGGCACAGCCGTCGTCCTAGCCCGCAGGCGATCGAAAACCGAGATTTTGCCTAACATGTCCAAATTACTCACCTGAAATAAATTTAGGTAGAAAGACTGTAATTTTGCATTTTATTTACCATTTTCACCCTTGTATTACTAGGTGATTAACCCTATTTCCTGTCTCGTGAGATTTGTCCACCAGTTCCATTGGCTGTTTCAGTGCCTGATGGTTGGCGCCGGGTTGCCCGTGGTGGCGTTCGCGCAAATGCTCAATCTCGGCGCGGCGGCGGGCTACGCTGGCTTAGAACTCACGGCGGCGCCCGTCTCGTTCGACCTCAGCAAGATTTCGTCGGTGGTAAACGGCAACATCGGCATCGTCGCTGGAGGTGTTTTCAATTTCAGCGGCGGAGCCGAGATTTCCGGCGGCATCTATGGCGGCGTCGGGGCACAGATCAATTTGAGTGGCGGGAGCTCGGCCACTGATGGTGTTCACGTGCCTTTTGCTGGGATCCCCCAAGCGGTAACGGACGCACAAAACGCAGCCAACTACTACGCCGGCCTGACGCCGAATCACACGCTCGCCTCGCTCGGCTCGACGACACTGGCCGGCAGTGGAGGCATGAACGTTTATCAGATTACTGGAAATTTCGCGTTAGATCGCAATTCACTGACACTGAGCGGCACCGCCAGCGACGTGTTTGTTTTCAACATTTACGGGCAAATCAATTTCAGCCGCTCGAGCATCGTGCTCAACGGCGTGTCGCCTGACGCGGTGTTGTTCAACATGATTGGCTCCGGTCAGAAGATGGTTTCCACGGGTCACTCGGACACGATGGGTGTTTTCCTGGCGCAAAACGGCGCGATCCAGATCGACGGGGGCGTGCACGTTTCCAATTTCATCTCCGGCGACAGTTTGATTTGGCAATCGGGCGTGAATATCACCCAGGCGACTTCGCCGACGGTGGTGCCGGTGCCGGAAGCTGGCACGGTGGCGACGCTGGTTATTTCGCTCGGCGCGGTCGGTGCGCTTACCTATGCGCGTCGGCGTCGGGCGCCCGACGTTCTGCCAACAGTGTGAGCTGGACGGCGGCTCGGATTGGTGCGCGGCGCGGGATGAGCGCAACGCAGGATTGCGCCGCGCGCAGTTGGCGGGCAAATCGTCCTCGTGTCCTTTAGACCTTACCTGCGCGCACCATGTTAAGAGACACTTTTCGCCGCTGGGCAGATCAATGGCCGGACGAATCCCGCTGGATTCTGTGGGTTTGGGGCATCTTCACCTTGGTGCTGCTTGTGATCGGTGGCGCCCTGTTTTGGCAATGGCGGCATTCCGAACCTGACGAACGAACGCGCGCAACCGCGGCTGAGTCTCCCATCGGCCGCGATTTCACCGTGCCGGTGGTCAACGCTCCGAATGGCTTGGTGCAAGCGCGGCGAGTGGCACAAGCCTTCCCCGCCGAGCCCGAATTGTGGGTGGCCGCCGCCCACTTAGTGCGGTGGTCCGATAATTCAGCCGCCGCGCAACTGCTGCGCGATGCACTCGTCCTCTTACCTGCGGCGACCGCGCCTTGGGAAACCGGGCTGGCCCTGCGTTGGGCGCAAGGCGATCGCGACGGTGCTCGGGCGCAACTCGCCCGCTCCAGACCGAGCGCCCTCGATTCAGTCGAAGCGCAACTGATTGCCCAACTACTCGGTGACAAACCGGCGGAGGTGACGATTCGCGGGCACGGGCCAACTCGTGTTGCACTCAGCGCAGAACTGCAGCGCGCCGCACTGAAGTTGCTGAGTCATTATCCGAAAGAACCACCGCCTGCCGCGGCCCGGACCTTGGAGCGTCTCGCCGAGTCTTCCGCTCCGGAGTCACTGGAGGTGGTGAGGTTGCTGGCATTGTGGTCTGGCGACCCGCGCACGGCCTTGCGTTGGACGGAAGCGTGGGCCGCGCGGCAAGGCCGCCTCGATAGCCTGCTGCACCTGGCGACGTTGCAACTCGTCAATGGTCAATCGACCAGTGAAACCGAAGCGCGTTTGGCGGCGTTTGCCACGAACGGAACAGACGATGCGCTCGCATATTTGGACTGGTTGATCGTGCAAGGTCGTTTGGTTGACGCGCAGCGCTGGCTTGACCGAGTGCCGCCGGCATTGCGGGATGACGGGCGCTTTGCCCTGCGCGAAGTCGCGCTGCTTGTGGCGACAGGAAAACGCCAGGAATTACGTCGCCGTTTGGCCGGGGGCGGGTGGGGACCAATCAAGCCGGAGATTTTGGAACTCGCCTTCGCCGCGCGGTTGGCGAGCGAGCGTGAGCAAACGGTGCTGGCGCGCGAGTTGTGGCGCGTTGCACTCGTCGCGGCAGGCTCAGAGCGGAGCGCGCAACAGGTGTTGCTGCGCATGGCCGTGAGCCTCGAGCTGCGTGACGTTGCCTGGCAAAGTTTCGAGCGGGTGCTGGCTTTGCCTGGCGACAATCGACCCACCGCGCGGCAATTCGCGTTGTGGGCGCGGCACCAAGGCAACGCTGGCTTGGGGCAACGCGCGCGGCAAGCGTGGCGGGAACTTGAACCGGCAGCCGAAGCGGCCTACTTCGCCGACACCGGCGAAAAACGCGAAGCGGGACCGAACACGCCATGACTGCGCCGCGCAGATTTAATTGGCTGAGAAACCGGTTGGTCGATGTCCGGCTGTGGCACGATCGGGTGATGGGTTGGCTGCATCGGCGTGATAGTTGGGTGCTGCTCGGGTTGTTGGTCGTCGCGCTCGCGGGCGTCGGTCTGGCCTGGAAGGGCAAGCCACTGTTTCGCACGTGGAAATCGGCCCGGGCAGTCGAGCAAGCGCGCGAATTCATGCGCCGCGCTGACCACCAGAATGCACAGGTTGCGTTACAAGTGGCTTTTCTCGGTGAACCGACCGCGGCGGCGTATGCGGTGTTGGCGGATTATTTGGAATTGGTGAATTCGAGCGAGGCGGTCGAAGCGCGGCGATTGGCGGCGGATCTGGAGCCGACAAAGTTGTCGTTGCGACTCGCCGTCGTGACGACTGCGTTGCAATTCGGTGACACCGCGACTGCACGAGCGGCCCTCGCGAGTTGTTCGACCACGGAAAAGCAAACCGAAGCCTACCTGCGCGCGTTGGCGGCCTATGCGTTGATTGCCGGAGAATTCGCCGAAGCGGACCGTGCATTAACGCAGTTGTTTGCGATGGTCGGAGTGACTGCGGAACTGCGGTTGTTGCAGGCGGCGTTGCGGTTGAATTTTCCCGACGCCGAACAACAACGTGCGGCGCGGCGCGAGTTGGAGGGATTGGCCAACGACGCGGAGCAACGCGTGCCGGCGTTACGCGTGCTGGTATCGGATGCGGTGGCGCGGCGGGATCCGTTGCGCGCCGATGAATTTTCCCGCGCGCTCTCGGAAGCGCCCGGCGCGACCTTTACCGATTGGCTCAACGCCGCGACGGCGCAGCGGCTGGCGCATCCGGCGACTGGATTGGAGCCGGCGATGCGCGAACGTATTGCCGCACGCGCGCAGATCGATCCACTAACTTCGGTGCAATACGCGCGCTGGTTGCTGTTGCAGCAAGGTGCCGCCGAGGCGCGGCAGTGGCTCGCGCAGTTGTCGCCCGAAGTGTTGCAGTTGCCGGCGGTGGGGGCGATCCGCGCGGAAGTGGCGGCGCTCAGTCGCGATTGGGAACAATTGCGCGCGCTGATCGGTGACGGGGCGTGGGGCGCGGTGGTGCCGACGTCGCTCGACTTCGCCTTCGCCGCGCGCGTCGCCCGCGAATACGGCGAGCCCGACGTGGCGCGGCGCGTCTGGCTGCATGCGCTCGAAGAGTCTGCCAACGCGGCCATCGGTCTCCGCGCGCTTTCGCATCTCGCGAGTGCCTGGTCTTGGCCAGAGGCCCGCCGCGACGCACTGCTGCAAATCGTGCGCCGGTTCCCGAACGACGGCGTCACGTTTCTGCAATTGGCCAAAGAACTACGCGCGGAACGCGACACGCGCGGCTTGCGCGATCTTTATCGGTTGTTCAACGACGGCTCGGTGCGCTTCGAGTCGAAACTGCAGGATTGGGCGCTCCTCGCGCTGCTCGCCACGCCGACCACCGGACCCAACGAAGCCACGCGCACCTTGCAGGCGCTGCACACGAAGCGACCGGAAAATTCCTACTACAAGACGAACTACGCGTTTGCCTTGTGCCTCTTGCAGCGCGCGGCGGAAGCGGCCGAATTGATCGACGAATTGTCGGAGGCGGAACGCAATCACCCCGAGCGCGCACCGTATGTGGCTTTCATTTACGCCTCGGCCGGCCGCGAGAAAGAGGCGCGCGCCGCGTTGCGTCGCGCGCCGCCGCCAGCGGCGCTTTTGCCCGAGGAAGCCAAGTTACTCACGGCCGCTGCTGCGCTCTGTGGTGGGTGAGGGCCGCCGCCGACTCGTCACGGCAAGCGTCGTAAACTGGCCTCCGAATACTCGACGTAGTCATCGTTAATTTGCCAGAGCGCCCGCACCACGAAGCCGAGTCGCACGGCGTTGGCCGGCGCGCGCACGACGAGTTGCAGGCTCGTCGGCTCGTCCCACTGGCCGATTGGCAGCCGATCGATGTGCCCGAGGTCAGTGAACTTACCGTCGGCGTCGACGAACATCACCAGCAGATAGGTCATGTTGCCGGGACTGACGCGCCCGCGCACATTGACCGACGCGTGAAACAGCGCGCCGGCCTCGACCGGTAGCCACTGGCCGACCGCTTCTTGATTACAGTCACTGAAATGAATCGTTTGGCCGCCGCCAGTCTGTGCGCGCAATTCCATGCGCCGCCTCTCAAACGGCTCGCTGCGTCCGAGCCAGGGACTGTCGCCTTCGTTCCAATCGACCAGTGTGAACGGGTGTGCGCGTCGCTCGCGCAAGGTCGCGAAGCCGCCGTCGGCCAGCAGCGAAGGGGCCGCCGCCGTGAGCTCGCGCGGTCCGGGCGTGCGACCGGCAAAAAGTCGCTGGCGCAACTCGTCATCGACCAGCCCAGTGACGTTGCGGCGGGCCAGTTCCAGCAGCACGCGCGGCCGCGGATCATTGCGCAGGTAATCGCCGAGGAGGTCGCCGGCAATCGCGAGGGGATAGGCGCGCTTCACGCGGGCGTGCTCGGCGAGCAAGTCGCGCCGGGCGGCGGAAAAATCGGCGAAGGCGCGGAGTAACTCGTCGGTCGGCGCGGGTGGTTGCAACGCGAGCCGTGACAGCGCATCACGGGTCTCGTCATGGTGGCAAAACCGCTCGGTGACGGTGAACGCGGCCCGCACCAACGCGAGGCGTTCGCGCACGATAGCGGAGCGGGTCAGCGCGGCGGCGCGCTCGAGTTGCGTCCCAAGTTCGCGGCGCACCGAGGGAGGGAAGAGGAAGCGTTGATGGTCGTCCTTGAAATAGCGCAGCCAATAGGCGGGTTTGGGTTGGTTGAGCCATTGGCGTTCGCAAATCGCGAAGAACTCGCGCATCGGGCCCTCCGCCTCGCGCCAGAAACGCGCGTAGTAGTCGTCAAGCAGTTGCGTGGAATCCGCGGCGGGATTCCAAAGGAGTTGCGCAGCGAGCCATGCCTTCGGCCCATCGAGCCCCCAATTCGGGCTGCATTCGGCAAAAAAAGCACGGGCACCTGCGGCATGGGCGAACGGAATGGATTGGCTCACTGCGTAGAGCGTCGGGCGCGGCACAAGAAAGGGCCGTCCATAGTAGTAATCGTAAATCCCGAAGATGCGCGGCCCCGCCAGACTCCAACGCCGGATCAAATCCTGATCTTCTGCCGCGTAGGCCGGGTCAAACCACTGGCTGCGATCGGCCGTGAGCATGGGCAGCACCTGCGGATGCACCGCGAAACGCGGCACGTTCTCCGTCCATTGGTAGGCGTAAGTGGAAACGAAGCGGTCGGGAAATGTCGGGCTCAGGTCGGCTGCGACGCGATTGAGAAAGGCGAAGAGGGTGTTGCTGTAATCCGGATAGCGGCGGAAATAGCGGTGCGGCGCATTCACGGCGAGGGTCGCCGCACTCTGATCCCAGCGCCAATTGTCGTTTTGGCCGAAAGCGGCGGCCAAGCGGCGCGGTTCCTTGGTGAATTGCTTCGCGAGCGCGCGACTGACCAGGTCCGACGTGGCGGTCTGCGTCAGATCCGGCTGCCAACTCTGGTCGAGTTTGCTCTGCGGCAGGTAACGCTCGCCGTTCCACTCCGGCGCGAGCCGTGGGTCGCGCTGAAAATCCGCGGGCGTAAGCAACTGCGAAGCGGTGTGCCCGTGGACGACGAGATTGTTGAGCTGATTGGCGGCGAACCAGTTTTGTTCTGCCGGTGAGCGCAGACCGTGCAAGTGGCGCGAAAAATAACCGGGCGTCACTGACGCCGAACCAAACGGCAGCGCGAAGCGGGAACGGCGCGGCAGTTCGCGGCCGAGGCGGCCGGGCATGAACCAGCGCGCCTGTAATTCCTTGGCGAGAAACCAGGCGACCGCTGCCGGGAGATCGTCGCGGTGGTTGGCCCAAAGCGTGAGGCCGGCGGCGTTGACTTCATAGCCGACACCGCGTTGCAGAAGGGTCTCGGCGGTCGGACGAGCAGCGGAAGTGGCGTCGGATTTCGCGACGAGACGAATCGTGCCGGGAGTGGCGACGGACGCAGTGGCGCGGCGTATCGGGAAATAAGCGCGCGGCACGCCGGCGGCGGCGGCGAGTGTTTCGGCGAGAAGTTGGGCGGCGCGGCGCTCGTTTGCATCGGCGTGGGCGGCGAGGAGAAGCGGTCGGGGCACACTCCGTTGGTGGAAGACGAGCCATGCATGGGGCGCCGGGGTGGAGGCCTCGCGCCAGAGGCAGCCGCCCGCGACTAAGCCAGCGAGCAGCAAGACAAACAGCACGAAAGTGGGAAGAGAGGGACGCAGCACGTTTCGGCAGAAAAGAGAGTCGTCGGCTCGCGGACAAGCTTGCTCGGTTGCCTCGGAGACGGTGGCGGAGCGGGGCGGCCGGATTTTTTGCTTTGTTTACTTCATTTTGAATTGAACAAACAGCCGGACCTGTCTTTCTCTCGTGCATGGCCCGCACCACATCCACTGCTGAGCAGCCTGGGACGACCGGATTGGTCGTGGCGGGGGATCGGCCGTCCGAGGTGGTGGCGTTTGAGATTCAGATGGTGGATTTCTTTGTGGCGGCGGCGACGTTGCTCAGCGTGCCGAAGTCGGTGGCCGCGATTTACGGCATCGTGTTCGCGTCGCCTGCACCGCTGTCGTTTGGCGACATTGAGCAGCGTTTGAATCTGAGCAAAGGTTCGGTGAGCCAGGGTCTGCGCGTGCTGCGCGATGTTGGTGCGTTGAAGGAAGTGTCCTCCGATTCGGATCGCACGGCCTTGTTCGAGCCCGACCTGCAGATGCGCAAACTCGTGCAACGGTTCATCGAGCAACGTCTCGAAAAACAACTCACCGCCGGCCGCGGCCGTCTGGATGCGCTGGAGCGGTCCGTGCCGGGCAGCGCCAGTGAAGCGGCGATCGTGAAGCATCGCCTGAAGTCTTTAGCGGATTGGAACAACAAAGCGCGGACGCTCCTGCCCGTCGTCCGCACCATTTTGAAGCTCGGTGCCTGAGTTGCCGAGCCCGCCCCATGGCGGCTCCCGTCACAGTTTATCGTCCTCGCCACCTCGCCCCGCGAAGTGACGGGGCGAAGCTCGGCCAACGCTGACCGCTCCCTTTTTCCTGATGCAAAACGACCAACTTACCTTCGCGCAGATCGGCTGCGGCTATTGGGGACCGAATCTGCTCCGCAATTTCTCCTCGTTGAAGAATTGCCGCGTGAAATATCTGGTCGATTCCAGCGCCGAGCGTCGGCACTTCGTCGAAACCAATTTTCCCGCCACGCGCGCCGTCGCGGATTTGGCGGTCGTCCTCGCCGACGCCGAAGTCAACGCCGTGATCATCGCCACGCCGGCCGAGTCGCACTTTGCGCTCGCGCTCGCCGTATTGCAGGCGGGCAAACACGTCTTCGTGGAAAAGCCGCTCGCGACCAAGGTCAGCGAAGTCGACATTCTCGCCGCCGAAGCCGCCCAACGCGGCCTCGTGGTGATGACGGGCCACACTTTCCTCTACAACAGCGCTGTGCGCTACGTGAAGGCCATGATCGAGCGCGGCGACTTGGGCGACGTGCGCTACATCTACAGCCAGCGTCTGAATCTCGGCCGCATCCGCTCCGACATCGACGCGCTGTGGAATTTCGCGCCGCACGACATCAGCATCATCCAGTATTGGCTGGGCGATCCGGAGCCGGCGAGCGTCGTGCGCCTCGGCATGGATTTCATCCAGCCCGGCATCGATGACGTCGTGTTCCTCAACATCAAGTATCCCAACAAGGTGATGGCGAACATCCACGTGAGCTGGCTCGATCCGCAGAAGACGCGGAAGATGGTCGTGGTCGGTTCGCAGAAGATGGTGATCTACGACGACGCGGCGGATGACAAGATCGCGATCTACGACAAAGGCATCGATCGCAAAGCCGTGCTCGGGCAAAACATGGATTACGACAAGCAGGGCATGCCGACGTTTGCTTACCGCGCGGGCGATGTGCTGTTGCCGCAGATCAATTTCGTCGAGCCGCTGCGCACCGAAGCGCAGCACTTCGCCGAGTGCATTCGCACCGGCGCACCCTGCATTACCGGCATCGACCACGCGCGCAAAGTCGTCAGCATATTGGAGCAGGCCGGACGCTGATTCGCAATGGGTCCGATACCTCGAAACTGGCTTCGGCTTGGCTTGAAACTGTGGGAGCGGGCTTGCTCGCGACTGTCCTCCGTCGCGAGCAAGCTCGCTCCCACCAAAACCAACAAATGCTCTTTGCGGTGAATGCCTCGGGACTTGCCCCGAGGAACTTTACTTTTACGTGATGAACAACGAAACAGAGTCCAATGCAAAAAGCGGCCAGCCGGAGCGCTTGCTCAAGGCCAGCATCGTCAACGTGCGTTGCGGTCGCGGCGTCACCATCGTGGAACCGGCCAACGTCTACGGCTGCGAGCTCGGTGACGGCGTTTTTGTCGGTCCGTTTGTCGAGATTCAGAAGGATGTGCGGATCGGCGCACGCACGCGGGTGCAGTCGCACGCCTTCATCTGCGAACTCGTGACGATTGGCGAAGACTGCTTCATCGGCCACGGCGTCATGTTCATCAACGATCGTTTCGCCCACGGCGGACCGGCGCGCGGCGACAAATCACTCTGGTGCTCCACCACGATCGGCCACCGCGTCAGTCTCGGCTCCAACGCCACCATCATGCCCGTGCGCATCTGCGACGGCGCGGTGATCGGTGCCGGTGCCGTGGTCACGAAGGACATCACCGAGCCCGGCGTCTACGTCGGCAATCCGGCGCGATTGCTCCGGTCACTCTAAATTTTCGTTAACTCACATCCGTTCTCTCGCAGCCCACTCCTCATGAAAATCCAGTTCGTCGATCTTCACGCGCAGTATCTCACCCTCAAGGATGAGATGGACGCCGCCATTGCCGCAGTTATCCGCGACAGTGCCTATATTCGCGGGCCGTTCGTGGACAAGTTTGAAAAAGACTACGCCGCACTCTTCGGCGTGTCGCACTGTCTCGCGTGTGCCAACGGCACCGACTCGCTCTACATCGCGATGAAGTCGATGGGCGTGGGTCCGGGCGACGAAGTAATCACCACGGCGCACTCGTGGATTTCCACCTCCGAGACGATCAGCCAAACCGGCGCGCGCGTCGTGTTTGTCGATACCGACCCCGACACCTACACGATCAATCCAGCCCTGATCGCCGCCAAGATCACGCCGCGCACCAAGGGTATCATTCCGGTGCACCTCTATGGCCAATCCGCGGACATGGATCCGATTCTCGCGCTCGCAGAGAAACATAATTTGTGGGTGATGGAAGATTGCGCGCAGGCGCATCTCGCGCGCTACAAAGGCCGCCTCACCGGCACGATGGGCCGCGTGGCGTCGTTCTCCTTTTATCCCGGCAAAAATCTCGGCGCTTACGGCGACGCCGGTGCGGCAATCACCAACGACGCGGAACTCGCGCGCCGCATGACGTGCTTCGCGCGCCACGGCGGCATCAAGAAAGGTGAGCACGAGATCGAAGGCATCAACAGCCGTCTCGACGGCTTGCAAGCGGCGGTGCTCGGCGTGAAATTACCGCACTTGTCCAAGTGGACGGAGGCGCGCCAACGCGTCGCCGCGCGCTACAACGAATTGCTTGCTGGCGTGGGCGACCTCGTGACGCCGAAGGTCGCCGAGGGGCGCGACCACGTGTATCACCTCTACGTGATTCGCACGGAGCGCCGCGACGAGTTGATGGCGTTCTTGAAAGAGCGTGGCGTGCCGACGGTGTTGAACTACCCGGTGGCGTTGCCGTTTCTGCAGGCGTATGCCTATCTCGGTCACACCACGGCGGACTTCCCCGTGGCCTACGCGCACCAATCGCGCATTCTCTCGCTGCCGATCTATCCGGAGATGACGGAGGAGATGATCGCCTACGTGGCGGAGCAAATTAAGGCGTTCTTCCGCAGTTGATTTCCCGGCTAAAGTTGAGCGACTTCTCGCGCAACGTGCTGGTGATTCTCACCGGCACAATCGCGGCTCAGGCCATCGGCATTCTGGTGTCGCCGGTGCTGACGCGCTTGTATGATCCGGCGGATTTCGGCGTTTACGCGTTGTTTGTTTCCCTCACTGCGCTGCTCGGCTCTGTCGTCTGCGCGCGTTATGAATATGCGATCACGTTGCCCGCAGAACACCGCCAGGGGCTCGCGTTGCTGGCGCTCTGCACGTTGATCGCATTCGGCTTCGGATTGTTGCTCCTCCCGGTGATCTGGCTCTTGGGCGACGCGCTCGTGGTGGCGCTGAAGGAACCGCGTCTCGCCGCGTGGTTGTGGTATGTGCCGGGAGCGTTGTTCGTCACCGGTTTTGCCACGGCGGCGCGTTACTGGCTCCTGCGCATGAAGGAATTCCGGATGGTGTCGTTCAACGGCGTGTTGCGTGCGGTGGTCGCCGCGGTGTTTAACATCGCGCTCGGTGTCTGGGGTTTTCTGCAATTCGGCCTGATCGGCGGTCTGCTCCTTGGCTTGGTAGTCAGCACGGTATTTCTCGGCGTGCATATCTGGCGGGAATCGGCGGCGGACCTGCGGCAATTGCGCTGGAGCGACCTGCGCGCCCAAGCCTACGCGCAGCGCGGATTTCCGCTCTACTCGACCGGTTCGGCGGTCGTCGAGTCCGGCGCGGCGCAAGTGCCGGTGTTTTTCTTCTCGTCGCTGTTTGGGGCGACGACGCTGGGACTGTTCTCGCTCGCGCAACGCATGGCCAATCTCCCGCTCTCGCTCGTCGCCGGTTCGGTGGGCGATGTGTTTCGCCAGCAGGCGAGTGCGGAATATGCGCGCGACGGCAATTGCCTCGCGCTCTTCGACCGCACGTTCAAGCGGCTCTTCTGGATGTCGCTGCCGGCCTTCGTGCTCGCGGCGTGGTTGTCGCCCTGGGTTTTCGCGTTGGTCTTCGGCGCGGAATGGAAGGAGAGCGGTGAGTATGTGCGGCTGCTCGTGCCAGCGCTCGGGCTCCGCTTTGTGTCGAGTCCGCTGAGCTCGATGTTCTTCATCGCGCAACGCCAAGGCGTCGATCTCGGCGTGCAAGTCGTGCTGATCATCACGATGGTCTCCACGTTTCTCTGGGCCGGTCGCACCGGTTCCGGTTGGACGGCCAATCACGCAATCATGGCTTACTCGGGCATCTATTCGGTGAAGTATTTGTTCGAACTCGTCATGGCGCGCCGGTTCGCGCGGGGGAAGGCCGCCCAATGATCGCCATCATTGATTACGGGATGGGGAATCCCTCTTCGATTCGCAACATGCTCGGTCGGCTGGGACATCGCGCGGAGATGGCGCGCACGCCCGCCGACGCAACCGCAGCAGACCGGATTATTTTGCCCGGGGTCGGTGCGTTCGATGAAGGCATGAGCCGCTTGGGAGAGTTGGGCTGGACCGACGCGTTGCGCAACGAAGGCAGCGGCGCAGCACGCCCCTTGCTTGGCATTTGTCTTGGCATGCAGTTGCTCTTCGGCGGCAGCGAAGAAGGCAGGTTGCCCGGACTCGGTTTGGTGGCGGGGCAGGTGATCCGGTTTCAATTTCCCGCCACGCACGTGCCGACGCCGAAGATTCCGCACATGGGCTGGCGTTCGGTGCGTCCGCTCGCGGCGGGCACCACGCTCTTCGCCGGACTCGAGGAGCAGGCGCGGTTCTATTTCGTGCATTCCTACCATTGCCAGTGTGAGAATCCGGACGAGCGGGCCGCCGAGGCGGATTATGGTTTCGCTTTCACGTGTGCGGTGCGGCGTGGTTCGTTGCACGGCGTGCAATTCCACCCGGAGAAGAGCCACCGTTACGGGATGAAGCTCCTCGATAACTTTGCCAAGCTGACGCCATGATGCATCCTCCGCGCATTATTCCGGTGCTGTTGCTGACCGAGTCGGGCGTGGTGAAAACCGCGCGCTTCAAAGACCGGCGTTACGTCGGAGATCCGATCAACGCACTGCGCGTTTTCAACGACAAGGAAGTGGACGAAGTGGTGATTGTGGACATCGAAGCGTGGCAGCATGGCCGCGGGCCCGATTTCGACCGCGTGGCTGAGTTGGCCGGCGAGTGTTTCATGCCGCTGGGCTACGGTGGTGGCATCACGACGCTCGAGCAGGTGCGCACGCTGTTTCGTTGCGGAGTGGAGAAGGTGATCTTGAACACGGCGGTGCATTCGCAACCGGAACTGATTTCGCGCGCGGCGGACATCGCCGGTTGCCAAAGCGTCGTGGCGTGCATGGACGTGAAACGCAATTGGCTCGGCAAACCGCGTGTCTATGTGGCGGGCGGCACGGTGGACACGGGCGTGGACCCGGTCGAGTGGGCGAAGCGCGCGGCCAGCAAAGGCGCGGGCGAAATCGTCGTGCAATCGATCACCGCCGACGGCGGCCAGGCCGGCTATGATCTGGAGCTCATCCGCAGCGTGGCGGGCGCGGTCAGTGTGCCGGTGGTGGCCCTCGGCGGCGCGGGCAAACTGGAGGATTTTGTGGCGGCCATCGGAGCCGGAGCCGACGCGGCGGCGGCGGGCAGCTTCTTTGTTTTTCACGGCAAACACCGCGCCGTGCTGATCACTTATCCCAAGCTCGATGACATCCGTCGCGCCTTTCAATCACATGGCTAACTGGATTCGCAACACACCCGCACTGGCCGGGCAATTTGTTCCGGGGATGCCGGGCTATCGCGAGTGCCGACGTTGTGTGATGGACACGTCGATGGTGGAGATCGAATTCGACGACGAAGGCACGTGCAATTTCTGTCGCGGCTACGATCTCAAGGTCAAGGCGGTGGAATTGGCGTCGGCGGAAAAGGAGCGCAAACTCACCGCACTTTTGGAAGCGATTCGCGCCGACGGGAAGGGGCGCGACTACGATTGCATTCTGGGCCTGAGTGGCGGCGTGGACAGCAGTTACCTGGCATTGAAGTGCAAAGATTGGGGCCTGCGTCCGTTGCTCGTGCAGTTCGACAATGGCTGGAACACCGAGTTGGCGAACCACAACATTCAGGTCGTGTGCGAGAAGCTCGGTTTCGATCTGCACACCTACGTGGTGGACTGGCCGGAGTTCCGCGATCTGCAATTGAGCTTTCTCAAGGCGGGTCTGGCCAACCTCGAAGCGCCGTCCGACCACGGAATCTTCGCCTGCATTTACCGCGAGGCGGAAGCGCAGAAAATTCCGTGGCTGATGAGCGGCGTGAACAACGCCACCGAAGCGTGCTGCCCGATTGGCGAGAAGAGTAAGTATCGTTTTGGCTACGGCTACCGCTATTCCGATCTCGTGCATCTGAAGGCCGTGCATCGTCGCTTCGGCAGTGTGCGGCTGAAGACCTACCCGATGATGGGCATCCTGAAACGGATGTGGCTGGAGCGCAAAGTGAAGATCAAGCGGTTCGATCCGCTGAATTTCCTGGCTTACGACAAGAAGGCGGCCATCGCCGAATTGCAGGAGCGGCTTGGTTGGCGTCCCTACGAGGGGAAACATTTCGAGTCGGTGATTACGCGCTTTCACCAGAGCTACATTCTCCCCCGCAAGTTCGCGCTCGATAAGCGCCGGCTCCACTTGTCCGGCTTGATTTGGTCGGGACAACTGGACCGCGCGCAGGCGCTCACCGAGTTGGCGCGTCCGCCGTGCCCGCCGGAGATGGTGGAGCAGGACCGCCAGTTCTTCGTGAAAAAACTACGGCTGAGCGAATCCGAATTTGACGCGATGATGCAGGCTGAGGCGAAGGAATATTCGGATTACCCGAACCTAAATCGCACCTTTAACAACATTCCGCGAATCACCCACTGGTTGAGACTACTAGTCCGTCTCGGTAGGAAAAGCTGACGCGGTTAAAATCCATGAGCCATATTTTTAAAGCCATTCGAGTGCGGACCACCATGGCGGTGCGCCGCTTTTTAGCTTACGATTTGGTTTCTCGTTCCCGCATTCATCGTCGGGCTGGGGCACGGCAACTTGGTTCGAGCGCGTGTGGCTGGATTGTCCCTGCGGATGGCCCGCGCACGGGTGAGGTGTGCTATTGTTTCGGTGCGGGAGAGGATATCAGTTTTGATATCGCACTCCACCGTGAGTGTGGTTGCACAGTGCATACGTTTGATCCCACGCCGCGGGCGATTGCGCATTACCAAAGCTTGCCTCAGGCGGACCGTGAGGCGGTTACCTTTCATCCCGTGGGAATTTGGACCGAAGATCGCACAATGCAGTTTTTCGCTCCTGTCGAAGGAAATCATGTGTCCCATTCCCTTGTGCTGAACCAGAGCACCAAGGTTGGTTTTTCGGCGGAGTGCCTGACTTTTCCCACGCTACAGCAACGAGTCGGCGGTGCGCAACCAGCCTTGGTGAAGATGGATATTGAAGGCGCGGAAATGCAGGTGCTCGAACATCTGCTCGCGACGGCAACTCCGCGTATTTTACTCGTGGAATTTGATGAATTGAATCCGCTCACGTCCTCCAAGAATTGGCAGCGTGTGCGCTCCGTCATCAATGGCATTAAGGCGCGCGGCTATCGCATCTTCGAAATCGACCGGCTCAACTACAGCTTCGAGCGTATTGCTGAAGCCCCGATTGCGGGCTAACCATGCCGACATTACTCAAGGCGAGTTCGTATTACCCACGTTATTTGGCGTGGTTTTACGGACGCCATCCTCAGTTGCGCGCGGCGAGTTATGCGCAGCAACACGCGGCCTTAATGGCGGATGGGTTTGCCTTATCCGATTCGTGGAGCCGCCACCTTGGGGGGAGTGATGGCAGGTTTGCGGTAACGGAGTTGGTCATCAATGCGGAGCCGATGCAAAAGCAGTGGGCGGCAGAGCACGGAGTGCGTTATCAGGAGGCAAACTGGCGTGAGGAGATATTTTTGGCGCAATTTCGCCACTTCGCACCGCGTCTGCTTTACGCGCACGCGCATGAAGTCGATGTGCGGTTGCGGGCAAAGTGCCGTCAAATTGCCAACGGTCGTTTATTTGTCATGACCTACGACGGCATCGGTCGGCACTCTCGACAGATTTCGGATGAGTCCGATCTTGTCCTGACTTGTTTGCAGAGTTCGGCGAAGTTCTACGCCGAACAGGGGGCCAACTCCCATTGGATGATGTTTGGATTTGAGCCGAGCATCTTGGAGCGCTTGCCGATCGTCACGGAATCGGTTGAACTTTCTTTTGTCGGTGGATTGGAATTGCGCATCGGACATCAAGAGCGGGCTAAGACATTGGCGAAACTCGCGGCAGAATTGCCTATCGCAACTTGGATTAGTGGAATTCCGGGCGATCGAACAATGATGCGACAATGGGCATCCTTCCTCCGACATGGAGAGTGGCGCGGATTTTCTGAATTTCCCACGGCGGCACTGGCGGCGCGGCGCTTGCGTCTACAAAATCGCGGCGAGCTCTTTGGGATCAAGATGTTCTCCCAGCTCGCGGCATCGCGCATGACATTGAATATCCATATTGCGGCTGCGGGCGAGCAGGCGGCCAATATCCGTCTCTTTGAGAGCACGGGCGTGGGCACCTGCCTCGTGACGGATTGGAAGCCCAACCTGCCGCAGTTATTTGAGGTGGATCGCGAGATCGTGACCTTTCGGAACGTCGAGGAAGCACGGGAGAAAATCACCTTCCTCCTGACCCACGAAGCCGAGCGCCGGGCGATCGCCGAGCGCGGACATAAACGCTGTCTCGCCTCGCATAATTACGGCGATCGCTTGCGAGAACTCGCTGCACGTTGGTTAAACTCACTGGCCTGAGCTGGACAACTAATTGGCAACGCGTTTTTTTAGATGAAAATTCTTTTTCTCAGCACGACTGATATCGCCGGGGGCGCCGCCGTCGCGGCGCACCGCTTGTTTCGCACGCTGCGCGACGCGGGCACGGAGGTCTCGATGGAGGTGCAGCAGCAGGTCGGTCGCGGCTTGGGCATCCGGAAACCGGCGACGAGTTTCGGTAAATTCGCGGCGCAGGCGCGCATGCCGCTCGAACACTTCGCCGTCAGTCGGTTCTACCCGCAGGCTAAAAACAACAATTTCATGGCGGCGCGATTGCCGACTGGTTTGCGACAACGCATCGAGACGGCCGCGCCCGACGTGTTGCATGTCCACTGGGTCGGCCACGGCTTTATGCGACCGGAGGATTTGGCCGGTTTGAAAATGCCGATCGTGTGGACGCTGCACGACATGTGGTCGCTCACCGGCGGCTGTTACTACGATGGGGGCTGCGGACGCTACCAACAGCAGTGCGGTCAATGTCCCGTGCTCGGTTCGACGAAGGAGAACGATCTCTCGCGGCGCACATGGAAGCGCAAGCAGGTGGCATGGGCCGACCTCGATGTGACACTCGTGTCGCCCAGCCAGTGGCTCGCCCAATGCGCGCGCGCGAGTTCGCTGCAGCAGGGCAGGCGGGTGGAAGTGATTCCCTATGGCGTAAATTCGCAGATTTTCCAACCGTGGCCCAAGGCCCAGGCCCGGGGAATGCTCGGGTTGCAGACGGAGGCAAAATTGATCCTCTTTGGCGCGGTCGGCTTTAACGATCCCCGCAAGGGCTTTCGCTATTTGCGCGAAGCATTGCAGCTCGTAGGACGCGACGCGCAAAATGTGGAACTGGCGGTGTTCGGCGGCGAGTTGGATCCGGCGATAGTGCGCGAAATCGGTCTGCCGTGTCATTCGCTTGGGATGCTGCGCGACGAGATTAC